>JASHPB010000065.1 GCA_030038355.1 Candidatus Binataceae bacterium
GATGACCTCGCGACGCTCGTCGGCACTCCTGCCGCGTACGATTACGGCCCCGAACGATGCTCCTGGATGACGCATCATCTCACCAACTGGATGGGTGATGCCGGCTTCCTGCGAAAAATCGCAGTAAAGATCCGCCGCCACAATCCCGTTGGCGATACGATTTTCATCGAGGGAGAGGTGACGCGGAAATTCGAAGAGGACGGCGCTCACTATGTCGAGATCGCGCAACGCGCGGTGCAGCAGGACGGCGAGTTGTCGGTACTCGCAATCGGCGTCGTCCGATTGCCGTCGCGCACTAAGGCTCTCGCTCTTGCGCCGTCGGACTCCTGACCTTCGGGGGTGTGTCTGATTTCATTGGTGGGCGGATGCCCCCGTTGAACGATGACCCCGGCCACCTCTGGCTCAGAGGATTGGTGCGTGAAGTTGCGCGCGGGCTCTGAAGGGCGTCCGGCTTCACCCTGGTCGGATGCGTGGTCCCGAGTTCGAGAGCGTCGTTTGGTCTTCGTTGGGAGCCAGACAGAATAGAAATCCGGAGACGATTGGCGCGCGCATTGGCCCATGGATATGACGAGCCATCGCGCATGCATCGTTGCACGCTTGAGAAAACCGCAAACAGAATGTGGGGAATTTGATGGTTGCGGGGGAAGGATTTGAACCTTCGACCTCCGGGTTATGAGCCCGGCGAGCTACCAGACTGCTCCACCCCGCGCCGGAATACTATCCGCCGCTTGGACAAGCGGTCAATATGATTCGGGAAATCGTTCGACTTGTTGCGATTCGATGAACTGATCGAGCGGCCGCGCGATCTGTGCCGCAGCCCGTCAGCCCGCCAGAATCCGAATGTTGCAGTCACGGTGCTTTTTGCCGAATTCGATTATTTCCTTCTCGACCGGTGTCGCGCCCGGTTTCGCGTCGCTCAGCATGAGCTGCTTGGCCGCGGCGTTGTCGATCCCGTCGGCCTCGACGTCGAGGTTGTGGTCGTCGCAGATGATAAATGCCATTTGAGATGACTCCTGGAATTCTGCAAATTACCTGAAGGCGCGATCCGAGTCAGCATCACGGCCGTTCGGATCGCAGCGCCGTCCTTCACGCTCGACCGCGCATTTGTGGTAAGCGTGACGATCGAAACCGGGAGAATTGCGATGAGTATCAAGGCCAAAGCAGCGGCAATCGGAATCGGCGAACTCAAACCGCTCAAGGAACCAGGCGACAACACCGCGCTCGGCCTGATGGCCAAGGTCACGGCCGAGGCGATCGCCGACGCGGGCCTTGAGAAAAAGGACATCGACGGCTTCCTCGTCGGCGTGCCGTTCGCCGACCCGGGCTTCATCTACCCTGCCAGCGCGGCCGAGGTGCTTGGGCTCCATCTGAAGATGCTGAACCAGGTCGATATCGGCGGCGCGAGCCCCGCCGGAATGATCTGGCGCGCCGCCGCCGCTATCGACGCGGGAATGTGCAACGCCGTGCTCTGCCTCGTCGCCGATTTGAATCGCCGCGGCGATCAGCGCCCGCCTACAGTCTCCGTGATGCGCGAGTTCGAGGCGCCCTACGGCAATATCGGCGCTAACTGCGGCTACGCCATGATCGCGCATCGCCATATGTTCGAGTACAGCACCAAGCCCGAGCAGATGGCCAAGGTTGCCGTCGACCAGCGGACCAACGCACTCAAGAATCCGCTGGCCACCTTCAACGACAAGCCACTCACGATTAGCGACGTGCTCAACTCGCGCATGATCGTCGACCCGCTGCACATCTTCGAGATCGTGAGCCCAGTGAGCGGCGGCGCCGCCGTCATCGTAGCGTCGCCTGAGGTCGCCAAACGCGCCAAGCATCCGCCGGTGTGGCTTCTCGGCGCGGGCGAGTACTGCAACCACTCTTCGATCACGTACGCGCCATCATTAACCGAGTCGCCGATCAAGATCGCCGCCGATTCCGCCTTCAAGATGGCCGGACTCAAGCCCAAAGACATGCAGCTCGTCTGCCCCTACGACTGCTACACGATTACCGTGATCGTCACGCTCGAGGACGCGGGCTTTTGCAAGAAAGGCCAGGGCGGCCCTTTCGTTGCTGAGCACGATCTCACTTACAAGGGCGATTTCCCTTGCAACACGCACGGCGGGCAGCTCTCGTTCGGGCAACCGGGCCTCGCGGGAGGCATGAGTCACGTCACCGAGATGATTCGCCAACTGATGGGCCGCGGCGGCGAGCGCCAGGTGAAGAACGCCTCGCTCGGCTACGTCAACGGCAACGGCGGAATCATGAGCGAACAGGTCGGCCTCGTCATGGAGCGCAGGTCATGAGCGAATACACCAAGCCTCTTCCGAAGCCCTCGCCCACGAGCCGCCCGTTCTGGGACGCGGCGAAGCGTCACCAGTTGATGCTCCAGCGATGCGGCGCATGCGGCCAGTTTATCTACTATCCGCGCGATCGATGCCCGAACTGCTTCGCCGACGAGCTCAAGTGGCAGCGCGCGAGCGGCCTCGGCAAGGTTTACAGCTACACCGTCGTGCACCGCGCATCGAGCCGGCACTTCATGGAGCCTTATATCCTCGCGATCGTCGAGCTCGACGAGGGTCCCAAGATGACTACCAATATCGTTGCCGATCCAAGAGCGGTGCACGTCGATATGCCGGTCGCCGTTTACTTCGACGACGTAACGCCCGATCGTACGCTGGTGAAATTCAAAGCCGCCTAACCGTCTGCGAGACACGCCCGAGGGGTTGATCGAGTGTTACGAGCGGGCATCGATTCACCGGCGCGGTGTCAAGGTATGCCGCGTCGTAACTGGTTAGGCCGCTTAGCAGTGCCAGCCGGGCAACCTTGTCAGGCGGGCAATCAACCTAGCTGATGTTCAAAGCGGCCAGCAGTTCAAGAGCCGCCATCACACCTTCCTGAAGCTTGGGACTAAAACGTGATTCGTTGCACGCGACACTGCTTAATTCGAAAGGCAGCAGCCGAGGTGCCCACAAATCGGCGTCGCCAATCAGCTCGACCACCATCGATGCATCCTCTTCGTTGAAGAGGATTGCGGCGATCACCGATGCATCAACGACCTTAGCGGGCATCGCGATCGTCGCGAATCGCTTGAACGCTCTCCAAAGGAGTGCGGAGCTTAAGCCGCGCGATGCGCCGCTGCAGTTCATCGATCGAAATGACCTCGCGTTCGACCGATTCCTCTAGCAGCGCCATTAGTTCTCCCTGCAGCGATCGATGGTTGGCGCTCGCTGGCTTGCCCAGCTGCGCCACGGTTCGCACCGGCGCATTCTTGATCGTCAAGGTGACTGGCGTGATCTTTCTCCAGAATGGTTCCACTTTGGAACCATTGTGCCACGGCGCGACCAGCTTGGGACAAGTGGTTGCCTCGCCGCCAGACAAACTTCGCTACGCCAGCAGCACCGCGACAATCCCGGTCAGGAAAATCCCGTCGAACGTACCCGCCCCGCCGATCGACGCGACCGGCGCACCCAGGTCCGCAATCTTGTTGAGGTTCAGCAAGTCCGCACCGATCAGCGTACCCATCACGCCGCTCACGAACGCGATCACGTCGCGATGATGCTGCGCCGTGCCAAATGCGGCATCGAGCGCATATGCCACCAGCGCCGCTACGATCGGCGGTATCAGCATCGGAGTTGCGATTCCGAGCCCCGGAATCGGCCGTGCCGACCGATGCACGATCAGCGCAACGATTGCCGTGCCGACCGCCGCAGCAAGGATCACCGCCGGAAACTGGTACAGCACGTAAATTGAAATCAGCACCGGCACGATCGCGCCGCCCACGTTCACCGCGACCACCGTCGAGCCGCTCGCATAGTGCGTCGGCACCCGGTACGCGACACCGAAGCTCCGCACGATCATGGGCGGTGGCGCGCCCGTGTTTTCGATTCGCGTGACTGGGATGTTGATGAAGCTGCCGAAGAGCGCCGCCAGCAGCGCCAGCAACGCAAGTTGCGGCGGCAGCCCAAGCATCTGGAATGCATAGTTGATGATGTGGATCTGGATCAGCAGGAAAATAAACGCGAGCCCGATGACGAAGATAATGACCCAGATGAAGATGAACGGCGCGAAGAACATCGGCGAATGATATCAGGACGGAAATTCGCTTTGTACGATCAGCCCGCGCGCGGCCCGTGGCCAAGCGTCGGAATCCGGCGTGGACGCGCACCGAATGCTTCCGCCCACTTGGCGCCGAGCGCGCGCTCCTCGGTGTGAATCCGCACGGCGAGCACCATCGCATTCAGGATCGAAAAGACGATCGCTGTCACGATTGCGCCGCCGATCAGCGGCACCGCCGCGATTTCAATCACGACCGCGAGATAATTCGGATGCCTTAGAAAACGGTAAGGACCGCCGGTCACCGGCGCCGCCTCCGGCGTCACGATCACGCGCGTATTCCACCGCTCGCCAAGCGTCGCCACCGCCCAGTAGCGGAGCGCTTGCGCCAGAGCCTCCGCCACCAGGGCGCCCCAGACAATCGCCGGCGGCAGCGCATGCGGGGAATGTATCGCTTCGATCGCGCACGATGCGATAAACGCGGTGTGCATCGCCGCCATCACATGGTAGTGCCGCTGCCCTACTTCGATAGCACCGCGCGAGAAGGCACGACGCGCATTCCGCCGAGCCAGATAGAGCTCGAAGATTCGCTCAGCCGCGAGCGCCGTGAGCAGAACCAGGTACCAACCGAGCGGGATCACCACTGCAGCAGAACCAACTCCATCGAAAAGCCCGGACCCATCCCGATCACCATGCCCAGATCGCCGGGGCGCGCATCGCCCGACTCGACCAGGTCGTTGATCGTGTACAGCACCGACGCCGACGAGAGGTTCCCCGCGCAACGCAGCGAATTCCACGATCGCGTGAGCGCCCCCTCGGGCAGCGCGAGCGCGCGATCCATCGCCTTCAGGATATTCGGTCCGCCCGCGTGCGCGAGCCAGTGGCGAATCGAGTCGCGTTCGAGGCCACTGTCGGCGAGGAACGAATCGACTTCCTCGCGGATATGCTCTCGCACCAGCTCAGTCAGCTTCGGCGAGAGCACGATCTTGAATCCGGTATCGACCAGGTCCCAGCCGAGAATCTCTTCGGTGTTGGCGAAGAGCAGCGGGCGCGAGGCGAGGATCTTCGGGCCCGAAGACGGCTTGCGTTCGCGCCCGGAGACCACGACGGCGGCGGAGCCGTCGCCGAAGAGGCCAGAGGCGATAACGTTGGCGGGAGACGTATCAGTGCGTTGCAGTGTCAGCGAGCAGAGCTCGACTGAAAGCAGCACGGCGACTTCGTTCGGATAGGCGCGCACGTAATCGGCCGCGCGCGCAATTCCCGAGGCTCCTGCCGTGCATCCGAGGCCAAAAATCGGTGTGCGTTTCACGTCGCGCCGAAACCCCAAGGCAGCCACCACGCGCGTGTCGATACTGGGCGTCGCGATTCCGGTGACCGTAACAAAAAAGAGATGGCCGACTTCGCGCGGCTCGATTCCCGCGCGCCCGAGCGCCGTGCGCACCGCCGCCGTGCCGAGTTCCGGTGCCAACTTGAGCCATGCGTTGTTGCACTTTGAAAAGGTATCGAGACCGTAGTAGTCAGCGACCGGCAGCGCCAGATGCCGTCCCTGAATCTTGAGCGAGCGCTGAATCTGATCAAAGAGCCGGAGAGTCCGATCCTGGCCGACCCAGATTTGCCGGAGCGCCGCTGCCAGTTGCTGTTGATTTTGATAATTCGATGGCATCGCGGTCGCGACGCCGGCGAGAGTTGGAGCAGAATTTGTTTCCATACCGTGCTGCCGCACTGTACTCCTATTGCCCGCCTCACGTCATCCGCTAATATTGCCGCACCGTGAACCTCGAATACCGGAGCGAGTTGATCGAAACCCTGGTCCGCGAATGCTACGTCGAGCGCGAAGTCACGCTCTCATCGGGTCAAAAGTCCGACTATTACCTCGATTGCCGACGCGCGATGTTCATCCCGCGCGCGGCGTTCCTCGCGGGCGAGCTGATGCTCGAGCTTGCGACCGACGCGGGCATCGAACAGATCGGCGGGATGGCTGCCGGCGCGATTCCAGTCACCGACGCGATCCTCGCGGCGGCCTATCGGCACGACGTCACGATGCGCGGGTTCTTCGTGCGAAAGGAAGCCAAGAGCCATGGCATGGGCCGGCAAATCGAAGGCGCCTTCGAGGCGGGCCTCAAGACTGCCGTGCTGGACGACACGATCACGACGGGGGGCTCCACGCTCGACGCACTAAAGGCCGTGCGCGAGGCAGGCGCGATCGTGACAGCCGCAATCTTCCTCGTTGATCGCGGCGAAGGCGGCGCGGAAGCGTTCGCCCGCGAAGGCCTCACGATCAAATCGATCTTCACCGGCGATGAAATCCGCGCGGCGGCCCGCTCGCGCCCGTGACGGCTCGCGCGCGATGGTCGAGCGGAAGCGGGCAGCGGCAGACATTGCGAGGATCGGCGGCGGCACTAAAATCGCTGCCATCTTTGGCGATCCAGTCGAACATTCGATGTCACCGACGATGCATAACGCCGCATACGCCGCGCTCGGCATCGATCGTACCTACGTCGCGTTCCACGTAAAGCCAAACGATCTCGCAGCGGCACTCCGCGCGATTCCGGCGCTCGGGATCGTCGGCGTCAACCTGACCGTTCCGCACAAGGAGCAAGCTGCGAAATTAATCAAGCGGTTGAGCTTCGAGGCGCGCACGCTCGCGGCCGTGAACTGCGCGATCAACCGCGGCGGCATCCTCATCGGCGACAACACCGATGCGCGCGGCCTCGAACGCGACCTGCGCTCGCTCGGAGTTCAGATCCATGGTGAAGCCGCGATCGTTATTGGCGCGGGCGGCGCGGCGGCATCCGCGATCCTCGCCTGCGCGCGCCTCGGCGCGGCAAAAATCGTGATCGCAAATCGCACTCGTTCGCGCGGCACGCGCCTCGCGCGCCGGCTTTCGCGCGCGCTCGGCGCAACGCGGCTTATCGCGCGTGGCCTGAATGCGCTGGTCGATCGCGATCTGCTCGCATCGGCACGCATCATCTTTAATGCGACGCCGATGGGTCTCACGAGGAGGCGGTTCGCGCGCCTCGATTACAGGGCAACGCAGCGAGACTGCTTCTTCTATGATCTGCTGTACGGCGCGCAACCGACGGCGTTCCTGAGGCCAGCGATCGCGCTGAAGCGCCGCTACGCCGACGGCACCGCCATGCTCATCAACCAGGGCGAACTCGCTTTCGAATTGTTCAACGGCATCGCCCCACCCAAAGATGTGATGCGCTCTGCGCTCCACGCCCGCCTTCATAGGAAACCCACCAGTGCTTCGACGGAAGCGCATCGATCAAAGGGCAGCTGGCGCTGAGCGAGGAGATTTGCGCAAAGAGACGACGTGAGCGAAAGCCGAAGCAGCAGCGGTTTCCAGGATTGCAAGTGACAGTTGCGGATCGCGCGGCGCTGAAGGCGAAACGGCGCGGCAGCGCGGAGGCTATCGCTGGCTGTGCGATCTGACACTGGGCTTAACTAACAGAACGTCTTGACCTAACTGCCTGACAGATGATGTTCCGCCCTTTACACGCGAGCGCAGCATTGGCCGCGGCTAAGCAAGGCCCGCAGCACGCCGCGCGGTGTGGTGGCCCAGCGCGACCGCCGCGACCTGGGGTCCGCCCCTCGCCATGAGGCGCGCCGCCCACCTGCCTCTGGGGTGCTGCTGCAGCGCTTGCCATACAGGGTCGAGCGCGCGCCGTGGATCAGCAGCGTGCGCAGGTCGCGGTCGCCATGCTTGCTGATGCCGAGCAGCACGGTCTGGCCGGCCGAGGAATGCTGGCGCGGCGTCAGTCCCAGATAGGCGCTCAGCGCGCGGCCGTTTTTTGAACTCGCGCACATCCCCACCGTGGCGGCCAACGCGCTGGCGGTCAGCGGACCTACCCCGGAAACCGCCTGCAGCCGCACGCCGCGCCCATCGTGGGCGGCCGCCTTGGCGATCGCGTCAGTGCCGCGCATCAAGGCCAACCTCGAGTTCGCGCCACTGCCTCATCAGCTCCAAAACATCTCTCGCAGCGCGCCGCGGACTTCGCCACGGCGCTTCAGCCGCCAGCGTCGCCGCCACTGCCGCGCGCACTCATCAGCCGCACCTGCTGCTGGCCGAGCGCGGCGATCTGCGGCGCGTGAGTGATGCGCGCCGCAGATCGCCTCCAGCCCCACCACGCTCGGCGGCGGCTGGCGCAAAAAGTCTAACCATTTGCGCGCGCCGCACTTGCTTACGCAGCACCACGGCGCCCCGCGCATCGGCCCAGCTCACCGCGAACACGCTCTTTGCCACATCGATTGCCACGGTTGTGACTCCATCGCCGGCCCTCCTCAAGTTTCCAATCTCGCGTCACATTCTTGGCCCATTGCGCGGCCGTCTATAGCGGGCGCCCGTCCATCTCATCATTCCGCGCGCAGCGACGCGGCCAGCGGAGTCGAAGCAGCCCGGATTATATCGCTCGTAGGTCAGCCCTTGTTGAAGTAACCAACAGTTGTGATCGTCGGGTTCTTCGACTTGCGAAGTGCTCGCTCAGGAACACAACGTTACCAGGATGGCCATCACCTTGGTCCTCTCAGGCGATGAGGCAGAGGAGCAGCCGCCAGCCGCGAGCAGGCGGTTACAAACGCATCGGCATTACGACGTAGGTGTACTTGGAATCGGCCGGCGACAACATCACGCCCGCGCTAACATCGTCGCTGAGTCCAAACTCGACTTCGGATCCCTGGGGCAAAACGCCAAGGGCCTGCTGAACGTAGCCGGCGTTGAAACCAATTGAGAATTCTTCGCCCTTGAAATCGATATCGAGTGTTTCGCTGGCTTCTCCAGTCTCCGGACTGGTCGATGAAACCGTCAGCGTCCCCGGCGAGAGCGAGAACTTCACGCCGTGGTAGCGCTCGCTCGAGAAAATCGCCGCGCGCTTGATGGCCGCCAACAGAGCGTCGCGATCGACGGCCACTTTGTACTTCGAGCTCTTCGGAATGACGCCGCGATAGTCGGGAAATTCACCCTCGACCAGGCGCATCGAGACTTCCGTCGCACCACGCTTAAGATAGGCGAGCTGCCCTTCGAGTGAGAGGCTGATCTCACCGTCGCCACCGCTGTCGAGAATCTTCCGGAGCTCAGCTATGCCCTTGCGCGGGATTATCGCACCGCCGTCCATTTTGAATCCGGGGACCTCGCGCTCGATTAACGCCAGCCGGTGACTGTCGGTCGCGACCATCCTGGCCGTGCCGCTTCCGGCCTCGACGTACACGCCGTTCAGGTTATAGCGGGCTTCATCGGGGCTAACGGCGAAGATCGTTTTGTCTATCATCTCGCCCAGCACCGAGCTTGGGAGCTTGAGCTCGGCCTTCAGCGCTTTCTTTCCGGCGGGCGCACCTTCCTTGGCGCTCTGGCTCGGCATCGCGGGGAAGCTTCGCGGGTCGAGTCCCATCATTTTGAACTTTGCGCGCCCGCATTTGATTTCGACCCAATCGTTATCGAGCGAGGTCAGCGAGACTTCCTCGCCGGCGGCTTCGCGCACGATCTCGAAAAGCTTGCGCGCATTGAGCGTGAGACTTTTTTCCTTGCCGTTGCAGGTCACCTGGGTGCGGATGCCGACTTCGAGGTCGGTCGCGCTGAGCGCAAGCGAGCTGCCATCGGGTTCGATAAGAACATGGCCGAGGATCGGCACCGTAGTTCGCCGTTCGACAATTCCCTGCATCAGCGAGAGGCTTGAGAGCAGCGATGCGCGCTCAATAACGAGTCCCATGAATCCTTAACACTATGATCCTGATCCGGATCTTATTTATTTCTAAAAGATCAGTATTACTAGTAGAGCTTGTGGATTTGTCGATAGGCCCCACAACATACCGATCTTGCTCGCAATTTAAGGCTGAGAAAACTGTGGAGCGGCGGAGTGATGATCCATGCCGCGCCGTCGATGGCGGCGCGGCATGTCCATAACGATCAGGTTGTCCAGACTCCGCCCACATCTCCATCAACATCCTCACTCAGGCCGCGTGCGTCCGGATCACCCTAAGCTCGCGTTCTATTTTTTCGATCGAAATGCGAAACGCCGAATCCGCACCCACGCGCCGCGCGATCAGGTTGTAGGCGTGAATCACGGTCGAGTGATCGCGGCCGAAATGAACTCCGATCGTTGGAAACGAGCACGATGTCATCTTCCGGCAGAGATACATCGCGACCTGCCGGCAGAACGCGATATGCTGCGTGCGCTTTTTCGATTTAAGATCGCTTAAACGGATGTGGAAGAAATCCGAGACCACCTTCTGGATTGCCTCGATATCGGGTTTCGCTTCGTGGCCCGAAATCAGATCCTGCAGCGCTCCCTGGGCGAAGTCGAGCGTGATCGCCGATTTGTTGAGAGAAGCCAACGCCGCCAGCCGCGTGAGGCATCCCTCGAGCTCGCGCACATTCGACTGCACGCTGCGCGCGATATAGAGCGCGACCTCCGATGCGAGCCTTAGGCCCTCGAGCTTGGCCTTCTTCTGCACGATCGCGACGCGCGTTTCGAGATCAGGCGGCGCGATATCGGCGATCAGCCCCGACTCGAAACGATTACGAAGACGCTCCTCGAGCTCGGGGATTTCGCGTGGCACCTTGTCCGAGGTGAGCACGATCTGATGGCGCGCGGCATGGAGCGAGTTGAAAGTATGGAAGAATTCCTCCTGGGTGCGCTCGCGGCCGCCGAGGAACTGCACGTCGTCAAGGATGAGCGCGTCGACGTGCCTGAACTTGGCGCGGAAATCGTCCATCTTGTCGCCGCGCAGCGATCCGATGAGCTCGTTCATGAAGACCTCCGCGGGCATCATTAGGACTTTCCGCGGTCGATCGCCGTTGGCGTAGATCAGGTGGCCAATCGCCGTGACGAGATGGGTCTTGCCGAGGCCGACTCCGCCATAGATGAAGAGGGGGTTGTACTTCTCGCCTGGCTGATTCGCGACCGCCTGCGCTGCCGCGTGCGCGAACTGGTTGGCGGATCCGACCACGAACTCATCGAAGGTGTACCGCTGATTGAGCCGCGGATGCAGCGTCGGCCGTTGATTCGCCTGCGCGGAACCGTTTTGCGTGGCTGGCGACTTTAATCCCGCATATCCGTTGGTCGAGTGACCATTGCCGTTGTGCGCCGCGATTCCGTGGCCGTTGGCCGTTGTGCTGAGCGTGATCTTTACGTCGACCGTTTCGCCTGCCTCTGCTGACAGCGCTTCGCGCAAGGTCGGCAGGTACTTCTCGTGAACCCATTCGCGAAAGAATCGGTTCGGTGCTTCGATCGATGCAGTGTTCCCCTCCACGCCGAGAAAGTTGAGTGGTGCAATCCATGTTTCGAAACCGACTTCGCCGAGCTCCTGCCGGAGCCGGTCTGAAGTCTTTTCCCAGAAGCCGTCCATTCGTTTCCTCCGAATGCCGGGTTCGCCCAGTCCCGGCAGTCACACAGCCGGCCCCAAACCGGCTGAGAATTACGCACAAGCTTTTCCACAGCTGTGGATAAGCAACTTTTCCCTCATTCAAACCGACGACTTATTGGAGTTGAGACGCGGACTATCAACTCGTCCGGCGCCTGTCTGGTTTTCGTGGGCCTCTGATCTCGATTCAATGCAGCGGTGACTTGCACTCGCGCTGAGGCCATAACAAACAGGCGCGCGTTAAACCTTCCGCAGAAACGATTGAGTATATGAACGGAAGTTTGCGGCCAAGGGAACGTGATAAACTCTTTTCAGGATGGTGACAAGCGTGCTGTCCCAGTTTGCGCTAGTAGCGCGAATTGAAAAGGGAATTTGCCGCGCATCCCTCGATCGTCCGTGCGCGCTCGATTGAACCAAAAAACTGCCGCTTCGCTCGATGGCTCCAGAAGCCAACGTGCCTAGAGCATGATCGATATCATCAAATGCTGATGCGAGCATCGTATTGCCTCCTCCGCGGAACTGCGGAAAGTTTTTCGCCCAGATCGCGCCGTCGGACGGCGCAACCCACTCGAAGTACATCTTGTCCGAACGATAGGGTGATGAAGTATCTGAGGGCGCGCGATGTGACAATAGTGTGATTGCAGATCGAGACAAATCGTTGGGATCGAAAAGAGAATTCGTGGTGCGTGGCATACCGGCGAGAACATACGCGATTCACGCTCCGGCGAGTGCTCAGCGCGCGTTGGCTTCTGGAGCCATCACCAACAGATGGAGGTTGCGTGCGATGAATGCCGATCGAGTGCGCCGCGATCGAGTTGCAATCATGCAACGTGGGGTGCATGAACCAAAATGAACCACCGGAAATCTCGTGATCTGTTCAATCGCGCAGTTGTTAAGCTTCCAGGCGCGGTCAATTCTCCGGTGCGCGCCTGGTCCGCGGTGGGTGGTGCTCCACTTTTCATCAACCGCGCGAGCGGACCGTTCATCTTCGATGCAGATGACAACCGTTTCATCGACTACGTGTGCTCGTATGGTCCGGCGATCCTCGGACACGCGCATCCGCGCGTCGTCGCCGCACTGGCAGATCAGGCAAAACTGGGACTCGGATTCGGCGCGACGACCGCGATCGAAGTCGAACTCGCGGAATTGATCGGCAGCGCAATCGAGTGCGCCGAGCGCGTACGCCTCGTAAGTTCGGGTACCGAAGCCGGAATGACGGCGCTCCGCCTTGCGCGGGCGGCAACAAGGAAATCAAAAATCATCAAGTTCGACGGGTGTTATCACGGCCACAGTGATTCACTGCTGGTGAAGGCTGGTTCGGGAGGAATGACGCTCGGCATCGCCGATAGCGGTGGTGTGCCGGCGGAGCTCGCCGCGCTCACGATGGTGGCGCGCTACAATTCGGTAGAAAGTGTCGACCGTTTGTTCGCCTCGGCGCGCGGCGAAGTCGCGGCGATCATCGTCGAGCCGGTCGCCGCCAACATGGGTGTCGTGCCGCCGCTGTCGAATTTTTTGCCCGAGCTTGCTGATCTCGCGCATCGCGAGGGCGCGCTCTTGATCGCGGACGAAGTCATCACCGCCTTTCGACTGAACTTCGGCTCGATCAGCGAGGCGATGGGCGTGAGGCCCGATCTCATCATGCTCGGCAAGATCATCGGCGGCGGCCTGCCGGTGGGCGCGGTCGCGGGCTCGGCGCGCGTAATGGATCTGCTGGCGCCGCGCGGCCCGGTCTACCAGGCAGGCACGCTTTCCGGTAATCCGTTGTCGGTGCGTGCCGGCCTCGAGACGCTGAAGATCCTCAAGGAGACCAATCCTTACGCCAGGCTCGACGCTTCCGGAGCGCGGCTCGAGACCGGTCTTCGCAAAGCGTTCGCGAGCGCCGGAATAGCGGCGCGGATCAATCGCGCCGGCTCGATCCTCACACCTTTCGTCGGGACTTCGGCCGCTTGCAATGACGCGGACGACGCGCGAAGGTCCGATACCAAACGGTTCGCTAGATTTTTCCATGCGATGCTCGAGCGCGGGATCAACCTCGCACCCTCGCAGTTCGAAGCGATGTTCATTTCCACCGCGCACGGCGACGACGTCATCGACCAAACCAGCGCATCCGCAGAAAGCGCGCTCGCCGGACTTGCATGATGCCTCGCGGATGGGAGAATCCTGATTCGCCATGGCGATGAGCGCGGGTAAGATGGCGACCTTTGCGGCCATTGGCTGGGAATTCGTTTCGCCGCCGATTGCCGGCGCGATCATCGGCCACTACGCCGATCTGCACTTCCACACCGACCCGTGGATCACGCTGGCGATGTTTCTGCTCGGGCTGTTCGCCGGCTTTTACCGGCTGATCCAGTCGCTGAGCGCGTTTCAGCGCGCAAGCGAGGATTCGAAATGACGCTGAGCGGGCAGATGCCCACGATCGCGGCGATCCAGCGCACCAACGTCGTGCTGATCGCGGTCAGCGCGGCGGTCCTCGCGATCTTCGTCGCGACGCCCGCGGCGCTCGGGTGCCTCATTGGCGGATTGGTCGTTGTCGCCAATCTTTGGGTGCTGAGCGCACTCGGGCGGCTCGTTCTAGCTGCGGCAGGCGCGGGAATATCCGGCAAGGCGGCGAAGCTCGGAGTGGCGGCAATTCCGCTCAAGCTGCTGATCGTGGTCGGCCTCGTGTACCTGGTTTTTTCGCACGTTCACGTCGACCCGATTGGCTTCGGCGCCGGAGTCTTGACTCAGTTGACGGCCATTATTATTGAAACCGGACGAGCTTCGATGGATGGCCGGGCCGTGGCTCCGGAGAGAGAATAATCCTTGCAGCATTCGGTCAATTTTCTCGAGCTAATCGGCGCCGGCAGGGTGCCCGAGGTGATCGTCGGCACCTGGATCGTGATGGCGATCCTGATCGTGTTCGCGGTTCTCGCGCGCCGCTCTCTCGCGGCGGTGGTGGATCCAGTCGTACCGGACGAGGGCTTCACCATCCGCGCGGCCTGCGAGGTGATGGTCGAGTGGTTCGACGGCTTCACCGACGCAGCCATGGAGATGCATGGCTATCGCGAGATGGTGCCGTTCTTCGGCTCGCTCTTCATGTTCATCCTGTTCGCCAACTTCTTCGGGCTGATTCCCGGAATGGAGCCGCCGACCGGCAATTCGGATCTGACCTTCGCCCTCGGGGCGGTGAGTTTCGCCTACTATTTGTATCAGGGATTCCGGAGCAGAGGTATTTCCTATCTGCGGAGCTTTCTCGGCCCTGTCCTGTTTCTCGCCCCGCTGATGCTGCCGATCGAGCTCGCCGATAACCTGTTCCGCCCCTTTTCGCTCGGCATTCGTCTCTACGCCAACATGTTCGCCGACCACACGGTGCTCAGCATCTTTACCGGACTTACCAAGCTGGTCTTCCCGCTCGCGTTCTACGCCCTCGGCTCGATCGTTTGCGTGATCCAGGCGATCATCTTCGCCGTGCTGTCGATGAGTTACGTGCGGCTGGCGACCAGTCACGACCATTAGAGCCCTTGAGGCGAATTTAGCGACAAAAGGCTTTCACGCGGTCCGGCTCGCGCCCGCAAACGGTGGTGGTAGAGGAGGAGAGGCGGAGATGGGTGGCGACGAGGCCCGATAAGCAAAGGAGAACTCAATGATTCGCAAGATCGGAACAATCACCACGATGGTGGGGCTCGCAATCCTCGCCTCTCCCCTGCTCGCGCTCGCGCAGCAGGCCGCGGGAGGCCCGCCCGAGGCGGGAGGCGAGCTGCGCGCCGGACTGATCGCGCTGGCAGCCAACATCGGTATCGGCATCGCGGCGTTCGGCTCGGCGCTCGGCCAGGGCCGGATGGCAGCTTCGGCGATGGAATCGATTGGCCGCAATCCCAACAGCGCTGGCGCGATCTTCACCCCGATGATCATCGGCCTCGCGTTCATCGAAGCGCTGACCCTCTACGCCCTAGTCATCGCCTTCTTCCTGCAGTCGAAAATCTAACTGCCAGGCGAAAGGGAAGGAAAGCGGGGCCGCAGCAATGCGGCCCCGTTTTTTCGGCGCGCGATGTCCCGAATCTCAGTCCCTGCGCTTGGCGCCCTGGAGGACGTCGAACGGCCCGCGGCGCTTCGTGCGCCGGAGCAACACGTACATCGCACCCGCGCCGCCGTCCTGCTGACGCGCCGTTGTGAACGCGAGCACGTGACCGCCGAGCGTGCCCGCCAGCCACTGTGATACGGCATGCTTGAGGACAGGCCGCCCGCCGGGTGAACCCAATCCACGACCGTGCACGACCAGTACGGCGCGATGGCCCTTGCGCACCGATTCGACGATGAACGAGCGGAGTGCTTCCTTCGCGGCGGGCTGGATCATGCCGTGCAGATCGATATGCGCCTGCACTGCGAATTCCGCGCGCCTAAGCCGCGTTACGAGCCGCGGATCGAGGCCGACGCGCGCCCCCTCAACATATTCGTCGCTCTCGGTGATATCGAAGTGCCCCTGACCGGTGACAAGGTCGTAGAGCTGTGCGAGAACTTCGGCATCCTCGCTGACGATCGTGTGGTTGATGCTCGGTTCGACGGCGATTCGCGAACGGCCATCGCTCAGCGGTCGAACGCCCTCGAGCGCCCGGAGGAAGGCCTCGTCGTCGCTCTCTACCGTGGGCGCGGGCGGCGGGGGTGAAGACGCTTTCTTCGCCTCGGCCGTAACGATCGCGCGCTCGCCAAGAAGTTTCTTCAGGTCCTTGAACGGAGACGCGAATCCCGGCTTCGACGCGGGTTGCTTCTTCTGACCGTTGCCGCGCTTTTGCTTCTTCGCCATCGCGACGCCGATTCGGCTGCTGCTCGCAAAAAGATAATAGCGGGCTCATGAATCGATGTCGGCAGGTTATTGTGGATTCCTCTTCGAATCGTTTAAGCCGCGCGGCCGTATGATAAATTGCAGCTGATCACTAAACTCGACCGTGTTGCGCCGAGCATCTGCGGCCACTTGCGAGGGAATCGATGCGCCGAGTGCTTACTGTCGGGGTCGTTGTCGTCGGGTTCGTTATCCTCGTCATCTTCGGCGTTCTCTTTTACGCATATCTCAACCTCAACTCGATCATCGCGGACAATCGCGAGCGCGTCTTGACCGCGGTCAGCGATGCACTCGGGCGCGACGTTCAGGCGGGCGAAATAAAGGCGACGATCGGATGGGGCGTGGCGGCCGATATCACCGGCGTCAAGGTCTCCGACGACCCCGAGGTCTCCAATCAGCCCTTCGTCGAGGCGGACAACGTCTTCGCCAAGTTAAACCTGCTGCCGCTGCTGTCGAAGCAGATCAACGTGACCGAGGTCGTGCTCGAGAAGCCCGTCATCAGGGTGATCCAGACGGCGGACGGAAAGCTCAATATCTCCACCATCGGAAAGAAACGCGTTCACGCCGAGGAGAACTCACCGCACAAGAAGCGCGGCGGTGCTGCCGAACGAACGCCGCTCGAGAGCGCGCCGGGCAAGCCGCGCCCGCTGCCGTCGCTCTCCGTCGAGAATTTCACCGTTGACGACGGCCAGCTCGTCTTCGAGCAGAAGGCCAACGGCACCAACCTCACACTGAATTCGATCGATTTGCATGTGCGCGATTTCGCGCTCAACCGGGCATTCGAGATTGACCTCACGCTCGCGGCGCTCGGCACGACGCAGAACCTCGATGTTGCGGCGAAGATCGGACCGGTCTTCCAGGGCGGCGGCCTCGATATCAAGGCGATTCCGCTCTCGGCGAAGGTCAAAGTGGGTCCGATTGATTTCGATTCGCTCAAAACGATCGCGATGGTTGCGAAATCGATTCCGCCCAAGCTTGCGATGACCGGGCCGCTCGTTGCCGAAATCACCGTCGCCGGCACGCTCGATTCAATCAAGTTCAACGTGGCAAGCGATCTTACGGCGAATCAGATCTCCCTCGGCGATACCTTCGCGAAACCCGCCGATCTCGCGCTCAAGCTCTCCGCCGACGGCGCCCGCACTGGATCGCGGATCGATATGCGGCTCACCGCGGTAAGGCTCGGTGACATGGAGCTGAAGGCGACCAAGATTCAGTTCGGCGGCGGCGCAACGTCGGCCCGAATTGATACCAACAGCTTCGATCTCGGTGCGGTCGGCAAGCTCGTGCCGATGTTCGCGAAATACGCGGTCTCGGGCACAGCCGAGCTGCATACCGACATCACGCTCGCGGGCGCCAAGCCCACGGCGAATGGAACAGTTGGCCTCACGAGCGTTGGACTCGCGATTCCGAATCACAAGGCGCTGCCGCTAAGTGGTCTCTCGGGGACAATCAAGCTCGCGGGTAACAGCGCAGATGCCGGGCCGCTGACCTTCAACCTCGGCAACGCGCGCGCGACCGTAACCAGTCATGTCAGCTCGATTCAACCGCTGAAACTCACCTACCAGTTCAACGCCGATGCCGTGAAGCTGGCCGATCTGGCGCCGTCGCGTCCGCCCGACGAGCAGATCAATCAATTTGCGTCGAACGGATCAGTCACGGTGACCGATGCCGGCCCCGATGTTACCGCGCATGCGACCTCAGGATCGGGAAGCGTCGCGAACGTTGCCTATCACAATCTCGCGCTTGAGGCGTCGGTAGCCGGCAAGCAGGCGCGCGTCACGTCGCTCGAGCTGAATGCCTTCTCGGGTTCTATCGCCGCAACAGCAGAAACCCAGCTCGCACCGAATGCCCCGTTCACTACCAACGTCAAGGTCTCGAATATTGATATCCAGCAGGTGCTCGCCGCGCAGAAGGCGAAGGCGGCCGGAATGGTCCGCGGCATCCTGACTGGAGGCGCAAGCGTTTCGGGTGTGGTCGGCAGTTTCGATCAGATGAAGTCCAGCTTGCGTGGCAACGGTCGCGCCTCGGTCGCCAACGGCAAACTGGTCGGAATCAACGTCGGCGCAGACGCGCTGAAGAAGATCCCCGACCTCCCGGGCGTTGGTAAAATCATCTCGCCTCAGATTGTTGCGCGGCATCCGGAGCTGTTCTCGGATCCAGATACCGACATTCAGAAGCTCAGCCTTACCTTTCAGCTCCAGGGCCCGCGGATAATCACCCACGACCTGAACGTGCAGACCGCAGACTACGGACTGCTCGGCGACGGATGGTTCGATATGGACAAGAATATCGATCTCGCGGCGACGATTACGCTCGAGCGTGGGTTCACGCAGGATCTGATCAGCCAACAGAAGAACATCGTCTTTGTCACCAACAACAACGGCGAGGTGAATATCCCGCTGCAGATTGTCGGCCAGTTGCCCAAGCCGCGCGTGATTCCCAACGTGAGCCAGCTCGCGCAGCAGGCGGGCTCGCGTGCCGTCGAGAGCAAGGGGCAGGAAGCGATCAACAAGTTCCTGCAGAAGAAGGGACTTGGAAAATTTCTCGGCGGAGATAACGGCGGCAACAATAACGGTGGCGGCAACAATCCACCACCGAATCCGCTCGATCAGTTGAAGAAGCTGTTCTAGTGCGCGACCGAGCGGCCGCGATTACAGATTCATCTGCACGATCGTCGCGCCCGCGCCGCCATGGTGCGGTTCGGCCTGGTGAAACGACGAGCAATAGGGTGAGGTGCTGAGGTAGTCGGCGACTGCCTTGCGCAGCGCGCCGGAACCGATTCCATGCACGATGCGCACTTCGCTCCGATTGGTGAGGAAGGCCTGATCGAGGAATTCTTCGAGCCTGCGCAGCGCGTCCGTCGTGCGCATGCCGATCAGATTGAGCTCGTCGCGCTCGTTCTCGCCGCTCGTGAAGGTGACAGTTTCGGTGCGCGGCTTCGGCGCGCGCTCTTCCTTGGGCGAGCGTGAGCGGCGAAGACGCTCCGGCGCGACTTCGATTCGTAATCCGCCGCGCGCGAGCACCGCGCGCCCTTCGTCGAGTGCTACCAACTCGCCGCGGATATCGCCGATCTCGACCTGGTCGCCCACGCGGAGCGGCCGATCGTCCTCGGCCGCTTCCGGCTCAGGCGGAAATGCTTCGTCGATCTTCCGCGTTGCGTTCTCGACGAAGCTCTTGAACTCGGGGCGCGCCTTGGCGCGAGTCTTCAGGTCAGCGATCACATCGGTGCCCTCGCGGCGAAGCTCGGCGACGAGATCGGTGGCCTCCTGCCGAAGCCGCGTGCGTTCCGCATCGAGTCGTGCGTTTGCTTTCTCATTCGCGGCGCGGGCTTCGGCCTCGCGTTCGCCGAGGCTTCGCTCCCGCTCCCGGAGTTTGTCGGTTTCCGCGGCGAGCCGCGAACGCTCACCCTCGAGTCGCGTTAGCGCCCTCGCGAGGTCGGCGCTCCCTTCGCCCATAGCTTGTTGCGCCGCCTGGATAATCGGCTCGGGAAGTCCAAGCCGGCGCGCCACCGCGATTCCGTAGCTTTGGCCGATCGTATGCGGCTTCAACCGGTAGAGCGGCGCGAGGCGTTCCGGGTCGAAGTCCACGGCCGCGGCGTCGAAGCCCGCGCGCGAGTATGCGTGCAGCTTGACCGCGGTCGAGTGCGTGGCGATCGCAAGCAGGCAGCGGCGCGCGCCGAGATGATTCATCAAGCCGATCGCGAGCGCCGCGCCCTCGGCGGGATCTGTGCCTGCGCCCGGCTCGTCGAGAATTACCAGCGCGGGCTCGGCGAGCGCGTTAAGGATGCTCGACAGGTTCGCGATATGCCCCGAAAAGCTCGAGAGGTTCGCCTCGATAGATTGCTCGTCGCCGATATCGGCGAACACGCTGCGAAAGACCATCGCCTTGCTGCACGGATCGGCAGGAATCATGAGCCCCGCCTGCGCCATCAGCGAGAAGAGGCCGATCGTCTTGAGCGCAACGGTTTTGCCTCCCGTGTTGGGACCCGAGATCACGAGGCCGTGCTGCCCCGGCGCGATACTGAGGTCGATCGGCACGACTTCGCGCCCGCTCGTGAGGAGTAGCGGATGCCGCGCCGCGAGAAACGAAAATCCCTGGTCGACAATTTCCGGCTCGATACAGGTGAAGCGTTCGGCGAACTTCGCGCGCGCGTTCAGCGCATCGAGCGCGACCAGCGCCTCGAAGGTCAGCGAGAGTTCCTCGGCGTAGCCGCCGACCATCGCGGTCAGCCGCATGAGTATGCGTGTTTCCTCAGCCTCAACTTCGCGCTCGAGCATCATGAGGCGGTTGTTCAGCTCTACCGCCCACATCGGTTCGACGAAGAGCGTCTCACCCGACACGCTGCGGTCCTGCACGATACCCTCGAGCCGCTCCGAGTAGTTGAGCTTGAGCGGCAACACGAAGCGGCGATTGCGCAGCGTGACGACGTAATCCGAGACGAACGATTCCATCCCCGACGAGGAGAGCGAGCGCAAAAGGCGCGCCTCAAGCTCCGCGCGCTCATCGCGCAGGCGAGTGCGCAGCCGCTTCAACTCGGGGCTGGCGTCGTCAACGAGGCCCCCGTCATCGGCGAGCGCGCCGAGGAGCGCGTCGGCGAGTTCCTTGGGAGCGAGGAGATTTTGCATGAGCTCGCCGACATGTGGAAAGCGCTCGACGCGCGAGCGGAGGAAGCCCGCCGCGGTGCGCGCCGTCACGACGAAGTCGCGCACCTGCACGAGCGATGCGCCGTCGACAATTGCGCCGCTTCGCGATGCGGCGAGCAGAATCGCGCGTTGGTCGCTGAACTCACCGATCGGCACCGACCCCGAATGCTCGCGCAGCTCGACCATCTCGGCCGTCGCACGAAGCCGCCCGCGCACCGCCGCGCCGTCCGTCGCGGGGCGAAGCTCAGCGAGCGCCTCGCGCCCCGGTTCGGAGGCGGCGTCCTCGGTTACGAGGGCGAGGACCTTATCGTATTCGAGCGATCTCAAATCACGGTCGCGCATACCATTTCGCCGGCCGATGCGCCGCATGCGCATGCGTCCGGGCAAGGCTAATATCTACACCTAGCGCAAAGTCCGCGCAGCAGCCTCAGCATCGCTAAGGAAATCTCCATGGATCAGATTGAATCGCGGGTCAGTACATCTTCCGCCGAGTTCAAGCAGAATCGCAGCGCGATGCTCGCGCGCGTGGAGCAGCTTCGTGCCGAAATCGAACGTATCCGCGAGGGTGGCCCGGAGAGTGCCCGCAAGCGGCATCTCGAGCGCGGCAAGCTGCTCGCTCGCGATCGCGTCCGGCGCCTGCTCGATTCAGGCAGTCCGCTTCTCGAGCTTTCGATGCTCGCCGCATACGGCATGTACGACGACGAGGCGCCGGCCGCCGGAATCGTCACCGGTATCGGGCGCATCCACGGGCGCGAGGCCGTGATCGTCGCCAACGACGCGACGGTGAAGGGCGGCACCTATTATCCGATCACCGTGAAGAAGCATCTGCGCGCGCAGGAAATCGCGATGCAGAATCGTCTGCCGTGCGTTTACCTGGTTGATTCGGGCGGTGCGTTCCTGCCGCTCCAGGCCGAGGTCTTTCCGGATCGCGAGCACTTCGGGCGCATCTTCTACAACCAGGCGCGGATGTCCGCGATGGGAATCGCGCAGGTGGCCGCGGTGATGGGCTCGTGCACCGCGGGCGGCGCCTACGTTCCCGCGATGTGCGACGAGAGCATAATAGTGCGCAACCAGGGCACGATTTTTCTCGCCGGCCCGCCTCTGGTGCGCGCCGCAACGGGAGAAGAGGTGAGCGCCGAGGAACTTGGCGGCGGCGACGTGCATACGCGGCTCTCGGGCGTCAGCGATCATCTCGCTGACGATGACGAGCACGCGCTCCAGATCGTGCGCGCGATATTCGAGAACATGGGGCCGCGTGCTGCTCACAAGCAGTTACAGGCCGACACGCCCGAGGATCCCGCCTACGATCCGGCCGAGCTCTACGGCATCATCCCGACCGACACGCGTAAACCATACGACGTGCGCGAGGTGATCGCTCGTATCGTTGATGGCTCTCGCATGCATGAGTTCAAGGCGCGATATGGCACGACGCTCGTGACGGGATTCGCGCGCATCTTCGGCTACCCGGTCGGAATCATCGCCAACGCCGGCGTGCTGTTCAGCGAGTCCGCGCTGAAGGCGACGCACTTCATCGAGCTATGCTGCGAGCGGCGCATCCCGCTCGTCTTCCTGCAGAACATCACGGGCTTCATCGTGGGCAAGCGCTACGAGCAGGGCGGCATCGCCAAGGACGGCGCCAAGATGGTCAACGCGGTCGCAAACGCGCAGGTGCCGAAGTTCACCGTGATCATCGGCGCATCGAACGGAGCGGGCAACTACGGGATGTGCGGTCGGGCGTACTCGCCGCGGCTCCTTTTCACGTGGCCTAACTCGCGAATCTCCGTGATGGGCGGGGAGCAGGCGGCGAACGTGCTGCTCACGGTCAAGCTTGATCAACTGAAGCGCGAGAACAAGTCGATGCCCGACGCGGAGCAAAAGGAGTTCGTGCGGCCGACGCTCGAGAAGTACGAGGCGGAGTCGAGCTGCTACTACTCGAGCGCGCGGCTATGGGACGACGGCGTGATCGATCCGGTCGAGACGCGCGCGGCGCTGGCGCTCGGAATCGCGGCGTCGCTCAACGCGGCGATCCCGGCGCGCGCGCAGTTCGGCGTCCTCAGGATGTAGGCGCTCAGACTCTTTCTCCGTCAGCGCGAGCAGGGTGAATGGGCGAGCGAAATCGAGGGATCTTATCCAGCCGCTTGCGACACGGACGTAGGGCGTCATTCACAAGATCTCAGATGAGAACAAATGCTGCTGCGGATTGATTGACTCTATAAGTCTGAGCTTGTTTTCGCGTCGCCAGGATTTGAGTTGCTGCTCGCACGCAATTGCAGAGCGGGCAGCATCGTCGAACGCTTCGAAAAAAGACGAGTCTCTTTAGCCGATAACTCGCGGAAAATCCGGGTGCCACTTTCTTTTGGTGCTCATCGACCCGCCGATGTAGATCA
>JASHPB010000008.1 GCA_030038355.1 Candidatus Binataceae bacterium
TTTCGGTGCCCCGATGAATTCGAACGGGCTCAGCAGAGAAAATTGGCCGCCTAACCCGAGTATCTACAGAATCGGGGCAAGCTCAGATTTCATTTTCTTCACCGCAGCTGAGGGAAGGACGCCGATGGACTTCAGAATTCGCGACGCGCGCGTCTCGGACGCCCCGTTCATCGCCTGGTCGATGTGCGAAGCGTCGCGCGGGCACCTGCGGCGCGGATTCTGGGACGTGATGTGCGCGCGCGACGAAGCTGCGTGCCTCAAGTGGCTCGAGCTGATGGCGCGCGGCGACTCGCGCGCGTGGACGAGCTTCGCTGGATTCATTGTCGCCGAGGTCAATGGCCGCGCCGTTGCAGCGCTCGAGGGTTTCGACCCGCGCCGCGCGACCAACGAAATCCTCACCGCCGTGATTAACCAGGCGGCGCGCGGCATGGGATGGGGCGACGACGAGATCGTGCGCATCTACAATCGCTTCCTGCCGCTGCTTACTTGCACGCACGAATATGAGCGCGAGGCCTGGATCGTTGAAAATGTTGCGACGCTCGCCGATTGGCGGGGCAAAGGACTCTGCGGCGCGCTGATCGAGAAAATCCTGGAGCGTGGCCGCGAGCATCGGCGGCAACTCGCGCAGCTTACCGTGCTGATCGGCAATGATCCGGCGATCCGCACTTACCAAAAGCACGGCTTCACGATCGCGGCGGAAAAGCGTGGCGCAGAATTCGAGCGCGCGCTCGGCGCGCCCGGAATGTACAAGATGACCCGCAGGCTTTGACGCACGCGATGGAGATTACTCGCGAGGTTGTGGCCGTCGGACTCGAGAGCGCGCGCTACGTCACCAACGAGCGCGTTACGATGGCGGTCTATCTCGCGCTCGCACTCGAGAAGCCGCTGCTTATCGAAGGTCCCGCGGGAGCAGGGAAAACCGAGGTTGCCAAGGTCATCGCGGAGATGCTTGGCGCCGAGCTGATTCGCCTGCAGTGCTACGAGGGCCTCGACGAGGCGCGTGCGCTCTACGAATGGAACTACCAGAAGCAGCTCCTTCGCCTGCAGGCCGACGAGGACGAGGGATTAAGCTGGGAGCAAGTCTCCGAGCATATCTTCTCGCGCGAATACCTGCTCGAGCGACCCCTTCTGAAAGCGATCCTGTCGGTGCGCAAGTCCGTTCTGCTGATCGATGAGATCGACAAGGCTGACGAGGAGTTCGAGGCCTTCCTGCTCGAGCTGCTGTCGGACTTCCAGGTGAGTGTGCCGGAGCTTGGCACAATCACAGCGCACGAGCGTCCAATCGTCGTGCTCACTTCCAATCGCGCACGCGAGCTTTCGGAGGCGCTCCGCCGCCGATGCCTTCATCTGTTCATCGATTTTCCCGGTGTCGAGCAGGAGCGGCGAATCGTCGAGCTCAAGGTGCCTGAGCTGGACCAGCGTCTCGCCGCTGAGGTCGCGCGCTTTGCCGGCGCGATCCGTAAGCTCGGCCTGCGCAAGCCTCCTTCGATAGCCGAAACGCTCGACTGGGCCCGCGCTCTGGTGCGGCTCGGCGTGCGCGAGCTCGATACGGAGGCGGTACGGGCCGCGCTCGGCGTGCTGCTCAAGCACGAGGACGATCGCGCCAAAGTCGAGAGCAAGGCCGCCTCGCTCGCCACGCGTTCGCGATGAATCCGCTCCGTGATCGGCTGCTCGCGTTTATCGGCGAGCTTCGCGCGGCTGGAATCAGGATCTCCGTCGCCGAATCGATCGATGCGATGAACGCCATCGCGGCCGCCGGGCTCGAACGACTGCCGATGCGGGAGGCGCTCGCGACATCGCTCATAAAGGACGAAGCGGATCGCGAGGCATTCGACGGTGCGTTCGAGCGTTTCTTCGCTGGCCCGCCGCGCGAGCGCGGGACGCATCCCGATCAGCGCGGCCAAGCTGAATCCGCCGCTAGCGGCCGCGGCCTTCCCGGCGAGACTCCAATCGCGCAGCAGGCCGCAAAGCCGAGACCCGAGACGGCCCGCCGGCAGAAGAAGGTCGCCAACGTACGTAAAGGTCCGGCTGCCGAGGAATCCAGTCATGCGCAAAGTGTTCAGGGCGAGGAGAGCGCAGAGCGCGGAGAAGCCCAGGAGCGTGACAGCGAGCGCGGTCATCATCGCATCGAGGAAGCTGGCCCGGGAATCGAGGCGGCGCGCGCGGCACGAATCCGTGCGCTCGAGCGCACGCCCTTCGAGCGCTACTCGGATCTCGAGTACGACGAAGCGCTCGATGCTCTCGGTCCTCTGGTCCGCCGCCTGAGGATTCGCCTTGGTCGGAGACTTCGCGCCGCCAAGTCAGGCCGAATCGATTTTCGCCGCACGATTCGCGCCGCCACGCAGCGCGGCGGCGTACTGATCGATCTTCGGCGCCGCGCGCGCCGCCCGCGTCATCTCGACCTCGTCATCCTGGCCGATGTTTCCGGCTCGGTGCGCTATGCCGCCGGCCTGATGCTCGAGCTGGTCGCGGGCGCGAGCGCATGCTTTCGCCGCGTCAGCGCCTTCGCCTATGTCGATCACCTGGCAGAGGCGAGTTTCGAACAGGGACATCTCGTGACCTCGCCGCCGCTCGATCTCTACGCCCGCTC
>JASHPB010000066.1 GCA_030038355.1 Candidatus Binataceae bacterium
CGGTGTAATCGGAGGCCGAATCAAAATAGTTGATGCCGAGGTCGAAGGCGTGGCGGACGAGATCTTCTTGCCCGCTGCGCAGGCGACTCGATCCAAACGAGATATCGGAGATTTTGAGGCCGGTGCTCCCGAGCGGGACGTAGCGCCGCACTCGCGGTGGCGTAGAATTGATAGCGGCACCGACCTCACCCGCGACCGAGAGCAAGCCGACACCGAGCGAGGCCAAGGCACCAGTTTTCAGGAACTCGCGTCGATCGAACGCATAGCTCGTGCAATTGCTTTCAGGCCGCTCATATTGTCGTAGCTTCACGAGCGCACCTCCACGGGGGACGAGTCGTCAGTGCCATTTCAGCACTACGGACGGCTCGATCACAATGCGCAAAATGAGTGGGCTTAGTTTTTCTGCTGGCGAAGCGTCGCGAGCACCGCGTCGACCATTTCGCGAGGTACCTCGGCGGGGATATCGTCATCGGGGTCGGCATACGCGCCCTTGGCCAGGGCGATAACCTCGCCGTATTCACGCAAATAGATTTCGCAGCGTTTACAATTGCTTATGTGGTCCTCGAAGACTCGTCGCGATGCTCCGGTCAACTCGCCGTCGCGGTACGCCCGGATGAAGTCAACAAATTCCTTGCAAGTCATCAGGACCTTCCTTGGGCGTACTTGCGACATCGATGTCCGTCGAGCCAGCAGCCCTGCGATTTAGATGGCTAAAGTATAGGCGAGGTTTCAAGAAATAGTCATCAGAGCGCGGCTAGAGGTTCTCGGTGGGGCCGTTGAGTGCATTAGCACCGCGAACTTTCGAAATTTCGCTAAAATTTTTGGGGCTAATGAGATAATCGCGAATCTCCATCGGTGCTCGGGCAAGCTGCCCTCACAAAAAGTCTCGTCATTGTCGAACTTTTCGCTGCTCAACCCCACTCGTTGAGCGGTACGCCATTTGCTGAATGACTCGGCATGCGTTGCATTAGCGGAACTCGAGAGCCGATTCGAGAAGTGGGTCATGCTCCCGATCGGGACGAACACGATCTCGTGCGGCGACTAAAGTCCGGCGACCACGCAGCGTTCGAGACCCTGGTCGAACGGTACGGTGGCCGCATGCTGGCCGTCGCGCGTCGCTTTCTTCCAGTCGAGCAGGATGCCCGCGATGCGGTGCAGGAGGCGCTGCTTTCCGCGTATCGCGGAATTCATAGCTTTGCCGCTCAAGCACAACTTTCCACCTGGCTCCATCGGATCGTCGTTAACGCTGCGCTAATGCAGCTTCGTTCGCGGCGCCGCCGCAACGAGGAGCCGATCGAAAACTTCCTGCCCCACTTTAACCAGGACGGCAAGTGGGCGGGCGAAACCAACAGCGAAGAGATGGCATTCGAGCGACGCAACCAGCGCGAGCTGATACGCAATTGTATCGCGCGGTTGCCGGAGAACTATCGAACCGTGCTCCTGCTTCGCGATATCGAGGACCTCGACACCGAGCAGGTTGCCGCGATGCTCGAGGCGACTCCCAACACCATCAAGGTGCGGCTCCATCGCGCACGGCAGGCGCTGCGTGCGATCGTCGAGCGTGAAACGCGCCCAAACCTCGTGATCGATCAGAGCCGTCCCTAGAAGCTTCGCTCCTTCACGCCGAATGGTCTCCTCGAGCATTTGGCCAATAGTGCTCGGGCGCGGGTGCTGCTACCTTCTACCTTTCAGTTGCCATGTTGGTGCGGCGATTCGTTGTTTGCCTGATGGTCTTGGTGTGCGCACTCGGCGCACCGGTCCGCTACAGTTTCGGTGCCTCCGCGGCTGAGAAAAGCCTGGTGGTCAACGGCGACCTGTTGCGCGGCTCGAAGAAAGTGCCCTACCAATGGTTTGGCACCGCGAAGACACGCAAGCTCACCGACTTTGAGTGGCAGCGCGGCGAGCTCAAGACCACGAACCAGGCGCCAAACTACGCGAGTTGGCATCAAATCCTGATGCTAGGCCCGGGTTGGTACCGAATAGGCGCGACGGCTCGCACAGCCGGAGCACGCGACGACGGACCTGGCGCCACTATCGCGGTCAAGACCGTAAGCGGCGAGCGCCTCGCGTCCAACGCGTTGCACGGTACGAGCGTGTGGTCACCGGTTGCGCTATTCCTTCACGTCGCGAAGTGGGGCGAGACGAGCGAACTGCTGTTGCAACTCGGTGACGATCAGGATTTGGAAACAGGCAGCGCCTTCTTTCGCGAGGTTGAGGCTACCCGAATCGATGCGCCGCCGCCCGACGCTTCTCCGGTCTACGAATTGGGTCACCCGCTGGCCGCAAGCACGCCGGCCACCGCTCCGCCGCCAGCCTTCGACTATCAGCGTCCGCTCGGCGTCATTTGCGGCGTGGCACTCATCATCTTGCTCGCGATTGGTCTGGGCACGATTTGGCGACCCGCGATCACGCCCCCCCCGACTCCGCTCGTCGTCGGTGTGCTCGTCATGGTCGCCATCACGATGGTCGAGTTCGCGCTCCTTTACCGCTTCGAGGGCTACTTCTGGGACATCTGGCAGAAAACCAACCGCGCGCTGCTCGCAGTCAAGCTCGGCCCGCGCGACATTTACAATCCCGGCCTGCCGGTTGATTCTTACCCTCCCGGCTCACTCTACCTGCTTTGGCTCTCCGGATGGCTTGGCCACGTGTTGAGACCGAGTGCAACGGGATTCCGCGTACTCGTAGAGAGTCCGCCCGTTGTTGCGAGCATGTTGCTCGGCCTGACCTTGCTCTTCGCCGCGCGGCGCGAGGGAAGTGGTTGGCGCGCATTCGCGACCATGATGATGTTCGCGTTCAATCCCGCCCTGATCTTTGACACTATCGTCTGGGGCCAGAGCGATTCGGTGGTCGCGCTCGCGATGCTCGCGGCGGCGATCCTGATCGTCTGGGGACGATGGCGGCTCGGCTGGATAGCGGCCGCGATCGCATTGCTGGTGAAACCGCAGGCCATCGCGATCGTGCCTCCGCTTGGCCTATGGACGCTGATGAGCGCCGGCTTCGGTGAGACGATGCTCTGCGCGGCGATGTCAGGTGCGACGATGCTCGTCGGCATCTTGCCCTTCACCGTGGGTCACCCGCCCAATTGGATAATCGAAGTGTATCGCACGCTCGGAAGCCGCTTCACCGACGCGTCGGTCGGAGCGTTCAACCTGCATGCTCTGCTCGGCGGCCTCGAGACCCCCGATTCGGTCAAGATCGCGCTGGTCTCGTACTACGCGCTCGGGATGTCCGCGATTGCGGGAGCATTTGTGATCGTTGCGTTCCTGGTGTGGCGTGCGCGAAGTGCGAACACGGTGATGCTCGCGACTTTTATCGCCATGCTCGCATTGTTTGTGTTTGCACCGCGAATGCATGAACGGTACACGTATTACCCGTTGGTGTTTCTTGCGCCGCTCGCGCTCGAGTCACGCGTCCTGACGGTGTCATACGCGTTGCTGACCGCGACTTCGTTCTTCAACCTCTACTTCATGAAGTACCTGTCGGATAGCTCGAGCTTCTTTTCGAATCACCCACACTGGCCGGTCGGACTGGCGTCGGCTTTGAACCTCGCGCTGTTCATCGTAGTCACGGGGTACGCGCTGTTTCGGGTTGCTACCCGCCGCCAGCCTCGCGCATCCGGCCGCGGTCCGATCGGCGCGGAACAGGCGGCGCTCGGTTGATGGCGGAGGATCTCTCCAGGAACTAGACTTGGCGCGCGAGGCGGATCGATGCCGTCGCAACTATGGAAGCCCGTGCCAGTGGTAAGCGCGCGCGCAAGGCGGCTGCCGTTCGCCCGCCCGATCTGATCTACGCCATCGACGACCGTCCGCCGCTCCTTCATCTCGCACTGCTCGGCTTTCAGCACGTCGCTGTCATCTGTCCATATCTCGTCTTCGTCACGCTGATCGTGCAGGCCGCCGGCGCGCCCGTGGAGGTCGCGTCGAGCGCCGTGAGCCTGGGCATGCTGGCGGTCGCGATCGCGACGCTGCTGCAAGCATATCGCCTCGGCCCGGTCGGCTCGGGGTACCTGATTCCGCCGGTAGTGTCCGCGATCTATTTCGCACCCGCGTTGCATGCCGCGCGGAGTGCCGGATTGCCGGTGGTGTTTGCGATGACCGCGTGCGCCGGCATCTTTGAGATGTTATTTGCGTGGATCCTGCCGCGCATGCGGCGCATCTTTCCGCCCGTCGTTTCGGGCTTCATCGTGATGGCGGTCGGCGCGGAACTCGGTCTCATCGGCGTGCAGGGCTTTCTCGGCGTGACTGATCTAGGCGATCCGAAGCTCGGCACTCACCTCGCGGTCGCGTTTGCAACGCTCGCGATCATGGTGAGCCTCGGTGTTTGGGGCGGCGGACTCGCGCGCTTGCTATGCGGACTCATCGGCCTCGTCGTAGGTGTCGTCCTGTCGTTGCGTTACGGGATGTTCACGAGTCACCAGGTGCAGATGATCTCCGAGTGCCGCTGGATCGGATTGCCGAGCGTCAGCTTCCTGTCCTATCAGCTCGACGCGATGTACATAGTGCCGTTCGCGATCGGTGGCCTCGCGTCGGGTCTCCGCACGATCGGCGTCGTCACCACGGCGCAGAAAATCAACGACTCATCGTGGCGGCGGCCCGATCTCAACAACGTCCGTTGCGGCGTGTTGACCGACGGACTCGCCTGCGCGATCGGCGGGCTGCTCGGCACTTCGGGACTGAGCGCGTCGCCGAGCCTGATCGGGATCGAGAAAGTAACGGGCGCGACCAGCAGCTGTATCGCGTGGGCGATCGCGGCCTGGCTGGTGGCGCTCGCGATGCTGCCGAAAGTAGGAGCCGCGCTGCTCGCATTGCCGCTGCCGGTGGTCGGCGCGGCGCTACTCTTCAACGGCGCGTCGATGTTGGTTGGCGGTATCCAGATTATCGCCTCGCGGCCCTTCACGATGCGCTCGACCTTCATTGTCGGTATCTCGTTCCTGCTCGCGCTGAGCCGCGTCGTCTATCCGCAGTTCTACCGTCAATTGCCCGATTGGACGGGGAGCTTCACCGATTCGATTCTCTCGATCGCCGTAGTCTCATGTGTGCTGCTCAATCTCGTGTTCCTGATTGGCGAACGCCGCACGACTTCGACCGTAATCGAATCGCGTGGCGCTGAGCGCACCGAGAAGATCGAGCAATTCCTTCGCGCTCGCGGCAAGGCTTGGGAGATCAACCACTCGGACGTCGAACGCGCCGTGACCAGTGTCGATGAGATTACTCACATATTGGAGACCGGCGGGCATCTCGACGGTTCACTGAAAGCGAAAATCGAATACGACGATCTCGACCTGGTTGTGGTGCTCAAGTACACCGGTTCGCTGCCGTACTTGCCGTCGGAGCAGGATGCTCCGCGCGGCTTGGTCGAGGAGCAGATTTTTGCCGTAGGCCTTTCAGGTTATTTGTCGTCGGTCTATCCCGATCGGCTCGATGTCTCGAGCGACGATCGCAGCTGCGAGATCAAGCTTTACTTCCAGACGTGAGAGCAAACGACATAGAACATGCCGCTCACGACGATCGTGCGCATCGAGCGAAGCTCGGCGAGCTGGCGCGGCTCTTCCTTCGCCTGGGCACGACCGCAATGGGCGGCCCCGCCGCGCATATCGCGATGATGGAAGACGAGGTGGTGCGGCGGCGCAAATGGGTCACCCGCGAGCACTTCCTCGACATGCTCGGCGCGACCAATCTCATCCCGGGTCCTAACTCGACCGAGATGGCGATTCATATCGGCCAACAGCAGGCGGGATGGCAAGGTCTGATCGTCGCCGGCGCATGCTTCATCTTTCCTGCCTTCTTCATCGTGCTGGCGATCGCGTGGGCCTACGTCCGCTTCGGCGCGATCCCGACTGCGCGCGGCCTGCTCTACGGCGTGAAGCCGGTGATTATCGCGGTCGTGCTGCAAGCGCTATGGGGCCTTGGCAAGACCGCGATCCGCTCGCGAATCCTGGGTGCGTTGGCAGCAATTGCGGTCGTCGCGGCAATGCTCAACGTCAACGACCTCGTCGTGCTGATCGGCGGCGGCATCGTAATGGTGGCGATCAAGATCGCGATGGAACGTGGTGGCATTCGCGCGCTAGTGCCGTGGCCGGCGCTCGCTCCGGCTGCGATGGTCTCCTCGGCCACCGGCGCTGCGACAGCGTTCAGTCTCACGACCCTGTTCCTGTTCTTCCTGAAGGTTGGCGCGGTGCTGTTCGGAAGCGGTTACGTCCTGCTCGCGTTCATCCGCACCGACCTCGTTGATCGCCTGCACTGGATGACCAACGGGCAGTTGCTCGACGCGGTCGCGGTGGGGCAGGTGACGCCCGGCCCAGTATTCACGACCGCGACCTTTATCGGCTACCTGCTGGGCGGGGTGCGCGGCGCGATCGTCGCGACGATCGCGATCTTCCTGCCATCGTTCATCTTCGTATCGATCAGCGGCCCGCTGATTCCGAGGCTTCGTCGCTCTCCGATTGCGGGCGCCTTCCTTGACGGCGTGAACGTCAGCGCTTGGGCGTTGATGGTCGCAGTCACCTACTACCTTGGGCGCGATGCTATCGTCGACATTTTGACGATCGTGCTCGCGGCGGCGAGCGCCGTCGCGCTGCTTCGACACAGGATCAACTCTGCCTGGCTCGTGGTTGTCGGCGGCCTGGTCGGCATCGCCGTCGGTCCGTGGCTCGGCCGCTGACCACAATCAAGTCTCCGTGGCCGGTTGCGCTCGCGATTTACTTAGTTACCGCATGGTGCTTCCCTAGGCGCACAACTTCGTCCGGCGTGCGCCAAGTTAGGCCGCCGGTCGCGATAGCGGAGGACAGTGAAGCCATGTCGATATTGAGTGAGTTCAAGCAGTTCGCGATGCGCGGCAATGTGATCGATTTGGCGGTCGGCTTCGTGGTCGGCGGCGCGTTCTCCAAGATCGTCAGCTCGCTCACCGGCGACGTGCTGATGCCGCCGCTTGGCGTAGTGCTCGGACACGTCGACTTTTCAAACTTGTTCATCGATCTCGGGAGCAAGCACTACGATACCCTCGCCCAGGCCAAGGCGGCGGGAGCGGCAACGCTCAATTATGGCGTTTTCATCAACACCATAATTGATTTTCTGATCATCGCATTCGCCGTGTTCCTGCTCGTCAAATGGGTGAATCATCTGACCGGCGCCGACAAGCCCGCCGCGCCGACCACCAAGGATTGTCCCTATTGTCTGAATTCGATTCCGCTGGCGGCTACGAGGTGCGGGCACTGCACATCGGAATTGAAGGCGGCGTGACGCTTGGCAAGGCTGCGCCGACTGACCCCGGTGCAACGACTTCGTATGGCCGCATCATCTCGTTGTCCTCGTGTTCGAGATTGTGGCAGTGCCACACGTAGCGGCCCGGATAACCTTCGAAGCGGACGATTATGCGCGTCACCATCGCGGCCTCGGCGCGCACGGTGTCCTTCCATCCTGCCTCATTGGCGTCGGGGGCAATGGCCGGGCCCGTGAATCGCAGCGTCTTCTTGTACTGATAGGTGAATTTGTCGAAGGTTCGACGCTCGAGAATCTGAAAACGCACCAGATGCAGATGAATCGGATGCTGGTCGTCGGTCGTGTTTATTAGTTCCCAGATCTCTACCGAATCGAGCAGCGGCCGTTCGGTGATCGGCATATGCCATCGCGATCGATTGAGCAGCATGATCATGGAGTCGCCGGCGCGATCGCGGTACTCGTCGAGCGAAAGCATCCGCGTCTTTATCGCTGTCGATTCGAGCATCTTTGGTACGGGCCGCAGCGATGCGGCGAGCGGTTTCTGCTCGGGCGCGCCGGAAGCTACACGGAATTGCATCATCGGAAGGACGTTGTTGAGAACGACGATCTTCTCGCCACGATATTTCGAAAAATCGACGATCAGATCGGCGCGCTCCGCCGGTGCGATCATCAGCTTGGCAACTTGGACAGGAGCCGAGAGCAGTCCCTGGTCGGTTCCAATCTGGGTGAACGGCGCGTTGTTCGAGAGCGAGAGATAGAAGCTACTTGAGTTCGAAACGTTGAACAGGCGAAAGCGATATTTACGCGGCTCAACCTTGAGGTAGGGAAGAATTTTGCCGTTGACCAATAGTATGTCGCCGGAAAACTCGGGTATCCATGGTGCCTCGGGATTGCCGGATTCCGGATAGTATAGTTGCCCCTTTGAATCGAGCATCCGATCGCAAATGACCAATGGGATTTCATACTCGCCCGACGGCAGATGCATTGAATCTTCGAAGTCATCGCGTACGAAATATATGCCGGCCAGGCCGGCGTAAATATTCAGTCGATTAATTCCCATCGCATGGTCGTGGTACCAGAGAGCTGCCGCGTCCTGCTTGTTCGGATAGCAGTAGACGGCGGACTTTCCCGGCACGTACCAGTCTTCAGGGTAGCCGTCGTTGTGGGCAGGCGTCTTCGCGCCATGCACATGAACCACTGCGCGTACATCGGGCTTGCTCCGCTCCGCGCCATGCAGGTTGTGGTCGATCGGCAGGAAATGTTTCTGCGGCAATGAGTTGACCCACTCGACTAACACAGGCTCGTCGCTTCGAGTCTCGATTGTCGGGCCAGGAAAGCTCGATCCATAGCCCCAAAGCCGCGTCGCGGGAAGGTTGCGATGCAGCTGGGATTCGAACTCCTGCATCGCTATTTGATAATAACGAGCCTGACGCTGCGGGTTGTCGGGACTCGGGCGAGTTCCGCTGCTTTGCGCGACCGGCGGTTGCGGTAGCGGGTCGACAAACGGCGTTAGCAACTTGGTATCGAGTACCGGTCTCGCGCGAATGGTCTGCTGCGGCATTGCGTGAAGTGCTGTGGCCGCAGTGAGTATCCCGGTTTTCTTCAGAAAATCGCGCCGAGTCAGTCTCATGTCGCTTGCTAGCCAGGTGACAAAGCCGAATAAACGACGGGCGCCAAAGCTGGCACCCGTCGTTCAGTAAATCAGTAGTGACCGTGGCCGCGGATTACAAGCCGAGGCCTGGATTACCCTTCTCTCTTTCGCCAGTAGTCGGGTCAAGGAGAACTGAAGCACCCAAAAATGGCTCGTTTTGGAAGTTGAGCATGTTGTCGATCGAGCCCGCGAGCGCGTCGAACGATCCCTGGCCGATCCGCTGCCCCTTGAGCCAGTTGTCTTCGATGAAGCGCAGCGTCGAAGTCTGGTCGGTGAGGGTGTGATCGACGAAGTTGGTCTTGCTCCACGGCGAAATCACAAGGTAGGGGAGGCGAGGTCCGTATCCGCAGCGGCCCTGCGCGTGAGGCGTGGTGCCGGGATTGACGCCGGGAAGAGCACTGGCGCCGGCATTGGCGCTGTTGCCGCAGAAGCCTGCACCGTTGAGAGCGTCGTCGGCGGTGGCTGAGGTATTCATAATCGGGCTCATCTGGTGGTCGTACCAGCCGTCCGAATCGTCGTACGAGATGATGATGAGGGTTGATTTCCACTCAGGCCGCTGCTGCAGGAAGTTGATCGTGTTGACGATAAATGTCTGTTCGTCGAGCGGATCAGAGTAGCCGGCGTGGCCATCCTGATAGCCAGGCGCCTTGAGGAAATTGACGGCTGGAAAGTTACCGGCTGCTACGGCGTCGAAGAAATCCTGAATATCGTACTGATGATTGGCTTGATCGCTCTGACCGATCGCGGCAGTCGGACGGAGATGCAGCGGATTTGCGGTCGAAGCGTAGTACTGAAACGGCTCATGGTGGGGAATGTAATCCGCCTTCGTAACGCCGGTCACCGTAGATGTTGTCGATCGCTTGCAACCCGTGGTGCCGTTCGAATTGGTGAGGCCGAGGTTGAAGCCGCCTTCGAAGAATCCCCACGTCACATTTGCGGCGTTGAGCAGGTCGCCGATGTTCTGGCCGCTCATATTGAAGACTTCACCGGTCGTGGTCGAGCAAACGTCGCCATTCGGGTCGGCGTCGCTGATCACGGTCAAGCCGCTATAGCCGTCACCGACGACCGACCCGGAGCCTCTGAGGTTGTTGATCGCGCCATTGAGCTGGCCCGAGATCAGATTCAGCGCGCCGTCAGTGGAAGGCCCGAAATTGGTATCAAACGAGTTGTCATTCATCGCGAAGTTCTGCGCGTAGTTCCACAACGCTGTGACCGTGTTGCCGTCGTAATAGCCCATCGTCAGCGCGGTGGTATCGACGGTGGATGGTGGAGTTCCCGGCGGTGGTCCGGCAGTGCCGACCGAGAGCGGAAAGAGGTCCATCAGGCCACCGTCGAACGCCATCTGCTCGGGCGTGTAGTCGTGATCCTGATCGTTGGTATAGGCCTGCGATGGGGCGAGGCGGAACGGATTCGCTGCGACACTCGGGAAGCCCGGGTCTCCTGGGCTGCTGGAGTTGGTGTTCAGCGCATTGTTGAAGTTCGGATTGTTAGTTAGCAGCGCTGGCGTGAGACCGTTGACGCTCGGAGTACCCGGCACCGCATTAAACTGTGGCTCTCCGGACAGATTTGCCGCCTCCGGGTAGGTCGCGAAGTAGTGATCGAATGACACGTTCTCCTGGAATATGACCACGACGTGCTGGATCGGCGTCGCCGTCAACGGCGCCGGTCCTCCGCCCAACGCCGGTCCCGCGAGCAGCGGCGTGGTTGTGAAGGTGACCCCCGCGAGCGCACTGGTTGCGCACGCGAGCAGTTTTTTTGCCCGCATCTGCAGATTTCCTCCTTGTGTCGATCGGCAACCGCGTAATGCGGCTCCGCTTCTGTGCGCGCAACATAGCGGGAGGAATTGAATTGCGAATGAATCGAAAATTGTATCGAACGAAATTCTTTGTTACCGCTCTACCGCTTTTGAGGACAGCGCGCGGATTAGCTGATTCGAGGTAAAGATCGTTTCATCGAGAAATCATTTGACGCGGAATCAATTCAGTCTGCGAGACAAATGATGGACGCGAATCCAAGCCATGCAGATCAGAGGTATCGATCGCATCTGTCTGATGCTCTCAGATTTCACACGCACTGTGCGATTCTATGACGCAGGAGTGGAAACAGTCTGGATTCGGGCTGCCGCGGAGGAGTCAATTCGAGGCGCGGGCGAGATCGATCATCGCCTCGGCGGCGCGCTCGCAGATTTCGCTGAGCAGCTCGTCGCCGATCACCGTCGAGAGCGCGATCAAACCTCGCGGCGCGAAAAAGAGCCCGTGCATCAGCGCCGCGAGGTGGAAGTTCGCAATCTGGCGGCTGTCCTCGCGGAGGATCGTGGCCGGGGGCGGTTCGCGCGTGAAGAAGATATTCATCAACGACCCGGTCTGTCGTACCGAGAACGGCAGTTCGAGGTCGCGCGCCGCTCGCCCGAGTTCCGACGCGAGCCGCTTCGCCTGCGCGGCCATCTTGTCGATCCGCCCCTGCGTGAGCTCGCGGAACGACACCGCCCCGGCCGCGCAGGTCACCGGATTGCCGTTGAACGTGCCGGAGTGGAGCATGGCGCCGCGCTCGCGCGGGTCGAACGACTTCATGATTTCGGCGCTCGCGCCGATTGCGCCGACCGGAAATCCGCCGCCGATGATCTTGCCCATCATCGTAATATCTGGGCGCACAGCGAAGAGCTTCTGCGCGCCGCCCTCATGGAGTCGCAGCGTGATTACCTCGTCGATCACGAGCATCGCGCCCGCTCTGTGAGCGGCCGTGGCGACTCTATCGAGGAAGCCCGGCGGCGGCGCGACCATCCCGGCCGAGCCCATTACCGGCTCGAGAAACACCGCGGCTATCTCTGCGCCGCACTGATCGAGGATCTTTTCGAATGACGCCGCGTCGCCAAATGTGCCGAGCAGCGTGCGTTCGCCGTCGTGGCCGAGGAGCCCAAGCTCGAGGTCATCGTACGACCCGTGATAACCGTGCCGTGCCATCAGGACGAACTTGCGGCCGGTGAGGCGGCGCGCGAGCTGTGCCGCCAGCATCCCGGCCTCCGTGCCGGAATTGCAAAAGCGCACGCGCTCGATCGAATCGACACGCTCGCAGATGAGCTCGGCGAGCTCGATTTGCGCTTCTGATCGTGCTGGCCACGCCGTGCCGCCGCGCGCCGCTTTGGTGGCGGCCGCGAGAATAGGCGGGTAGGCATTGCCGTGAACGAGGCTGGTGTAATTGCCGAGCAGATCGATGTAGCGATTACCGTCGACATCGAAGAGAAAAGGGCCTTCGCCGCGCGCGATCGTGAGCGGGTAGGGCCGATGATAGGTCGTGGTGCGCGTGTCGCCGCCCGGCATAACCAGTTCGGCGCGTTCGGCGAGCCTCGCGGAATTTGGAGTCAGCGCGCGGAAGCGATCTTCAATCGAGCTCATGACGGATTAGCTCTCCGGCGCGTGGAAGTAGTCAAGCGCGTCGGCGCCGCGCCGGACGTTTCGCTGGTCGCTTTTTCGGCCTCGGCGCAGCCAGCGCTTTAGGCGCCAGCTCATAAATTGATACGTGCAATTGGCTGGCGAGATTGAACGGTTCGCGATTCCATCCGCCGTAGCGGGCGCGAAGCCGCATCCCGGCCAGCCGCGCCATCAGGTCGAGCTCGGTGGGAAGCGCGTAGCGCAACTGCACTGGGTACAAGTGCGCGGTCTCGCCGTCTCGAACCTCGACCTGCACCGAGCGGATGCATTGCGCGCTGATGTCATGTTGCGTCACTTCGAAAAGTACACGTTCAGCGCTCACGTTGATTGCGCCGACACGCTGACCACGATCGTAGCGCCCCAGATCAGGCACGAATCCCTCGATCGCGAACACGCCATCATCGCTCAGATGCCGGGCGATGCGCTGGAAGCATCGCACCTGCTCGTCCTGCGTCGGCAGCGAGAAGAAAGTGTTGAAGACGACATAGATCAGTGAGAACTTGCCGCCGATCTTAACCTCGCCAAAGTTGCCGAACTCGACCTGGATCGCGTCGCCGCCGGGCTTCTCCCGCATCTTCGCGACCATCTTTTGCGATGCGTCGAGGCCGCAAAGTTTGAAACCCTTGGCCGCGAGTGGGATCGCGATTCGCCCCGTGCCGATGCCGAGTTCGAGCACGCGGCGCTTGCCGGCGATACTGGCCAGGAACTCGACGGTCGCCTCGGTCGGGCGCGCGGCGACGTAAGGCAGAGCATCATAAATGTCAGCGACTTTGTCGCCGTAGGTGGATGGTTCGTAGTCGGTCATGTGCCGCACGTCATCAAAGCTATGCCTGCAAGTCAACGCGAGGCTGATTTCACGATCGACGATTCAGAACTCGACGGGCAGTGCGACCAGCCCGCGAAAGCGGCCCATGCTGCGCCACTTTAGCGGGGTGCTCGCGAGCCGAAGCTTCGGCAACCTCGCAACGAGTGCGCCCACCGCGATCAGCGCCTCGAGCCGCGCGAGGCCTGCGCCGACGCAGAAATGGATTCCGAAGCTGAAGCCGAGATGCTCGTTGTCGCGACGCGTGATGTCAAAGCGATCGGGATTTTCAAAGCGCGCGGGGTCGCGATTCGTTGCGCCGAACAAGACTGACACGCGATCGCCGCTGCGAATCGTACTGTCACCGATCTTCACCTCTTCGATCGCGATCTGTGGCGACGGCGCCTGCGTCGGCGGATCGTAGCGGAGGGTTTCCTCGATCGCGCCTTCGAGCAGCGCCGGCTTCTCGCGAAGGCGTTTCAGTTCACCTCGATTTCGAAGCAGCGCCAGGATCGCGTTGCCGATCAGGTTTCGGGTCGTCGCGTGTCCGGCGGTGAAGAACTGCTCGGCCATGACCACCGCTTCCTCATCGGTTACATGACGATCGTCATGCTCGCGCGGCGCGAGCAGCGCGCTCAGAAAGTCACCGCCGCCGCGGGCGCGCCGTTTGCGAACCAGATCAGTTAGGTAGCCGACGAACTCGCGCGCCGCGCGATCGCCCGCCGCTATCATCTCGGGCGTGCGCACAACGCCGCGCGCAAGCACGACGCCTTCCACGTACTCGCGCAGCCGGATGCGGTCTTCGCCCGGCACATCGAGCATCGCGCAGATCGTCTCCGCCGGCAGCTCATAGGCAAAGTCAGAAATCACGTCCATCTGATGCGCGCCCTCGAAACGGTCGAGGATTGCGCCGACGAACGTTTCGATCTCCGCGCGCATCGATTCGACGGCCTGCGGCGCGAGCAGCTTGCCCATCACGTTTTTGAGCCGCGTATGCTTTGGTGCGTCGACGAACGAAAGCTCGTCGCTCTGCAGCCTGACGATCGGTGAATCGCCGAACTTCGCGCGGATTTCCTCGAGCAATTTTGCGCGGCTGAAGCGCCGGTCGCGCAGATATTCAGTCGCGTCGTGATAGCGCGTCAGCACCCAGCCGTTCATCGCCCGGCTGAAGTGAACCGGATCCGTTTCGCGGAGGTGATGAAAGTACGGATAGGGGTCGGGATATCCGGGCAGCGTCGGATCGATATGGTCGGGAAAATCCTGCGCCGCCATCTGTGTCACTCAGCGCGCGCCCCGATCACTTCGCGACCGCAATCGCTTCCAACTCGACCAGCAGACCTTCGACCGCGAGCGCCGCGACGCCGATAAGCGTCGACGCTGGGGGATTGCCGCCGGCGGCGAGGGCGGCGCGCGCTTCCCTGAAGGCGGCATAGTCGGAAGGTTTGTAGTTGACGATGTAGGAATTCAGCTTGACGATATCGGCCGTGGTCGCGCCGGCGGCTTCGAGCGCCGCCTTGAGGTTGGCAGCAGCCTGCCGCGTTTGCGCGCCGAGATCGCCAGCGCCGACCAGCTTGCCTTCCTTGTCGACGGAAACCTGCCCCGAGACGAAGATCATCTTGCCGGGATTTTCCACGGTGACCACGTGGGTGTAGCCGCGCGGCGCCGACATCGACTCTGGATTGATAAATTTCTTTTCCATCGAAGCCCCCGAACGGCGAATGCCGATCCTCAGTCAGTCTTATTGCCGCCGTAGTGCAGGACCTGAATCTTTTCGAGCGTGATCAGTCCAGAGCCCATCATCGCGTCGAGCACCGGCAAGAACGCGTTGATGTTGTCCGGCGAATCGACGATCTCGATCACCACCGGCAGATCCTGCGACAAGCGCAGAACCTTGGCCGAGTGAATCTGGCTGTGCTCGCCGAAGCCCATCGGGCCGCGCAGGACGGTTGCGCCTGCGAGGTTCCGCTCGCGCGCCTTCAGCACGATCGCTTCATAGAGCGGCTTGCCGCGCGATTTTTCGCCCTCGCCGACATGGACCCGGAGCAGGACAGCATCTTCGAGCGGTTTCATCGTTAAGCTCCGCGATTTAGCAGTGACGCAGCAACGTATCCTAGCCACACCGCGATCAAGCAAAATACTACCGAGAAAACCGCGTTGGCGCCCGCCGCGAGCCACTGGCCATCCTGCATCAGGCTCACGGTCTCGAATGAAAAAGTCGAAAAGGTGGTATAGCCG
>JASHPB010000067.1 GCA_030038355.1 Candidatus Binataceae bacterium
GCGAATCGCGGCCGGCGCTCATGCCGATTTGATAGTGTTGAGTCCCGCGCTAGATTTGAAAGCGGTCTATATCGGTGGCCGGGCGCTCTCCTGAGTCTCGTGCCATCCTTACAAGCCGCCTAGAATGGAGCCCACTCGATGCCACTGAACAAAGCCTGCGTCGGCCGGGAGTTCCCGCCCACCACCGTCACCGTCACCGCCGAGGCGCTGCAAATGTACGCGCGCGCCTACAACGACGACAATCCCGCGTTCTTCGACGCGAGGCGACCGGGCGGAATCGTCGCGCCGCCGATGTCGGGCGTCAGGGCGATTTGGGAGGCGGTGATGGGCGCGGTGATGGATGCCGAAGTGCACGCCGATTTCCTGCGACTCGTGCATGGCGAACAGGACATGGAATTTCTTTCGCCGATTCGGCCCGGCGACACGCTCACCTCAAGCGCAAAGATCATTTCGATCGAAACCAAGGCGACCGGCGAGACGATGACTGTCGCGCTCGACACCAGGCGCGGCGGCGAGGTCGTGATGAAAACACTCTTCAGCATCTTCATCCGCGGCAAGGGCAGAGGCGTTGCCGAAGCCCGTGCGCCGGAACCCGCGCGCGGCGAAGCGCTATTCAAGGTGGCGCAGACGATCGACAAGGATCAGACGTATCGCTACGCCGAGGCTTCTGGCGACCGCAATCCGATCCACGTTGACGAGAACGTCGCGAAGATGGCAGGGTTGCCAGGTATTATCGTGCACGGCCTCTGCACGATGGCGTTCACGTCGAAGGTCGCGATCGACAAGCTCTGCGGCGGCGATCCGACGCGGTTGAAGCGGCTTCGCGTGCGCTTCTCGCGGCCCGTGCTGCCCGGACAGACCATCACAACAAAAGTCTGGGCCGACGGCGAGAAAGATGGTCGCAAAGTGTTCGCCTACGAAACGCACAACGAGAGCGGCCAGGCCGTGATCAAGGGCGGTATCGCGGAAGTTGCCGCCTAGCGGCTCATGAACATTCGCTTCGGCCTCTCGCTCTCGCTCAGCGGCCACTACGCCGCAATGGGTCGGCAGGCCGATGCGGCACTTCGGGTCTTCGCGGCGACCACCAACGATCGCGGCGGAATCCGCGTCGGCGGCGAACTTCGCGACATCGAGCTCGTATGCATCGACGATCGCAGCGATCCGCTGCAAACCGTCGAGATCTATCGCTCGCTCTGTTTTGAAAATCCCTGTGACATAATTCTCGGACCTTATTCGAGTTTGCTCGCGCGCGCCGCCGCGCCTATCACGTCGGAGGCGGGGCGAGTGTTCATCAATCACGGGGGAGCGGACGACGAATTGTACTCGCGCGGCGACCGCATGATCGTCGGTGTATTGAGTCCGGCGAGCAACTACATGGTCGGCTTCGTGAAACTGCTCGCGGCGCTCAAGTTTTGGCGCAAGCGCGTTGCGATCGTCGCCGCGCCGACACCATTCGCGCGCGCCGTGAGCGGCGGCATCGAGCGCGAGTGCGAAGCGCGCTACGCGCGCCGTCGGCGCGTAAAGATTCGGGTCAAGTGGAACGCGCCGTTCGATCCGGGCACGTCGGCAGTGAAGCTATTCCCCGCCCTGAAGCGCAACCGCGTCAACGCCGTAGTGAGCGCCGGCAGCTACGCCCACGATCTCGCCGTGGTGCGCGCGATTGTCGCCGCCAATCTCAATGTCCCTGTGCTCGGATGCGTCGCCGCGGGTGTGAGTGCGTTCGGCGCCGATCTCGGAGCGGAAGCCGCGGGAATCGTCGGCCCGTCGCAGTGGGAGGAGGGCGTCGCGGTTACGCCGGAGCTTGGCCTGTCGACCCGCGAGTTTGTCCGTGCGATTCGTCCCGCGCTTCGCGGCGAGTCACCCGATTACACCGCCACCCAGGCGTATGCTGCGGCCGTGCTGGCTGCAGGAGCCATCGCGCGGGCCGACTCGCTCGATCAGCAGCGCATCCGCGATGCGTTCTCTGATCTGCGGACAACGACGCTGTTCGGCGATTTCCAGATCGATCGCTTAACTGGCCGCCAGGTCGGCCATCACATGCTGCTCGTGCAATGGCATGAGGGACGCAAGATGGTTATCGAACCCGAGTCGCACGCTGAGACGGGCGAGATCGAATTTCCCGCCGGATGGAAGCTGATTCTCGCAGGTTTCGAGATGTTGAAGATTAGTCGCAAGCGAGAAGATGGCGACGAAGAAGAACCGTCTGACTGATCGCGCCCGCTTTTTTGGGCAGACGCTGGATGGCTGCAGTCTAAGTCGCGAACCGTGATCGTCGGGATTCTTCGACTCCGCTTGCGGACTTTGCGGCTTGGCTAGCTATGCTTGCCGTTGCCGAGCAGCGCGGCGAGCTCGTGCTCGAAGCCGCCAGTCTCGATCGAGCAGTGCATGCCGCATTCTTTCGGCGCGCCCGTCTCCCACCACCATCGCCCCGACCGCGGATCCTGGCCCTCACCAACAGCGCGGGTGCATGGCGCGCATCCTATCGACTTGTAGCCCTTGTCGTAGAGCGCATTGTAGGGCACTTCGTTGGCGCGGATGTAATCCCACACCTCTTCCTCGGTCCAATCCGCGAGCGGAGCGAGCTTCACGATTCCGCCGTGATCGTGATCGATTTCGATCTTACGGATGTTCGAGCGCGTCGCCCACTGATCGCGGCGGAGCCCCGTGACCCACGCGCTGTAATTCATCAGCGCGCGCCGGAGCGGCAGCACCTTCCGCACCTGGCAGCACAAGAGCCGCAGGTCAACGTCGCGGAGAAACAAATTGTTACCGTGTTTGGTCGTCATGTGCTCGACAACGTGCGCGTCGGGCATGAAGATCTCGACCTTGATGCCGTAGCGATCACGCACCTTGTCGATCAAGTCATAAGTTTCCTGCGGCGTTCGGCCGGTATCGATCGTGAACACGCGGACCTTCGGATCGATCTTCGCTGCCATGTCGATGAGCGCGCAGCCCTCAGCCTGGAAGCTCGAGCAAATCGCAAGCTCGCTGCCAAAGCGATCGATCGCCCACGCCAGCACATCCTGCGGTTCCTTGTCGTCGAGCTCGACTGCTGCTTCGCCGGCCTCGAGCTCATCCATCTGGAGCGTCACTTCAACCTTTTCTGTTTGCTGTTCCACGGCTGGCTCCGATCGTTGTCGAGTGAGAGCGGTTACAGAGCGGCCTGAGCGGCGCTCGATTCTCCCTGGGCGATTGCGAGCAAATCGGTGTCGGCCGTGCGCACGCAGAAGCGCGAGAACGTTTCACCGTCGGTGCGCCGCGCGAGGTATCCGGCGAACAGGCGCGAGACGTAATCCTCGACGAGGTTCGAGGGAATCCGGCGCAGCAGCGGCTTGCCGATCGCGGCGTCCCTGCCGAGACCGCCGCGCAGGATGATGTCGAATGCTTCGAGCGGCTCGCCTTTCGGACCGCGTCCAGTGGTGCCCTGCAATCCGATGTCGCCGGTCCAGTGCTGCGCACACGCGTGAGGGCAACCGTCGAGATTCAGCTTCAGCCCGCCAACCTGCGCGCCAAATTGAGAAACCAATCGCTCGATAATCGACGCGAGCTTGGTCTTGGTGGGAGTGACGGCGTAGTTGCAGTGCGGATCGCCAATGCATCCGATCGACGAGGCGTAGAGGCCGTTGGCATCGAGCGGAAAGCCAATCTCACCAACAGCCGCGACGACTTCTTCGAGGCGAGCCTCGGGGATGCCGGCGAGGATGAAGTTCTGTCGGCGCGTTAGTCGGATATCGCCGCCATACGACGCGGCGAGCGTGGCGATTTCGCGCATCTGCTTGCCGCTCATCAGGCCGAGATAAACGGGGAAGCCGACGTGGAAGTGAGCGGCCCTTTTCTCGGCCTGGATTCCCATGTGATCGCTTTCCGAGTCAGGCAGCGGCATCTCGGGCAAATCCTCGAGCGCGTGGCCGAGGCGCGATTCGACCATCCGGCGGAATTCCTCCGGCCCGTAGTCGTCGATCATGAACTTAAGGCGCGCCTTGACGCGCGAGATGCGGTATTCGGTGGTGAGGCGCCAGGTGTCGATGATCGCGCGGAGCGTCGGCATCACCTGCTCGCGCGTGATGAAGACCCCAAGATGGCGCGAGAGGCGCGGCGTCGAGGATTGTCCGCCGCCAACTCGGACCGCGAATCCTTGGCGGCCATCGCGGATGATGCCGACCAGCGCGATGCAATTGATCTCGGGCGCATTGCACTGATGAACGCACGACGCGATCGAGATTTTGTGCTTGCGCGGAAGATCGGAGTATTCGCGATTGCCGTAGAAAAATTCCGCCGCCGCGCGCAGCTCGGGCGTCACGTCGAACAGCTCGTCGCGGTTGACGCCCGCAACCGGGCATCCCGTGATATTCCGCACGACGTCGCCGCATCCACCCATCGTCGTGAGGCCCGCGGACTTGAGGCGAGCGAAAATCTCCGGTGCCTTGTCGAGCGTGATGTAGTGGAGCTGGATGTTCTGCCGCGTCGTCAGCTCGCCCTGGTCGCGGCCAAACTGCTCGGAGATCTCGCCGATCGCGCGAAGGCCCTCGGCGCTCAGGATGCCGCTCGGGATTTTCACACGCATCATGAAGGTGCCGATCTTCGGCTTGTCGTGATACATCCCGAACCACTGCAGGCGGACGATGTCCTCCTCGGGCAGTTTCTCGTAGGGCGTATCGACCAGGCGCTGCCACTGGTTTTCGAGCTCGGTGGGAAAGAGATCGTGCTTGAGGCGCTCGACTGAGTTGCGCTTCAGCACCAATTCCCACGATGGCGGTTCGCGTTTCGGCACGTTGAGGAGGTTCCCTTTTGGAGAACGTAACTTTGATGACTATCTTAGTCAACTAATTACATGACTAGTCCGGTCCTCTAATTGATCTATTCTCCGAATCCGCCCATAATCCCGCAGGAACACGATGAAATTCGGGGTTGGAGTAGACTACTCACTTAAGGCGCTGCTGATGCTCGCGGAGCGCTATCCCACAGGCCAGCCGACCCGGGTCGAGGAAATCGCGGAGCGCCAGGATATCCCCGAGAACTATCTTCGGCGGCTGCTCATCGAGCTGAAGCGTGGCGGTCTCGTGGCGAGCCAGAAAGGCCCAAGTGGCGGCTACCTGCTCGCGAGGCATCCCTCGCGGATTTCGATGGCCGATGTGGTCGAAATAATCGAAGGTGACTACAACCCGGTCGAGTGCCTCGACGACCGAGCGGGCGCGCCGTGTACCCGCGATGACCCCTGCGCAATGCGTGATACCTGGCGACAGGTCCGCGACACCGTCAATCAAGTCCTAAGGAGTGCGACGCTGCAATCTCTTGCGGAAAAGAGAAAGTCTTCCCTTTCGTATAGCATCTAAAGATCAGCGGTGCTTTGTCACGAATATCCACAGATCTCTTTGTATCTTTCGATTCTGTCCTCACAAAATGTTGATGGATCGGTTAAACAGTGGTTATGATCATCTTGTGGGCAGGTGGTGAATGAGGCGGCGGTTACGCCCTGCTGACGCCCTTCCGTTTGTGACGCCAGTCACGCGAGCTGCCGGAAAAGGAAGCGCATGGCCACTGCAACGGCATTCGTGCCTATCGGCACGGAGGGCATCAGACGTCCGTCGGTCCTCGACACGCTGGGCGAACTCCGCGTTCCATTCGAGGCAGCAGTATCCTGGCTGAGTACCTTCAACTATCCGTGGCACCAGGTCGATAGCGCGGATAGCAAGATCGTGATGCTGATACCCGGCTTCATGGCCGGTGATGCGACGCTGATTCCGCTCGCACATTTTCTCCGACTCCTAGGCCATCGCACGGTGTTGAGCGGCATCACGTCGAACTCGCGATGCCCGCGCGACACCTTGAAAGATCTCGCCAAGCGCCTGACCCGAGCGCACGATCGTTTCGGCCAACGTATCGTCCTGATTGGCCAGAGCCTCGGCGGCGTCTATGCACGCGCGCTTGCGCGTGACAATCCCGATTTGGTCGAGCGTGCCATCACGCTCGGCTCGCCGATCAGACGGCCGCGCGATTATGCGAACCATGCCGTGGCGAATATCGCGACCTCGGTCGCGGTCCTTCGCGGTAAGGCTAACGGATGCCTCAGCGAGAGTTGCGAGTGCGGTCTCAGAATTACGGACGAGGCGCCGGCTGACGTGCCAATTACCGTCCTCTACTCGCGCACCGACGGCGTCGTGCACTGGCAGTCATGTGTCGACCGCAGCAGGCTGAAGAACGTCGAGAACGTCGAGATTCTCGGCAGCCACTGCGGGATGGCGGTCAACGTCGAGGCCTTCCGCGTGATTGCCGACCGTCTCGAAATGCGCCGGCGGCGCTAGCCGTCAATTCAGGCGCGGCCGTAAACCGGCACCACCGCGCCGGAAGTGACGCGGCAATCTTCAGAACACAGAAACGAGAGCGTGCGCGCGATATCCTCGGGCTTCACCCAGTTCTCGTGCTTGGCCTTCGGCATCGCGGTTCGATTCGCCTCGGTGTCGATCGTGCTCGGCGCGATCGCGTTCACCTGGATTCCGTCGGCCAGCACCTCCTCGGCGAGTGACGCGGTGAGCGTCGCGATCGCGCCCTTCGCGACCGCATAGGCGGCAAAGTCGCCGGCGCCGCTTAGTCCGCTCCGCGAGGTGACCGACACGATCCGTCCGTACTTGTTCTGCTGCATGATCGGAAGGACCGCGCGGCAGGCGAGGAAGGCGGTCTTCAGATTTAAGTCGAGCATCTGCTGCCATTCGGCGAGCGAGGTTTCGGCGATCGGCTTGCCGCCCCAGAAACCGCCGACGAGGTTCACCAGCGCGTCGATCCGATTCCATTTGGCGACTACTTCGGCGACGAACTTTTTTATCTGATCCTCGACGCCGACGTCGGCCCGGCGCAGCATCAGTTGCGAATCGGGAAAGCGGCCCTTGAGTCGATCGCGCAACATCGGCACTTCGGCATCGACCACCCATGGGATCGCCACCTGCGCGCCCGCCACCAGGAAATTTTCCGTCACGGCGCGGCCCAGAGCTCCGGTCCCACCGGTTACAATTGCGACGCGGCCTTCGAGTGCTTGCATTGCAGGCGTCCTCCTGTCTCGGCATACGCGAAAAAAAACGCCGGGTGCAAGCCCCGGCGTTCTTCATAATCTCGGCGCGAATAAGTTCACTTCAGGTTTTCGTTCGCAAACTCCCAGTTCACCAGGTCCCACCACGCCTCGATATATTTGGGACGCGCGTTGCGGTAGTCGATATAATAGGCGTGCTCCCACACGTCGCAGGTGATGAGCGGCTTCTGCCCGTCGCGAATCGGGCATCCGGCGTCATGCGTCGCGACGACTTTCACCGATTCATCCCGGTCGCGCACCAGCCACGCCCATCCACTGCCGAAGTGCCCGCCCGCAGCCTCGGTGAACTTCTGCTTGAAGGTCGCGAAATCGCCGAACGCCTTCTTGATCGCCTCGGCGACGGGGCCGCGCGCTTCGCCACCGGCCTTCGGCGCGAGGCTCTTCCAATAAAAGCTGTGATTCCAGTGTTGCGCGGCCTGGTTGAAGAGCACGCCGGGCTCGGCCTCTTTCACGATCTGATCGAGCGAGCTGACGTTGGCGAACTTGCTCGACGGCAGCAGCTCGTTGAGGCGCGTGACGTAGGCGTTGTGATGCTTGCCGTGATGGAATTCGAGAGTTTCTTTGGAGATTTTCGGCGCGAGCGCGTCGAGCGAGTAGGGAAGCTTGGGAAGCTCAAAAGCCATTGTGTAGTCTCCTTTCCCCGCTATGCAGGGTGCCTGAGCGAGCGGTCGGGGTCGTCCGGCGCGCGGCAATCGAATTCAGTTTAGTATTGCAGACAATTGCTGAGCAGCTTCTAGGGTCATCTTAATGCCAGCCCGTCGCGAGGCGCAAGGCAAACTCGCGAGCCGCTTGCGAGTCGTCGTTTGAGCGCTGACGCATCGGCTATGATGCCAGCATGGCTGAGCACCATCCGACTTCTGCCGACCCGATTGCGCTCGATACTCTGCAACGCGACGTCCTGCTCCCGCAGATCCAGGCGTTCCTCGACGCCACCGCCGATACCGACGCGCGCGCGGTTTACCAGTCGCTCCAGGACGCGGTCGAGGCAATGTCGATACCGCCGGAGCTCCAGATGCGCCTTGGCGCGATTGTCGAGGTGGCGCTGAGCAGCGGCCGGGTGCGAAAGCTCTTCGGCCCGGGCGCCGAGCTCGCGCTTCAAGCGCTGTTCGTCAAGACGCCACGCGGGCGCGAGGTCGCCGCCTCTGTCGCCGACCTGAACCAGGCGCTCGGCGAGCTCGCCGGCCAGACGGTAGAGCAGGTGACGACGACGCATCGCGGACCGGGCTCGTATTCGCTCACGATCAAAACCGACAAGTGTCAGATCGTGATTCGCTTCGAGCAGGCCGGCGTGCGGGTCGAAAGCCTCGAAGTCGATCTCGCGGGCTGAGGCCGGGACGAGTCGAACCTGCGACATCTGCGTGCTAAGGTTTTTCGGACAATCACTTTCAGCGGCTGCGAATCCTTTCGGTATCAATGTATTCCCTTGTTAGTTTCGCTTCGCGCAACCGCCTGATCGGCTGCGCCGTGATTTACGCGATTGCGGTCGCGCTCACGCT
>JASHPB010000068.1 GCA_030038355.1 Candidatus Binataceae bacterium
CTATCACAGCAAGAAGATCTACTACAACACATTTGGCGCAACTGCAAACGACGACCGAGCGTAGAAATTCGCCCGTGTTTTGCCGTCTTTGAGGTCATGCGTTCTGCTCACCGAAAGCTTTGCCGATGAACTGTTTAAGATTGACGATCGGTCGCCGAAAGTGCGAACTCAAGTTTGTCAATGACGCTTCGTTTGCAGACACACCCGCGCGAGCATACGCGAGAAAAGTCACAGAGCATAGCCCCGAATAGCAAGGATTATCAGACGCGGGGAATTACTCGTTGACTCAAAATCGTCCGTTCAGGCGCGTCTTTGGGACTGTTTCGGCACATGCCTCATGCGGCTAAGACGATTTCTGGTGGACTTTTCCTGGATCAATTCTTCTCGAGTCCATATGGGGTGAGGCTGGGAGCCTACAGTCGGTATTGCTTCTCGTCCAGCCATTTACCTTGACAATGCTCTTCCAAAATCCACCAAATGGACAGAACATCTCGTTGAGACCGTGGCAATGCTGAATTGGCGTCTCCATTTGCGCCAACCCTTGAACTACGGTCGTCCGGCACAGAAAACCTTGACTGCATTCTGCCGAATCGCCATCACCAACACGATTAGCCCGCCTTTAATCTTGGATTAGAAAACCCGGCGGAAATTTCGCCGGCAAAGGAGAGGTCCGATGGAATTGAGGCTCTTGGAAAGTGATTACGAGCGTAAGGTTTTTGCCGATCGGCTCGCTGAAGCGCGCGGCAAACTGGGGGTGCGATTCCGCGAGAAGCCGCGTTCGCAGCTGGCAAAAATCCAACTCGCCTTCGGAGAACTCTACGGATTATTCGAGCGTGACACCGACCCCGCCGACCGGATGATTGCCGGGCTCTCACTCCACGATCTCGAGATGTTCCCACAAACCTGTCCCAAGCCAGATCTCTCGCATCTGCCACCGTCTTCGGTCGTGGAATGCAGCGACCTCTGGTCGCTCAAAAAGGGCGCTGGCCTCATGGTCTGGTGCGGAGTCGTAGTTCCGCTAGCGGCGCGTCATACGCAGGCTGTTCTTGTGTATCTCTCGGCTGGACCGGAAGGAAATGCGGAGTTTTACGAGGGAACTGGATTTGCCAAGATCGGCGAACCGACTGCTTACCCGTATCTGGAGACTCTCGAGGGCAGTCAGATCGTTGCTCAACCACTTGTTCTGCAGGGCGAGGCATACAGTAAGCTTTCGCGCGCACTGTCTCGTCTATCTGCCGGCGCCACAAGCGATTTCAAGCGAATCAAGCTGAAGAACTTTATCGGGATGCGTCCGACCGATGAGCCCGCACCCGCTGCGCCACCTGAAGTTCAGCCCGATAGCGGAGTTCTCGCGGCCTGACCCATGAACAACGGCATCGGTACGCAATTGTCGAACAAGGGGAGCACCCTTGATTTTCCGGGAGGAAACAAAGTGAACACGCAAGCAAGTGCGGTCGTTCAAAATGAACGGACCACTCGCGACGATTCGTTCGTAGAGATTCCGGTCAAACTAGCCAAGGAAGAAATCGTTGGCCTTTCGCGGATTGATCCGCTTCGGAGCACGGTTCACATCGTTGCCGAATGGTCGATGATCATTGGCGCGATTGTTCTCTGCCAGCGGTTCTGGCATCCGCTGCTCTACTTGGTCGTAGTCGCCTTCATCGGCGCGCGCCAACATGCACTGATGATCCTGATGCACGACGGCGTGCATCGCCGGCTCTACTCGAATCGCACGTTCAATGACTGGGTTGCGGAGGTCGTGCTGGCGTGGCCGAACCTGATCTCTGCCCGCGCCTACCGCATCAATCATTTCGGGCATCACCGCTACCTCAACACCCCAGAGGATCCCGACTGGGCGCGCCGCCAGGGCGATGACGCATGGGTTTTCCCGAAAAAAGTCTGGGATCTCGGCCAGATCCTGCTGCGCGATATCAGCGGGCTGAACGCGTTTCGACTCCTGATGCTGGCGCGGCGGCTGGTCTCCAAGGACACGGGCATGACGCGCTCGTTCATCATGGTGCGGTATGCCTTTTATGCAGTGCTCGCGATTCTGATCGGCGGCGCCGGCCTCATGAAGCCAGTGGTGCTCTACTGGGTGATTCCGATGTTCACCTGGCTCATCTTCATCTTTCGTATCCGTAGCATCGCCGAGCATTCGGCGATCGATGGCCGCGACGTCGCCTACGCGCAGACCCGCACCGTCTATCCGACAATTCTCGAGCGCATCTTCCTTGCGCCGAAGAACGTCAACTACCACCTCGAGCATCACTTTTTCCCGAGCGTGCCGTTTTATCGCTTGCCCGCGCTGCATGCCTTGCTGATGAGCAAGCCGGGCTTCGCGAAATCGGCGCATCTGACGCAGAGCTATCTCGGAGTGCTCAAGGAATGCCTCGGGCCACGAGGTAGTCGCGCTGAAAGCGTGGATTCGGTTCTGCCTGCGTTTGCCATGGAGGGAGCGGCGAGCAGCGCGGCTGAGTGACATAGGGCTCCGTCAGGGGCGCTCGCGGGTTGATCTCTGGCACCGGATAGGCGAAGATTTTTTGCCTCGCTGACAAGTAGTCAGCGCTTGACCAGAGGTCAATCAATGTTCGCAAAGAGCAACGCGGAAGACGGCATCCGCCGTTGCGCCGGTCGAGATGATCCCCCTGAAGTATAATTTGCGGAGCCTGGTCGTACGCCGCCTCACAGCCCTGATGACGGCGGCCGGCGTCGGCATGGTGGTCATGATCATCGTGCTGTTGCTGAGCCTGGTCGGAGGCCTGCGCCACAGCCTCGAGCTCGCGGGCAATCCCGAGGCCTGGATTGTGCTGAGCCGCGGCACCACCTCCGAGGTCGAGAGCTACATCTCGCGCGACCAGTACGAGATCCTGCGCACCCGGAGCGAAATCGCGAGCGACAAGTCTGGTCAGGCGCTGATATCGCCCGAGATGGTGCAATCGTTTAATGCCGCCGTCGATCGCCCCGCAACGCAGTTCCAGCCCGCGTACCTGCGTGGCGTCTATCCCATCGCGTACAAGGTCCATCCGGAGCTTCGCCTCGAAGCAGGGCGATGGCCCGCGCCGGGACGCGAAGAGATGGCGATAGGGCGTAAGCAGGCCGCGCGCTTCCCCGAACTCTCCAGCGGCTGCCGTTTCAAGTACGGCCGGCGCAACTGGACGATCGTCGGCGTCTTCTCGGATCACGGCAGCGCGCGCGAATCCGAGTTCTGGGCCGATATCGACGTGCTGCAGCAAGATGCGCGTTTCGAAAACTCGTTCTCATCGCTGCATGTCGTGCTGAAGCCCGGCACCATCGATAGTTTCCGCAAGGGGCTCAGCGGCGATTCGCGCTTGATGGTTGAAGTCGTGAGCGAGCGTGACTTCTATCGCGACCAGGCGCGGGTTGCCGATCAGCTCCGTTCGCTGGTGATGATCGTCGGGCTAATCGTGGGCATCGGTGCGACCTTCGGCGGCATGAACACGATGTACGCGGCGGTCGCGCATCGGAGCCGCGAGGTGGGGGTGCTGCGCGCGCTCGGTTTCGGGCGCGGCGACGTGTTGCTGAGTTTCGTGATCGAGAGCGTCATGATCGCGATCGCGGGCGGCGTGATGGGGATGCTTGCGGCGCTCGTCGTTTCGTTGGCGACCGAGCTGGCCGAGCGGCAGCTCAGGGTGGGCGCGGTGCTGTTTTCGTCGCGCCTTTCGCCCACGATCTTCATCGAGGGTATGATCGCCGCGATTCTTATTGGAGTTGCCGGCGGATTGCTGCCCGCCTGGCGCGCTGGTCGGGTGCAGGTCGTCGAATCATTACGCGAGGCCTGACCGATGAATGGACCGACGCTCGTGTTTCGCAACGTGAGCCGCCAAACGCGGCGCACGATTTTGACGATTCTCACCTTTGCGCTTGCGACCTTTATCTTTACCGTGTTGATCGCGATTCCTTCGTCTATCGATCTCGTGTTGCAGCGAACCTCCGAAACACTGAGGCTCTATTCGTACAACGCCGACGGCCGCTACCTCGGCCTTCCTTCGCGCTACTGTCGCGATATCGAGAAGTTGCCCGGCGTCGCCGCGTCAACGCCGATGGTGATAATGCGTGCGACATATCAGAGCCCGACCGACGTCATTCAAGCGTTCGCCGTGGACGCCGACCGCGCGCCCGTCATCTATGCTGACTACGGTATCGCGCCGAACGTGCTCGACAAGTTCGTCAATGAGCGGACTTCCGCGATCGCAGGCGCGCTTCTGATCCGCAATCACCACTGGAAAATCGGCGACGTGATCACGCTTCGCGGCGATTCCGGCCGTCTCGATATCCGCTTCGTGCTGGTCGGAGAAACGCCCGCCAACAATTATCCGAACTTCTTCATGTTCCATCGCGACTACCTGGTCGAAGCCGAAAAGAAAATCAGCATTCCCGAGGTCAAGCATCCGGCCGGACTGCTCGTGACGCGCGTGAAAACCGCGGCCGATGTGCCGCGCGTGATCAAGGAAATCGACGAGACCTTCCACAATTCCGACTATGAAACCGTGACGATGACTGAAAGCGACGCCGTCGCAGGCCTGCTCTCGACCGTGGGCGATTTGCGCGGACTCGTGTACAGCGTGTTTCTCGTCATCCTGCTGACCGTTCTGCTGATCGCGGCCAACGCGATGTCGATGATGGTGCGGGATCGGCTGCGCGACGTCGCCGTGCTGCGCGCGCTTGGCTTTAGGCCGTCATACCTAATTTCGATCCTGCTCGGTGAATGCATTCTGATTGGCGGCGCGGGCGGAATAATCGGCGGCGGACTCGCACTCTGGCTGTTCGACGGGGGCACAACGATCTCCTCGATTATCGGCGGCGCCGGTTATCTGACGATCACCAGCACCGCCGCCATCGCAGCCTTCGCGGCGGCGCTGATCGTGAGCGTGCTGAGCGGCCTCGCGCCGATTATCGGGGCGATGCGCGTGACGCCGGCCGACGCGTTTCGCCGGGCCGTCTAATCTTACCGCAGCCGGCTTCAGCCTGCGTGGACAATGGCGCAGCGAGCGATGCTCGCCGCGCCATTTGTGTTTTGATCACACAGTCCGCGGCGGATATCGTAATTTGACGTGATTCGTACCTCACTGATTATTCCGGTTTACAACGGCGGCCGCTTCATCGAACGCACGCTCGCCGCAGCGCGCGCTCATCTCGAGCGCCGCGGCAAACCGTTCGAGATCATCGTCGTTGACGACGGCAGCAACGACGGCTCGTCCGAAATTCTCGCGCGCTCGACCCTCGATCACGGCTCGATGCAGTTGCTGACGCAACGTACCAACGGCGGCAAGGGAAGTGCAGTGCGAAGCGGGATACTCAAGGCGCGCGGTGACCGCGTGATCTTCACCGACGCCGACCTCGCGTACCCGCTGACGGAAGTTGACAAGATCCTGGCCGCGCTCGATTCGGGTAGCGATGTTGCGATCGCCAACCGCGTCGACCCCGAGTCGCTCTACCACATGAGCCCCGCGTTCTTCAGCTACCTCTATACGCGCCACGTGATGAGCCGGATGTTCAACCTGGCGGTGCGCAGCTTGATCGGCGTTCGCGTCAACGACTGCCAGGCGGGGCTCAAGGGTTTTCGGCGCGAGGCGGCCGAGGCGATATTCAAGCGCCAGCTCCTCGACGGTTTCACTTTCGACGTTGAAGTGCTCTTCATCGCGCGCCGGTTGGGGCTGAAGATTCGTGAGGTGCCAGTCGAGTTCCACTACCTGTCAGAACCGAGCACTGTTGAGTTTACGCGCGATGGCCTCTACGCGATTCGCGATCTGATCAGCATCCGCCGCAACGCCTCCCGCGGCTTGTACGATTCATCAGCCGAGAGGCGCGAATCCGATTCAGATCTTCGCTAAGAAATTCCTACCCCTTGCACAGATTTGGTCAAATCTGCGTGGGGAAGATGCGCTGATACGCGAGGGCTAACGAATCTATAAGCGGCATGCGACTTGCTCGACAGGGAGAATTCCGGCTATGCGCTCGGCCTTCATTGGCAGAAATCGAAAGGAGGAGACGAAATGGCAAGAAAAGTGATTGATCAAGTCGAATGCAACACCGCTAGCGCCAAGCTCATTGCTGCAGTGAGCGCGGGGAGTTGGGAGGCAGTAAACGGAAGGTTCTCAAGACTCTATCGAACACCATCGGGCAAGTACTTCGTTGACCATAGAGACTTCGATGGCGGCAGCCATATCGGTCTCTTGAATCGCTCTGAAGCGATGGTGCTGTACCAGAGACTTGACAGGCACATCCTGGATTTCGAATGACCCGTTGGATTGGCCATTTTCACCGGGTCACTGACATAACGCTCGGAGGTCTTGCGCCGGGCAATCTCGGCAAACAAACCGCATCTCAGCTCAACTCTTCGGACCGTCCTCGAGCTCGTCCCAATCGGTCGGTACCCGATCTCATCTGAGCCTCGGCTTTTCATGTTCAAATCGAAGACCGCGCGGAGCAAGTCAGCTCCGCCTGAATCGCGATGGCGGCTCTGCTCGATCTTCGTAATAGGATCTCTTCCCGCCCAGCATATGGAGAACAAACTGAACTCGAACAACCGCAAATCGCAAAGCAGTGATTGAAATTGCTGCCACGGTGACGCTAGGCAAGGGCTGATGCGTTGTTCAAAGTGCGGCTTCGAAAATCCGGGGGGCATGAAATTCTGCGGTCAATGCAGGACGCCGCTCGGATTGATCTGCCCGAGATGCGGTTTCGAGAACCCGGCTGATTTCAAATTCTGCGGCCAGTGCGCGACAGCGCTTGCTGCCGGACCGGCGAGGATGGCACGAGCGCAGGCGTTCGAGGCGATTTCGGCCTCCGCGTTCGATGCTCATTCCGAAAATGTCGAGGACGAGCGCAAGACAGTCACCGCGCTGTTCGCCGATCTCAAGGGTTCAACCGAACTCGAGCAGGATTTGGACCCCGAGGAAGCGCGCGCGATCGTCGATCCGGCACTGAAGCTGATGATCGATGCGGTGCGGCGCTACGACGGCTACGTTGTGCAATCGACCGGTGACGGTATCTTCGCGCTGTTTGGTGCGCCCCTTGCCCATGAGGACCATCCACAGCGTGCACTGTATGCCGCGCTGCGCATGCAGGAAGAATTGCGCCGTTATTCAACTCACTTGCGTGAGGCCGGCAATCTTCCGATTGAAGCTCGAATCGGCGTGAACACGGGCGAAGTGGTGGTACGCTCGATCGCGACCGGACAAGGACACACGGAATATACGCCGATCGGGCACACCACCAATCTCGCCTCGCGGATGCAGGCGCTGGCGCCGACAGGATCGATCGCGACCAGCGAGCAGACGCGAAAACTGGTCGAGGGCTTTTTCGCGCTCAGGCCGCTCGGTCCGACAAAGGTTAAGGGCGTCAGCGAGCCGGTCAATGTTTACGAGGTTACGGGACTGGGGCCTCTGCGCACGCGACTCCAACGATCCGCTCGATTCGGCCTCACGAAGTTCGTCGGGCGGGATCGCGAAATGGAGACGATGGCTAAAGCTGCCGACTCGGCGCGCGCCGGACATGGCCAGATAGTTGCCGCTATGGCGGAGGCGGGCGCAGGCAAGTCGCGGCTGTTCTCCGAGTTCAAGGCCCGCAACGCGTCGGATTGGATGGTGCTGGAGACATTCTCCGTCTCTCACGGTAAAGCCACTGCGTACTTGCCGCTGAACACGCTGCTCTGCAGCTACTTTAAAATCAACGACGACGACGACGGCCGAACTCGGCGCGAGAAGGTCGTCGGGCGTCTAGCTCTTCTGGAGCCATCACTTGAAAGCGCGCGACTCTACCTGTTCGTGTTGCTCGGAATAGTCGAAGGTGATGATGACAACCGGCGGCACTGGGACGAAAGCCTTGATCGCCTCGACGAATACCTGCGCCAGTCACAGCGGAAGGATCCCCTTACACAAATGGATGCCGGGATTCGGACGCAGCGCACCCTCGACGCGATCAAGCGGATCTTGTTGCGCGAGTCACTAAACCAGCCGCTGATGCTGATCTTCGAAGATCTTCATTGGATTGACGGAGAGACCCAAGCCTTTCTCAACCTGCTCGCCGATTCGATCGCAAACTCGCGCATACTGCTGCTAGTGAACTACCGTCCCGAGTACACCCATCAGTGGGGATCGAAGATCTACTTCACCCAGTTGCGCCTCGATCCCCTGGGCAGCGATTCGGCGAACGAGATGCTGTCGGCGGTGCTCGGCGATTCACCGGAGCTGGCTCCACTGAAGCGTCTCATCATCTCCAGGACGCTGGGCAATCCATTCTTCATGGAAGAAATGGTGCAGAATCTGATCGACGAAGGAGTACTGGTACGCAATGGCGCGGTCCACCTGACTCGCCGGGCTGAAGCGCTAAGGATTCCGGCCAGCGTACAAGCCATACTCGCATCGCGCATCGATCGGTTGCCCGCCGATGAGAAAGACCTGCTGCAGACGCTGGCGGTGATCGGCGACCACTTTGCGCTGACCCTGGCGAGCGAGGTCACCGGTCTGAACCGTGACGAGCTGAACCGCATGCTGGACCATCTGCAGCTCGCCGAATTCATCTACGAGCAACCTGCGGCGGGCGATGTCGAGTACACGTTTAAGCATGCACTCACCCGGGAGGTCGCTTACAACTCGATTTTGACCGAGCGCCGGAAGCTGCTCCACGAGCGCACTGGCACTGCGCTCGAAACGCTGCACGGCGAGACTCTGGATGACCACCTTGGCGATCTCGCCCATCACTTCGGCCGCAGCGCCAACCTTCAAAAGGCGATCGAATTCCTTGGGCGCGCAGCGGCACAGGCGTCACAGAAATCGCTCTATGCCGAGACGATTGAGTACGTGAACCGCGGCCTCGGCTTGCTGGGCGCATTACCTGCAGGCGAAGTGAGGGCACGCGATGAGCTCGAATTACAGGGCATGAGGGGCGCCGCGCTCATGGCGATTAAAGGGTTTGCCTCAGATGAAGTGGCCCAGACTTACGCACGCGCCCGCGAACTCGCGCGCGAAGTGAAAGACCACGAGCAGGAATTCGCGGCTCTCCAGGGTCTATGGGCCGTTCGTTATACCCGAGGCGATGAAACCGGCGCGGCGGCTTTTGCGGCGGAGCTCATGGAATTGGCATCGAGGGGGAAGGAAGCCGAAGCACTCCAGTACGCGCATTACACCCTCGGCGCGTCGCTCCAGCAAGCCGGCAGGTTGGCAGAAGCACGTGATCATCTGGAGAAAGCGGTGGCGTTTGGCGCACACGCTGCCCGCGCCAGACGGATTCCGCTCGGGCCAGAGCCTTCGGTTCTCTGCCTGACCACACTCAGCGACGTGCTCTTCGGTCTTGGATATCCGGATCAAGGGCTGCGTCGAAGCTACGAGGCGATGAGCGCAGTCGCTCGCGAGAGCGATCCTTTTAGCTCCGCGATGGCAATGTTGTTCCTCGCTCAAGCGTACTGCGTGCACGGAGAGGCAAAGAAGGGCGAAGAGTTATGCCGCGACCTGATTGATTTGTGTGACCGGCACGGCTTTCCGTTTTGGCTGGCGGCAGCGAACCGCGTCCTCTGCTTGACGATCGTGTTGCAGGCGCGCTGGGAGGAAGCGATCGCAACGATCAACAAGACGTTAACGAATACTGCCGGCGACGATGACGAACCAAGTCAATACAATCTGCTGCCGCTGCTGGCTGGCGCAAATGCGCGGATCGGACAGCTCGACGCTGCTTTCGAGGTCCTGGCGCGCTGGCAGGCGGTGCGCACCAAGCATTCGCTTGCGCCTCTGGACGAACAATATTATCGCGTTCAGGGCGAGCTTCTGCTGAAGATCGGCTCCGTTACAGAAGCGGAAGTCAGTCTTCGCCAGGCGGTCGAGCTCTCCCGCCTTCAAGGCGCGCGACCCGAGCAGTTGCGCGCGACAATCGGCCTTGCGCGCCTGCTGCGAGACACCGATCGCCGCGAAGAGGCGCGTATTGTGCTGGCCGAAATCTACAACTGGTTCACCGAGGGCTTCGACACTCCTGATATGAAAAATGCCAAGGCGCTGCTGGACGAACTGAGAGCGTAGCCATATCGATCGTCTAGCGGGCTGCGATGCTACGGCTCGAGAAGCTAGTCCGTGCGCAATTGTCCGGAGAGTCGCTCGATAAGCCTAATGATTTGCGCTCCCAGCCGCAGCAGCGGCATGAATGCGACATGGATCAGCTTTCCGAATGGCAACCAGATCATCAGCAACTCTACGGCCAGCAGGTGGGCCGTGAGGAGAAAGGCGTAAGGTCCGATGAGCGGGCCACCTCCGATGTGCGGATAGCAGACGAGGCCGGTGAGCATCGCAACGAAGACCACAGTCCAGGTGAAATAGTCGTCGAAGATTGAGAACACGGTCGGTTCTGAGGCCGTAAGCCGATGTATGAGCACCGCAAGCATCGCCCCAATCGAGATTACCGCCGCGGCCAGGACGACAGTTGTCGGCAAGCTCGGCCATGTGCTGCCGGTCAGCGCGCCGATGAAAAGAATGTGCGGTGTGAAACCAAACAGCACGATGAGCAGGCCCGCGTGCATCGCGTAGCTGTCCAGTTGCCATCGTTGATTGGGGACATGAAGAACTTTGCGCGCCCAATAAACATCCTGAGCGCTTCTGCGAAACAGAAAGTGGATCAAGCGCCAGATCGATCCCGCGACCATGATTACCAGCGCCCAATGAAGCGCGGGCCGGCGCGCGAAATCCAGCACGCTCATTGACCTTTCCTATTTTCGCGAGAACGCGGACGACGAAAGATCACGCCGGTCATGACCCCTGCAAGCACTCCAGCAAGAGCGGCACCGCCCCATGTTCGCCGGTTGTTCCATGGATCGACGTAAGCTGGAGCGAGCTGCGCCGTTCGGCTCATCCTCGTCATCACGAGATGGCAATCGTAGCAGGCGAGCCGTTGAGCTCCCCGCGTCGAGCCATGCCAAAACACCTCGTCGTGGCAATTGAGGCAAGCCTGATTGGCTACGGCGCCGGATTGCCCCTGGCCCTCGCGAAACTCAATCAGTCCTCCGATTCCGAGGCCGCCGCCAACGGCTGCGTGATTGCTGCCTGGTCCGTGGCATCCCTCGCATCCGAGACGTTCGATGTCATTTCGAGGTTTGAGCTGGAAGAGCCGGCCCATCTTCGTTTTTGCAAAATCACTAGAAATGTCGGAGTGACACGCGTAGCAATATACGCTGCCGATGTATCGAGGCCGGGCAAAGTAGCCAACATTGTCAGCCGATCCCGGAACGTCGGCATGGGCGCGTGAAGCCCCGATCAGGAACACGAGCAGCGCCGGCGCCAGGAAAAGTTGTCGAACCACAGGCGCTAAGCTTATGACAAACCTCGCACCCCATCGCTACGGCAGATCTGAATAACGGGGCACTGCCAGGACTCACAAGCATGGTTAGCGGACACCGCGGGTAAACCGTAAAAGATGTCTGCGCAGCCGTCGAAAAAATTGGCTGACCAAGGAATAGCCTCGACGATCAATCCCGACGGCGGCGCCGGCGAATCGTGTTGTGTCGCGGCCACTTCGAGCGAGAGGCGGGGCATGCTGGAAACGCACAGATTTATCAAGGGCGTCTTCACCTATCATGGGGCGGGCTCACCGAACCTGTCGCACTGGAGCCGAGCGCGGACTACCTCGTTGCCGGCGAGCAAACGAGCCCACCTTGGTCTACTGCCGGGTAGGCAATCCAAGCTCCGAATTGATTTGTCTGATCCTCAAGCGCGACGGCAAACTGACGCGCTACTTCCCGGTCGGGGCGAAGGCTGGGACGCAGATGCCGCATGCTTTGGTGGACGACCTGCTCGCGAATAGCGAAATCGAGGTAGTGATCGCAGCACCTGCGGGCTTGGACGGCTCGGTGCTGATCGATATGGGCTTTGTGGAGATTTAATCGTGCCCTCGAAGCAGAGACTCGTCGTGATCGGAAATGGCATGGCCGGGGCACGCAGTGTCGAGGAAATGCTCGCGCGCGGCGGCGGTGAGAGTTCGATATCGCCGTCTATGGCGAGGAGCCCTTCGGCAACTACAACCGCATCATCCTCTCCGCGGTGCTGGAAGGTTCCACCGACGCGGCCGCCATCCTGCTCATTTCGCTGCAATGGTACGAAGAGCACGCCATCCGACTGCACGCCGGACTTAGCGGCGAACGCATCTTTCGCTACGCACGGACCGTTGTCGGTTCAGATGGAAGCCAGCGGCCTTATGACAAACTGATTATCGCAAGGGGAAGTCATCCTTTCATTCCTCCCCTCGACGGGATCACTCTTGAGGATGGCAACCTGAAGCCTGGCATCTTCGGCTTCCGCACGCTGGGTGACTCTCAGCGAATTGCAGCATACGCGGCCGGCCAGCGCCGCGCCGTCGTGGTCGGCGGCGGCCTGCTTGGGCTCGAGTGCGCCCGTGCGTTGGTGAAGCTCGGTGCGGAAGTGCACATCGTCCATCATGCAACGCATCTGATGAATCAGCGGATCGACCCGCCAGCCGGCGCGATCCTCAAATCGCAAATCGAAAAGATGGGCATTCACGTCCATCTCGGGATCGAAGTGCGCGCGATAGTCGGCGAACAGTGCTTCGCGGGTACAGTACCAACACGGGCGTCGACGCTCGCAGCGCTCGGTCATGGGCTCGAGTTGGTTACTCGGATCAGGCACTGGACGCAATACGCAGGGCGGTCGCTTTCGCCGAAACGACTTCATAACATGCACGACGCGACACACGCGTCGTTCTTTGCCGCTGTGCTGCACGGCTTTCGAACCGACTGGGTTAACACGGAGAGTTGGGCCGGACTATTGAGCTCGCGAACGAACAGGGCCTGCCATATATTACGTCGCGATGGGCCATCACATGCTTGGTATCGCCCGCACCGAACAGGGAGCCGTGCCAGAAGGAATCGGCATGCTGAGGCAGGCGATGCAGACGACGCAGGCGATTCGCGTCGAATCGGGAATTTCTGCGATGCATTTGATGATCGCCGATGCGGCGCTCAAGAGCGGCCTGATTCGAGAAGGACTCGATGCGATCGACCATGGATTCGCGCGTGCAAGTCCAAAGACGAGCATGCCCGGGAGCCGGAACTGCATCGTTTACACGCGGCGAACTACTGCTCGAGTAGTTTCGGCACGGTCAAAGCATCAGGGCGGTCAAGCGAGGTGACCGCGACACCTAGGATTGCTTCATCTCAGCGCGCGAACTGGCACGCGCACAACCATCACGAAACTGGGAAATGCGAGCGGCGCTGAGTCTGTGTAATTTGTATCGGCATCAGCGTAAGTGCAAGGAAGCCCGTCAAGTATTGAATGACAGTTACAATCGCTTCACCGAAGGCTTTGAGACTCCCGAGTTGAAGACCACCAAGCGGACCCTCGATGAGCTGGGAGTAGAAGGTCATTAGCCCACATCAGGATGCCAAGATCGGGGCTTGATCTGGTCCTCCCGTATGAAGAAAAGTTCACTGCGCCTTGGTTGTACATGCGTCCTTCGCGAGATCACAGTTTATGATTATTTGATCGATCGACGCATTGTCCGGAATTGAGCCGACGCCATTTCCGCCATTCATAAGTAAGTCTTTGCTGAAATGCTGGCCATCAGGTGTTTCAACGCAAATTCGTCCGCTTACAGTATCAGGGGCGTGCGGCTCTAGGTAGATGATATGGAAAAATGAGTAGGCTCCTTCAATATGAAACGCGCCGTCGTTAGCCGACACTGCTGTTGCCGGATACGAATCGCTCTTGGAATCGCAGTGACTTTGACTGAGATCATCTGAATATCCGATCTTAGCGCGCTCAACTGGCACGCCGTTCCGAGTAACTGTCCCGTAGATATCAGGCCGCGTGTGATAATGCACCGGCAACGGCAGGCACGAGCTGAGGCAAGTCGCAATGAGCACAAGCATAAGAGCCCGGTCAAGTTTCATCTGAGCTTGGTCGACTCCATCGGACAGTCTTGGGGATCGCTTCCCCACCTATAAGCGAGCGCTACACCATCGTTGATGCGGCGAATCGGTGCAGCGGCGCCAACTGTGATTGCGTCGTACACGTGCGTAACCCTTGGTCATGGACCTCGACCTAATAGCTGGTTCATGCGAAAGAAGCTGCCCGCTGGTTGCTCAATGCGATCGAATGCGCGGTCAGCCTCTACCAGGCGCGACTTCCTCGTTCAACTCTTGTCACTGCTTGAACACCACCGGCGGTCCGGCGATGCGCGTTCCAACCAGGCTGACCGTCACCTGGACCCTGTTGGCAATCCTGATGAACGGGATGCCACTGTTCATCCCGTAGTCCTTGCGATCGAACGCCATCATTCCATCGATGGTGCCCGACCCGGTTCCTTTGCCTGAGATCGTCAGCTTTAGGTGTTCCGGCCTGGTAACCCCGCGGATGGTGAAATTGCCATCCAGTTCGAACGTATTGGGGCTCGTCTGTACCACGTTCGTTGATCTGAACGTGATGTACGGATTATTCTGGACGTCAAAGAAATCCGCGCTTTTGAGCTTGTTGTCCTTAATGCTGCTTCCGGTGTCCACGCTGGCAGCGTAGATCTTCACATCGAACACCGCGCTTTCCGCCGCGGGAGATGTGAAGGTCAGAGCGGCCTCCCACTTGTCGAACGTTCCTTCGATCGCGACCGATGCCTTCACGTCGAACTTGATCGTGCTCTGTCCGGGCGTGATCTGGAAGACGGGGACGGCGGACGGCGTCTGAGCGAGAGCGGACGAGGCAATCAGAACCACCGCGACGAGGCAGAGAATTGTCCTACGCATTGCAGGATAGTCTGCTCAGGTTGATACCTTCCGTCAACAGAAATTTCGGCCCGCTTCTGCTGAGGTGCCGTCTCTGTAGGGCAGAGAGGGGGCATTCGAAAATCCCGGCACAATAAACCACAGGAGGAAACCGTAGTATTTTCGCGATTTTATGAGGTCACCGCCAGTACATCAGTGCGGCGTTCAGTGATTTCCCTCGGCAGTTGCGAGCAACTCATCCGTCCGGATCATCTCTGGATACCATGTCATAATGTGAATCAACAGCATCGTCTGAACCTCCTGCTACTTGCTAAGCGGTCTGTTGGGCAAGTGCGATGCCAGATCTGCCTAACGACTTGACCAGAAACGTCGAGCCCGAGCTCGATCAGCGACCGCTAGTCTGCCAGACGCAACCCGCCCCGCTTGGCCATGAGAGCGCTCGGCTGCACATCTGGCGTCCACCTTCCACCGTTATCGCACCATCGATGGCGAGTTTTACAACTTGTCGACTACCAGAAGGAACGGTTGATGCAATCTGTTGCGATAGAGCATGCGATGGTCGCGATCGTAATTCTTAGCGCGCAACCAGCACGGAACCGAAGCAAATAAAGTCTGAACGGAGCGACCCGCACTACGACGTTCGATGTTCGCGAACAAACGGGCGAGATTGAACGCGCGGGAAATATGCTGTACGGGCGATGCGAATCGACATTAACGTCCTGGATTATCCAATCCCCTGCCATCGCTGCAAATTTCGACATATCGGCCGGTTTGAACGACGCTCTCCGATGGACGAAGGCGCCCATTTATTGGCAACTGGAAAATCAAGGTAACCGTTCATGAAGCTCTCGCGCTCGCGGCTGAGCTTCGTTTGGCGTCGACGAAACTAGATTCTGCAAGCCATTCGTGATCGGGAGGTAATGGTCGCACCACCGCTGCTTGCGATGCCTGGCGTCTGAACTGCTTGGTTCTTACATTCAGGTGGCCGGCCAAAACATGCACTGGGAGGAAAAGGGTCCGTACACCGGTGAGGTATCGGCGACAATGTTGAGGGAAACTGGAGCCACGCATGTTCTCATCGGCCATTCGGAGCGGCGCGACCAGTTCAACGAAAGTGACCAAGTTGTGAACCGCAAATTGCGAGCGCCGCTGTGTCATGGATGTACCTCAGTTCTATGCGTAGGCGAGCATAGCGATGATCGTGACTGCGGACGGGTGGTGGAAGTCGTGTTGCGTCAGATTCAGAGTCGGCCTCGATGGAATAGAGCGAGATAATCTCGACAATGTCGTGATCGCCTATGAGCCTGCGTGGGCGGTGGGAACCGGGCGGAGTGCTCGAGCGCAAGAGGCCGAGTTGGTTCACGGAGCGATCATGAGCACGCTGGCCGACCGCTGCGGTCGCGACGGCGCGGAAACCGTACGAATCAATTTATGGCGGCAGCATGACAGCTGCCAACGCGTCTCCCTTTCTCTCTCAGCCTCACATCGACGGCGCGATACTCCGAGCGGCGAGCATCAAGGCCGACACTTTCATGAAGATTCTCGAGACGGACATAGCGCTGAGCTCGGGATCGCCGCCATCGTCAAAAGTCGCCGGAGGGTAGACTCGTGGCCGATTGGGGCGCGGCGCTGGCCGCGAACCCAATCAAGCCTTCAACGGAGACGTGAAGCGGCTCAGGTGTGGCAGCGCTTAAAGGACTACGATTGGTTGGCACCTCGAGAGTCATGCCGACCAGCAACTTGTCGGGCGCAACTTACCAGTTGTTCGCTTTTCGGCTTTGGTGTTAGAGATAACTACCGCTTGAAAATCCGCGTGCCACACCCTAAGTTTCTGATCTGACGGGAGGAAGTCAATTGGCTAGAAAGCCCAAGATCAACTTCGATAAGAAGGAATACTTCTCTGCCAATACTCGCTACGATGCCGAATGGAGCTTAATAGACGAGGTGCTTTATCGATTTTGTCGAGAGAATTCGGACAATTCATCTCGTCCTTCGGTGTTTGCCAAGGTTTTTATGATTGGGCGCTCTTACCCGACTGGAATAGACCGCCACGTAAGGACTCGCGCTGCTCAAGGAAGCCCGATATCTCAGGTGGCGGAATGTCTTCTTAAACATGGCAAGAGTCTGGATATCTGGATGGGCGCTCTTACTGGTGATATAGGACCAGCAGACCTGCGCGCGATTGTAGAAGTGCATGGCCGCATACTCAACTTACTAAAACCGATTACCCGAAGATGGAAATCGCCGCGTTCCTTCGTCTCAAAGTATCTGCACTTTCACAATCCTGCGGTTCCCGCCTATGACAGCTATGCCGAACGGAGCCTGATGAACCTAGTGCCATGGGACGACACACTCAACGTGTTCGATGCGCCCAAAACTGCAGACTATGAGTATGATCGCTATGTGAAACGGGTTTTGCGGCTATTCTCTATTCTTGAAAAAGAGGAGTTGATAGTGTCCGTGAAGCATTTGAATCATTATCTCGTATGGATAGCCGACAAGAATGCACTTCCTCTCTGTCCTTGAACTTGTGTCACTTAGGGCATGATCGTGCACAGCACCTGCCCGCAGCGAATGAAAATCGATTGTTTGCAAGCGATGGATTTCAGTCGATATGAGCAATGATCCGAGGAGGTCTGTTACGATAGTTCATGATTTGCCTTCTTTTTTTCCGCTACAGCGCTAACTTCAGGTAATGGCACCCCAACCCTTGTCTCGAGTGGCAAATGGCACGCATCGTCACTTTAACTTTGAATCCGGCAGTGGACCTGGCGTGCGTGGCCGGTCTGGTCGAGCCGACTAAAAAGATTCGTGCGACCGACGAGCGGTTCGATCCAGGCGGAGGCGGAATCAATGTCGCTCGGGTGATCCGCGAATTGGGTGGCGAAGCGCTCGCGGTTCTTGCGGCGGGTGGCGCGACCGGGCGGTTTGTTACGGAACTTATGAGTGAGATCGGTGTCGAGAATCTGGTGGTTCCGATCACAGGGCGCACCCGCGTGTGCGTGGCCGTTCGCGAAGCGCAAACCGGAAATGAATTTCGTCTTGTCCCCGAAGGACCGGTGATGACCGAGGCCGAATGGCGCGCGGTCCTGGAGGCGGTGGAGAATCTGGATGCGTCCTGGCTGGTGGCCAGTGGCAGCTTGCCGCGCGGGGTGCCGGACGATTTCTACGCACGTCTCGCCCGAATCGCTATCCGGCGCGGCTGGCAATTCGTTCTGGATTCGTCAGGCGCCGCGCTGAAAGCTACTCTAGGGCAAGGCGTTACGCTGATCAAACCAAGCTTGGGCGAATTCGAAGCGCTCCTTGGGCGGCAGATTCGAGATCCTGAGGAGCAGAAAATGGAGGCTTCCGCGCTCGCCCGAAGCGGTGCCGCCAGGCTGGTGGTAGTGTCGCTCGGAGCTGCGGGGGCGATCTTGGCGACCAAGACTAGTGCATTGAGGCTTAGGGCGCCTTCGGTCGTGTTATGCAGCGGGGTTGGCGCCGGTGATAGCCTCGTCGCAGGCATGACACTGGGTCTGGCGCGGGGACTCGCTGATTTGGACGCCTTCGCCTGGGGCGTCGCCGCGGGCACCGCCGCCGTGCTGAGCTATGGGACGGCGCGTCTGCAAAGAGCCGATGCGGAGGCGCTTTACCGTCAGATTTGCGAACAACAGCTTACTAGGTAAGAACCATGATCGGAATAACTACATTCCGTACGGCGCGTAGCCTTGTCGCAACGGGCTCGCTTAAGTATTCTAACCGCATATGTAGCTTCGGGACACCTTTTTGGTATTAGGAATGATGCTGCGATTGACGGAATTGGGGTTCCGGGCTCAGGGTTTTAGAGCGGCAAGCAAAGGCAGTCTTTCACCAGCGCTTGCCACCTGTCGAGCTGTCAAATCATACACACGTCAACGATACGGCAGATCGATAATAAATCTGTTACAGCGCGGCGAAGTCTCTACCAAAAGCCGCCCGCCGTGTGCACCGACGATTTGGTTTGCGATAGCCAGCTCGAAACCGCGCCGTTCGCAATTGAAATTGCGCACCAACTGCTGAGCGTCATTCTCAAGCGCCATTTCCAAAACGTTGCGAGATATCGCCTCCGCGCTGTCGGAGA
>JASHPB010000069.1 GCA_030038355.1 Candidatus Binataceae bacterium
CCGAGCAGGTTCTGACGGAAGCGGCCCGACTTGCCCTTGAGCATGTCGGAGAGCGATTTGAGCGGCCGCTTCGAGGGTCCCGTGATTGCGCGGCCACGGCGTCCGTTGTCGAACAGGGCGTCGACCGCTTCCTGCAGCATCCGCTTTTCGTTGCGGATGATGATATCCGGGGCGTTGAGCTCGATTAGCCGCTTCAGCCGGTTGTTGCGGTTGATCACGCGCCGGTAGAGGTCGTTCAAGTCGGAGGTGGCGAAGCGGCCGCCGTCGAGCGGAACCAGCGGGCGGAGATCCGGTGGAATCACCGGCAGGATCGTGAGGATCATCCACTCGGGCTTGTTGCCAGACTCGCGAAACGCGTTGACGACCTTGAGACGCTTTGCGACTTTCTTGCGCCGCGCCTCGCTCGCCGTCGATTTCATCTCGGCGCGAAGCTCTTCGGCGAGCTTGTCGAGTTCGAGCTTGCCCAGAAGCCCGCGGACTGCCTCCGCGCCCATCTCGGCCTTAAAGCCTTCGCCGTACTGCTCACGCGCCTCGCGATACTTGCGCTCGGTGAGCAGCTCTTTGTACTGCAGCGGCGTTTCGCCCTGGTCGGTCACGACGTAGCACTCGAAATAGAGCACCTTTTCGAGTTCCTTGAGCGTCATGTCGAGCAGCGTGCCGATTCGCGACGGCAGCGAGCGGAGGAACCAGATATGCGCCACGGGAGCGGCGAGGTCGATATGCCCCATGCGCTCGCGGCGCACCTTGGACTGGATAACCTCGACGCCGCACTTCTCGCAGACCACGCCGCGATGGCGCATGCGCTTGTACTTGCCGCAGTTACACTCGTAGTCCTTGGTCGGCCCGAAAATCTTGGCGCAGAAGAGCCCGTCGCGTTCGGGCTTGAAGGTCCGGTAGTTGATTGTTTCGGGCTTCTTGACCTCGCCGTGCGACCACGAGCGGATAAGCTCGGGCGATGCGATCGAGATCCGGATCGCGTTGAACGACAGCGGATTCTTGGGCTTCTCAAATACGCCGAAGAGATCTTCCATCCGTTTAACTCCCTGGTCTTAAAAGCGGACCTCAGGCCCGCTGCTGCTGCGGCTGCTCGAGCAACTCCATGTTGAGGCAGAGCGACTGCAGTTCCTTGACCATAACGTTGAACGACTCGGGCAACCCGGGCTCGAGCGTGTTCTCACCTTTGACTATTGCTTCGTACATCCTGGTGCGGCCCGCCACGTCGTCGCTCTTGACGGTCAGCATCTCCTGCAGAGTGTAGGCGGCGCCGTAGGCTTCGAGCGCCCACACTTCCATCTCGCCGAGGCGCTGGCCGCCGAACTGGGCCTTGCCACCGAGGGGCTGCTGCGTGACGAGGCTGTATGGACCAGTCGAGCGTGCGTGGATCTTGTCCTCCACCAGATGGTGCAGCTTCATCATGTACATCACGCCAACCGTGACCGGCTGCTCGAACGAGAGTCCCGTGCGGCCGTCGTAGAGCTTCGCCTGTCCGGTCTCGGGTAGTTCGGCGCGCTTCAGGAGCTGGAAGATCTCCTCCTCGCGCGCACCGTCGAAAACCGGCGACGCCGTATGCACACCCGCGAGCGCCTTGCCCGCGAGACGGAAGACATCCTGATCCGCCAGCTCGTCGATAAAGTCATGGCTCTCCTTCTCAGGATAGATTTCCTTGAGCCGCTTCTTCATCTGCGCGGGCGACAGTCCCGCCTTAAGGTCGCGCTCGATCATGCGGCCGAGCTCGCGCGCCGCCCATCCGAGATGCGTCTCGAGGATCTGGCCGACGTTCATCCGCGACGGCACGCCGAGCGGGTTCAGCACGATATCGACCGGGGTACCGTCGGCGAGGCACGGCATGTCTTCTTCGGGCAGGATGCGCGAGAGCACGCCCTTGTTGCCGTGACGACCCGCCATCTTGTCACCGACTTGGAGGCGGCGCTTGATAGCGACGAACACCTTGATCATCTTGATCACGCCCGGCGCGAGCTCGTCACCCGCCTTGAGGCGCTCGACCTTGTTACCGTAGAACGACTGCACAGCCTCCACGTTCGAGGCCATCGCGGCGATCGCCTGCTGTGCTTCGGCCTGCGACTGCTCGTTCTCGACGCGCACCAGGCTCCACTGCGTGGGTGGCAAGTTCTCGAGATCCTCGGGCGAGATCGTATCGCCCTTGGCGAAGAGCTGATGACGGTCGCTGGCGTCGTCGGACATGATCCGCGCGGCTAGCTTCTTGCCGCCGAGGATTCGCTTCAACTTGCGGAGCGTCTCCTGGCGGATGATGCGGATTTCCTCGCCCTCGTCCTGCTTCAGGCGCTCGGCCTCGAGCACTTCGATTTCCTGCGTGCGCTCGTCTTTGTTGACGCCGCGCCGCGAGAAAACGCGCGCATCGATCACTGTGCCTTCGACGCCGGGCGGCACGCGGAGGCTGGTGTCGCGCACCTCGCCCGCCTTCTCACCGAAGATCGCGCGGAGCAGCTTTTCCTCGGGGCTTAACTGCGTCTCACCCTTGGGCGTGATCTTGCCGACCAGAATATCGCCCGGGCGCACTTCGGCGCCGATCCGCACGATTCCGCTGGTGTCGAGGTCTTTCAGCGCCTCTTCGCCGACGTTCGGAATATCGCGCGTGATTTCTTCCGGACCGAGCTTCGTGTCGCGCGCAATACACTCGAACTCCTCGATATGCACCGAGGTGAAGAGGTCTTCCTTCACGACGCGCTCGGAAATCAGGATCGAGTCTTCGAAGTTGTACCCGCCCCACGGCATGAACGCGACCAGCACGTTGCGGCCGAGCGCGAGTTCGCCCATGTCGGTCGAGGGGCCGTCGGCCAGTACGTCGCCGGCACTCACGCGCTCGCCCTTCACGACGATCGGGCGTTGGTTGATACAGGTGCTCTGATTGGATCGCTGATACTTGATCAGATTGTAGATGTCGACGCCGGCGTCGCGGAGATCGCGGCTCTGCTTGTCGGCGCGAACTACGATCCGTTCGGCATCGACGCTCTCGACTACGCCGTCGCGCTTCGCGACCACGGTAACGCCTGAGTCGCGGCCCACTGTCCCTTCGAGGCCGGTGCCGACGAGCGGAGCATCGGGCTTCAGCAGAGGAACCGCCTGGCGTTGCATATTCGAGCCCATCAGCGCGCGGTTCGCGTCGTCGTTCTCGAGGAACGGGATCAATGACGCCGCGACGGATACGAGCTGGTTGGGCGACACGTCCATGTACTGGACGTCCTCGGCGCGCGCCATCGTGAATTCGCCACCGATTCGCGCCGAGACGAGCTCGGTCTGAAAGCGACCATGCGCGTCGATCGGCGCGTTCGCCTGTGCGATAACTTTGTCTTCTTCGTCGAGCGCCGAGAGATAGACGATACGGTCGGTGACGCGGCCGTTTTCCACCTCGCGATAGGGCGTTTCGATAAAGCCGAAGTCGTTGACTCGCGCGTAGGTCGAGAGCGCTGCGATAAGGCCGATATTCGGACCTTCGGGCGTTTCGATCGGGCACACGCGGCCGTAGTGCGTCGGATGCACGTCGCGGACTTCGAATCCCGCGCGCTCGCGCGTGAGGCCGCCGGGGCCAAGCGCGGAGAGACGGCGCTTGTGCGCGATCTCGGAGAGCGGATTCGTCTGGTCCATGAACTGCGAGAGCTGCGACGAGCCGAAGAATTCCTTGATAACGGCCGAAGCCGGCTTGTAGTTGACCAGCTCCTGCGGCATGAGCGTTTCGATATCCTGTAGGCTCATCCGCTCTTTGATCGCACGCTCCATCCGCACGAGGCCGATACGGAACTGGTTTTCGACCAGCTCGCCGACCGCGCGCACGCGGCGGTTTCCAAGATGGTCGATATCGTCCACCTGACCGATTCCGTTCTTGAGATCGATCAGGTAGCGCACGACTTCGAGGATATCCTCGCGGCGAAGCGTACCCTGCTCGAGCGGGACATCAACCTTGAGCTTGTGATTCAGCTTGAGGCGCCCGACGCGCGACAAATCGTAGCGCTCCGGATTGAAGAACAGGTTATTGAAGAAGGTCGTGGCCGTTTCCATCGTCGGCGGATCGCCGGGACGAAGCCGCCGGTAGATCTCGAGCATGGCCTCTTCGGGCGTGCCGAGCTTGTCTTGCGCGAGCGTGAGGCGCAGCGGGCCGCCACCGGGCTGATCCTCGGTGAACAGCACTTCGAGCTTTTTGACGCCCGCGCTCTTAAGCTTCTCGAGAACTTCCTCTGTGAGCTCGTCGTTGACGGCGACGAGCACCTCACCGGTGTTGGAATCGATGATATCGTGCGCCGAAACGCGGCCGACGACCTCGTCGAGCGCGACCGGAACCTCGGTGACCTTGGCCTGGTCGAGCGCGCGCACAATCGCCTTGTTGAACTTGCGACCTTCGCGCGCGAGCACCTCGCCGCTCTTCGGATCCTTGACGTCACGCGAGACGCGCGCGCCGAGCAGCTGATCGGGAATGAACTGCTTGGCGTACTGCTGGCGATCGAACAGGATCACGTCCTTCTTGTAGTAGTAGTTGAGCAGATCCTCGGTGGTCATCCCGAGCGCGCGGAGCAGCACGGTCGCCGGGAACTTGCGCCGCCGGTCGATACGGACGTACAGCACGTCGCGCGGATCGAATTCGAAATCGATCCAGCTGCCGCGGTACGGGATCACGCGCGCCGAGTAGAGGAGCTTGCCGGTAGAATGCGTGCGGCCCTTGTCATGTTCGAAGAACACGCCTGGCGAGCGATGGAGCTGCGAGACGATAACCCGCTCCGTACCGTTCACCATGAAGGTACCGTTGCCGGTCATCAGCGGGATTTCGCCGAAGTAGACTTCCTGCTCCTTGACGTTCTTGATCTGGCGGCGGCCGCCTTCGACGTCCCAGATGACGAGCTGGATCTTGACCTTGATCGGCGAGGCGTAGGTCATGCCCCGCTGATGGCATTCCTCGACGTCGTACTTGGGCTCGCCGAGATCGTATGCGACGAACTCGAGCGACGCGGTCTCGTTGAAATCCTTGATCGGAAAGACCGACTTGAACACCGCCTGCAGACCCGTATCCTGCCGCTGCTCGGCGGGCACGTCGGCCTGCAGAAAATCGTCATACGAGCGCTTCTGAATCTCGATCAGATTCGGAATATCGATGATCTTTTTGATCTTGCCGAAAGACCGACGGATGCGAAGATTGCTCGTAACCTGAGTTTGCGCCATCACTGACCTCGCTCGAAGCGGGGTTGAGAAAGTCCCGCTCCTTGAAGCGCGAAATGCCGAGGACGCGGGGCTAGCGCCCGCATCCGCGGCCTCGAAAAAATTTCCGTCTGAAGAGCGCGCCCGAGCGTCGCGGCCAAGGCGCGATCCTCGTCAGGGTGATCGTGCGTCAAAAAATCTCCTACTTCAGCTCCACCGTGCCGCCCGCCTCTTCCAATTTCTTCTTGATCGTCTCCGCCTCGGCCTTGGCGATTCCTTCCTTGACCGGCTTGGGTGCGCCGTCGACGAGGTCCTTGGCTTCCTTGAGGCCGAGGCCCGTCAACTCGCGGACGACCTTGATAACCTGGATCTTCTTGTCGCCGGACCCGGTGAGGATGACATTGAACTCGGTCTGCTCCGCGGCTGCAGCGGGAGCGGCTCCGCCGCCCGCAGCGGGCGCCGCGGCAACGGCTACCGGAGCCGCGGCCGACACGCCGAGTTCCTGCTCGAGTTCTTTGACCAGAGCCGCCGCTTCCATCAGGCTCAGGTTTTTCAGGTAGTCCTTCACCTGGTCGCGGCTCAGTTGTGCTTCTGACATTTTCGTTCCTCTCCTAAAGACCGGGGACGATGTGAGAGCGCCCCTGCTAGTTTCCTTTCGTCAGTTCTCCGTTCGCCGAAACCTACTTTGCCTTCAACTCGACCTGCTCCTCGCGTCACGCCGAGGGCGGATTCTCCGCTGCAGGCGCAGCAGCCGCGGGCGCTTCGGGAGCCGCCGAGGGCTCGGACGCCGCACCACCGCCGTTTTTCTTTCCAATCGCGTCGACCACGCGCGCCAGCGCCGAGCCCGGCTCGTTGAGCAACCGCACGAGACGGGTAGCCGGCGCCTGCAACAGGCCAAGCAACTGCGCCATCACGACTTCGCGCGGCGGCATGGTCGCGAGCGCCCGGATCTCCTCGGCTGTAATCGGCTTGCCGTCGAGCACGCCACCGCGAAGCTTGAGCTTGTCGCCGAGCTCGCGCAGTCCGCTTACAGTCTTCGCGAGCTCGACCGGATCCTCGTAGCTCACGATCACGCCGACCTGGCCGCCGAGGTTCTGCTCCAGCCCCTCGAATGCCGTGCCCTTGATGGCGCGGCGCACGAGGGTGTTCTTCGCCACGCGCATCTCGCCGCGAATGGCGCGAAGGCGCTTTCGAAGCTCGGTAGATTCGCCCGCAGTCATCCCGCGGTACTCGGAAACGAGCGCTATCTTGGCGCGGCCGAAGCTGTCGCTGAGCTTCTCCACCACCGCCGTTTTCTCCTGCTTCTTCATCATTACTTTTAGCTCGTAAGTCTCATCGGGCGATCAGGCTGCCTGCGCCACGACCTTGCTCGCCGCGGCCGGATCGACGCGGATCCCAGGGCCCATCGTCGAGGAGAGCGCGACGCTCTTCACATAGTTGCCCTTGGCGCTCGCGGGCTTGGAGCGAATTATCGCCGCGAGCAGCGCGCGGGCGTTGTCTGCCAGCTTTTCCGGACCAAAGCTCAGCTTGCCGATTCGCGCGTGGACGACGCCTGCCTTGTCGACCCGGTAGTCGACCTTGCCGGCCTTGATCTCGCCGACGGCCTTGGCGACGTCGAAGGTGACGGTGCCGACCTTGGGATTCGGCATCAGGCCGCGGGGGCCGAGAATCTTACCGATACGACCGACCTGCGCCATCATGTCGGGGGTCGCGATTACGCGATCGAAGTCGAGCCAGTTTTCTTCCTGGATCCGCTTCACGATCTCGTCGCCGCCGACGAAATCGGCACCCGCGTCTTTGGCCTCGCGCTCCTTCTCGCCCTTGGCGATCACCAGCACGCGCGCGACCGAGCCGGTGCCGTGCGGCAGCACGACAGTACCGCGGACGTTCTGATCGGCCTGGCGCGGATCGACCCCGAGGCGGACCGCGATCTCGACCGTTTCGTCAAACTTCGCAACCCTGTTGCCCGCGACGATTCCAATCGCTTCTTCGAGCGCATAGCGCTTTTCGCGATCGATCTTCTTGGCGGCTTCGACGTATTTCTTCCCTGCCATCGGATTGATTCCTTGTCAGTCGACGACCTCGATACCCATCGAGCGCGCGGTGCCGGCGACTGTCTTCATCGCGGCGGCGAGATCGGCGGCGGTGAGATCCTTGAGCTTGGTCTTGGCGATTTCCTCGACCTGGCTCTTCGTCACCTTGCCGACCTTGTTCTTGTTGGGCGTGGCCGAACCCTTCTCGAGTCCTGCGGCCTTCATCAGCAGCACGGACGCGGGCGGGCTCTTGGTAATGAAGGTGAAGGAGCGGTCGGCATAGACCGTCACGATCACGGGGATAACGAGGCCCTGCATGTTCTGGGTCTGGGCGTTGAAGGCCTTGCAGAACTCCATGATATTGACGCCGCGCTGGCCGAGCGCGGGTCCCACAGGCGGCGACGGGTTGGCCGCGCCGGCCGGGATTTGCAGCTTAATCTGTCCGACTACTTTCTTCGCCACTTGGCTTCTCTGCTTTCGCTCGTAAGACTAAAGACCGCCGACGCGCCAAAGATTCGATACATCTCCGGGCGCTCACGCGATCCGCTTATGTCTGGCCGCTAGGCTTTCTCCACCTGCACAAAGTCGAGTTCGACCGGCGTCGCGCGGCCGAAGATCGAAATCAGGACCCGCACCTTGCCCTTGTCGGGCTTAACTTCCTCGACCGTACCGTTGAAGTCCTGAAAGGGACCGTCAACGACTTTGACCGCCTCACCAACCTCGAAGAGCACCTTGGGCTTGGGCCTGAGCGCGCCCTCCTCCATCTGTTGCGTGATCTCGCGGACCTCGGACTCAGGCACTTCGGGCGGATTCGTCGAATGGCCAACGAAGCCCGTGATCTTGGGAGTGTTCTTGATGACGTGCCAGGTTTCCTCGTCCAGCAGCATGTTGACGAAGATGTACCCGGGAAAGAACTTGCGATTGGAAATCTTGCGCTGACCGCCCTTGCCGAGCTCCTGCACGCGCTCGACGGGGACCAGCACCTCGCCGATCTTGTGCTCCATGTGCAACGAGCGCACCCGTTCCTCGAGCGCGGTCTTCGCCTTATGCTCATAGCCCGAGTACGTGTGGACCACGTACCACTTCTTGGCGGGCGAGGATTCTACTGCCGGTTCGCTCATCTTCTATTCAACGCCATCACTCTGTCTAACGCAGACCGCCAAATCCCTCAGCCGAGCAACTGGCGCACGGCCCGAACGGCCACGTAATCGACCATTCCGAGCCAGAGCGCCATGATAAATGTCAGCCCGATCACTACGATCGTGGCCTGCATGGTCTCCTTGGGCGACGGGTAGTGAACTTTCGAGAGTTCGACCCACGCTTCTTTGACAAAATTAACGCCCTGATAGAGGTAACTCTTCAACTTATCCATTATATGCTCTCAGGTCAACTCCAGCCAGTATGGTTGGCGGGTCAGGCAGGATTCGAACCTGCAACCCTCGGATTTGGAGTCCGATGCTCTGCCAATTAGAGCTACTGACCCTCGAATCGCTCGCCCTCGAGCGCCCACTAGCGCGCCGCCTTCGCTAAATCTTGCTCTCGCGATGCACCGTGTGGGTACGGCAGCTCGGACAGAACTTCTTGATTGAAAACTTGTCCGTCTGTTTCTTCTTGTTCTTGGTGGTGGTGTAGTTGCGCCGTTTGCATCCGTCGCACGATAGCCCGATTAAGTCTCTCATCCCGCACGCCCCGTTGCTTCAAACCGCGCCCGCCTCAAATGGCGTCAGCGCGAATATTTTTTTCAAAGCCCACGACGGGAATCGAACCCGTGACCTCTTCCTTACCAAGGAAGTGCTCTACCGACTGAGCTACATGGGCCCCGTTCTCCTCGCCTCTTCGATTCGATCCTCGCCGCGCGCAGCTGCCGTTTGAGATGGAGCGGGAAACGGGACTCGAACCCGCGACCCCGAGCTTGGAAGGCTCGCGCTCTACCAACTGAGCTATTCCCGCTCTCCCGGTCAAGCAACTTGGTGGAGAGGGGAGGATTCGAACCTCCGAAGGCATAAGCCGGCAGATTTACAGTCTGCTCCCTTTGGCCGCTCGGGAACCTCTCCGCAAGGTTCACTTTATTGCCGAGCAAAGCCGATGGCGAGAATTGAACTCGCAACCTACTGATTACAAGTCAGTTGCTCTACCATTGAGCTACATCGGCAAACGACTTAAAGGGAAAAACGTACCGATAACGCTACCAGAGTGTCAAGTATCTCGCCACTCGGGGCATGGTTCTTGCCTGCCTTCGATTGGCTTTCGCCCCGCGCGGCGCCCTTCCGCTACCCTATCCACCCCCATGGCCGCCGAGGATACCGCCGAGCCATCCCACCATCCGCGCGAGCCGCTCCGGAAACGCCGCGCCGAGCAGAACCAGGATCGGCACCAACGCGTGCGTCGCGAGCTGCGTCACGAACGTCGAGTTCCAGCTCGTTGAACCCGGCGTCGTGCCAGCGAGCAGGCTCACTACCCGGTCGCGATTCATCGATACGAACATCCAGGTCGTCGACGCCACCGCGATCACGACCAGAGCCCACGAGAACCACAGGAGATCGTCCGACGCCGGGAACGGATAGGCGCTGGCCGCGAGCAGCATCATTAGCACCCCCGCCGTGGAAGCCACCGCGAGCGTCCTGAGCTGGGGCATCACGCGATGTAGCAGGTCGGCGACGCGGCTCCCGACGTATGCCTCGCCGAGCTGGAGCAGCGGCGGATGCTTGAGAAGATCATCCCCCTTGAGCGCCATCGCGCGCCCGAGAAGCCGCCACGCCGGCTCGAAGATATAGGCCACGATCGCGCTTACCACGACCAGCTTCTCCTCGATCTCGCGCTCGAGCCGGATTCGTTCGGCCCAGAGTCCCTTGGCATCGAAATCGAACGCGCCTTCGACCCTCGTTTCGGTCTCGAAAATCGCACCGGCCAGCGTATCTCGCCGCTGGTCGAGGCGCTTCGGCACGGTGAAGGTTTTGTCCTTGTCTTCGACCTCGTAGTCCGCGATTCGCCGCGCGAACGCCAGCCCGGCCTCGACTGCCGTCATATTTGGCAACGCCGCTGTCAAGTCGATTCTCGATTCCTTCTCCCCGGGCATGGCCTCGTGGATCGTCGCGTAGCCGTCGCGGCTCGGATGCCAATACATCCGATGCAGCAATCTTCGCGTCGCAAGCCACAGGTTGATGAGACGGAAGATCGCCGTCGCGATTAGGAGGTACGCGATGGTTGAAGGAATCAAGTACAGAATTTCGAAGATGCGCCCGTCGATCGGTGGCCTCTGCCACGAGCGGACGACGAAGTAATAAACGGCGAAGGTCGCCGCCGCCGCCGTCCACCATCCCCACGACCACGTGAGGCCGCCCTCCGACGCCTCGCGCACTGCCCGCTCCATTTCGGCCACGCCCTCGAAAGACGGTGTGTCGAACGCGAGCAAGGGTGTCATTAACTGATGCGTTTCCATCTGCACCCGCCGCCGAATCGCGGCGAACATCAGCACCAGCGCCGCGGCCGAGGCGAACAACACCGGCGTGATCGGCGAGACGCCGTCGTCAAGATGGGTCGCGCGCAGCACGCGCATCGCGGCCATCCCGAGGCTCGAGCCCACCGTGGCGGCGGGAAACGTCCCCGGCCATCGGCCCGGCAGCAGCGCGAAAATGAAGAAGGCGATCACGACCACGAGTGCGATCAGCGCCGCCTGGATTTGAAGGAATCGGCGCGCGCCGCGGTATTCATCGAACACCGAGTCGCCGAAGTACTGCGCGATCGGCGCCGGAACCAAATGCGGCCGCGTGCGTGCGAGCCGCATCACCATCATGAACAGGATCGCCGCGAGCAGCAGCGCGCCGCCGACGAAGCTCGCCGCGCGCGTCGGCCATTGATGCGCCGGCGTGTTCTCCTGGTAGTCGGGCGTGGCACTTAAGGTGTAGCCGTTAGGATCGTCAACGGTCAGCGTCGCGACCGGCCACACTCCCCATCTGCCCACCACGCTCAGCCAAAGCGGCGGCTTATGGCTTTCCGGGTCGAACGGCAACGCGTACTCGACCATCTTGTCGGGCTGCTTGAGCAACGCCTCGAAGGCGTTGAACGCGCCCTCCGCCGTGTCGGTCGGGAACTGTGTCGGCAGGTACTGGCCGTAGGGCGAAGTCCACGGCTGGTTTTCGACGAAGAGCGGATAGCTCGACGCTACGAGCATCCCGCGCAGCTTCGGATTCACGTCGTTGTGCTCGTAGAGCACGTTGTGATTGAGCGAGATGATGGTCGCGTTGGGATTGACCTGGCGCAGCTCACCAGCGAGATAGGCGGTATCGTCCACATCGGTCGCCGCCAGCACCACGTACTGGACGTGCTGGCCGGCGATAACTTCCAGGATATTGTCGAGCTCGAGCTGCATCGTGCTCAGATCCGACCGCGAAAAGATCGGCACCAGGTCGCGGCGCGTGCCGGCGCTCGGACCGAGGGGAAGCTCGGGATGCTGCAAAATCGACGCGGCGCTGGTTTCCGAGCTGTTCGCGGTCTGCTCCGAGGCTTTCTCGATCTCTGCGATATGAATCGGGAACTTGAGGCGAATCACCGCGGGCAGCGGTTGCTTCGGACGATTGAGGCCCTCGACCGTGATATCGCCGTAGGAAGTCCCCGCTTCGCTCAAAAGCGCTACTTGGTTGGTCTGCTCGCCGAGAGCAAGTAGCAACGCGGGTATGGTGCCGCCGTCGGGATTGATCGTGGCGTGGAAACTGGCGCCCTTGATTGAACGCAGATCCGCCGGATCGATCGAGGTCGCGCCGCCCGAGATAATGTTGAACGAGCTCAGATCGCAGGCCGCGTCGGCCGCGCGCGCGTCCTCGATCGCGAATGCGAGCGAGTTCGACGAGCCCGAATACGAGGGCCCGAGCACCTTTATCGCGGGATAGTCGGGCGGCGCGGCGAATTTGAAGCTCGCGCGCACCGTGCAAATCTGGCTCACCGCCGATTGAAACGCGGCGTTGTGTATTCCGTCGGTCGGCGTCTCGCCAACGAGGAAAACGATCATCAGGTCTTCGTTGCTCTGCTTGACCGGATTTCGCACGGCTGGGGACCGAAACAGCATCAGGCCAGGCTCGAGGTTCGGATCGCGCTCGGTCTTTGCACCCTCCTCGTTCTCGCTCGATGGCCCGGTCGTCAGCCACGGCAGGTCGAAGCGATCGAGCAGCAGATGGTTCGCTTCGGCGGCGCGCTGAACCGTGTCGATCATGCTGTCGAAGTCGGCGCCGAGTCCCGATTCGATCGGATCGGCAACCGTCACGATCATGGAGTCGACCCTGTAGCCGCGGCGCTCGGCCTCGGTTTCGACCGAGCAGTCTGCGACATCCTTGCCGCAGAAGAATTTGGCCAGGATCGCAGCCGCGGTGTGCTCGCGCGGGAGTTCATTCGCGACGTTCTTGCTCGCTTCGAAAGCGAGCGCCGCGCTCGCGGAGGCAGCAGGAGCGGGCGCGCCTGACGACGACGCACCCGGCAGCCTCGCGAGGGTGCTGCCGAAGAGCGCCAGAACCACGAGCGCCCAGAGGCTCGAAGGCTTACCTTCCATCGTGAGTGATGCGGCCGGTCCTGCGGAGGTTAGCGACAGACGGCGCGACGAGGTGAGAAGCGGAGACCTTCAAACAGTGCTCCATGCTCGCTGCGACAGGATGCCGATTCTTGCGCCGCGCAGCCGAGCCGGAGCCGCGGGCGCATCCTTTCGGCGGGATTTTCCGCCAAGCTGTAGTTATAGGCAGCGAGCGGTCGAAAGTACATCGGGAGCGGATCTAATTCCACGCCCGTTCCTGCCCGGGAGAGGCATTCAAGGATAGGGGAGCGCTCTTTTGAAACTTAGACGCTCGAGCGCTTGCGCGCGACGATATCCGCGAGTATGAGGGCGACGCTCACCATTCGAGCAACGCTTACGGATTCACCCAGCAGCACCAACCCGAGAATAACCGTCCCCACGGCGCCCACGCCGACCCAGACACTGTCGGCCGTTTCGATGAGGAAGTGTTTTCAAAGCGACGCCCAACCAGCAAAGGCTCACGGTCATCGCCAGTACCGTACCGACCGGTGGGCCACAATCGCGTGAGCTTGCCGTGTACTCAAGCCCAATTGCCCGCCCGACCTCGAATAGTGCTGCGCGAATCAGAATTTGCCCAATCGATCGCGCCACTCATTCCGGTCGACCGCTCTTAACACCGATGACTCTTAAACCAAATCGTGTCCGTCGGCCGGCAGGAGCTCCTGCTCGCTCAAGCACTTGAGATCGATACGATTCCGAAATCGATACCCACCGCAGCTCGCAGATCTCATCCGTTCACCCTCAATGCACGAGCGCAGAGCTCGGGCCTGTCCAGATGCTTGGCGCACAATTCCGTCTGCCGGCGACTGTGCTCGACCTCGGCGAGGTCATGCTCGGTGAAAAATTCGCTCTCGGGCGCATCGCGCCTGGATCCGGGGCGTCCGCTCGAAAGGCGGGCCGCAGCACTTCTCCGATCGGACCGGCATCTGCCCCTCCTGCGTAGTCTGCATCGGCAGCACGATTTCGACCGACTCGGTCGCAACCCGTGTTGTAGTAGTAGAGCGAGCGCGCCCACCCCGCCGGAGCCATCCTCATCGCACGCACCTCGGCATCGCTCACCGCGGCGGCGCGGCAGAACCGAAACATCAGCTCGTTGTGATCAACCGTCTTGTGTCCTGGCTATGGAATTGCCTTGCTGCCTCGACAAGCTTCTCGGCCATCATCTTGCGCGCGTCTTCAAGATCATAGTTGCGCGTGTCGCGGAGGCCGAAGCTGCGGACCGCGAAGGTCACGAAATGGTGGTGGAGCGCATGGTAGCGGCCGAGCGACTGGTGGCAGCTTGCCCTCACTGAAGCCACGCAAGAACCGCTGGCGCTTGCTGTGCCAGTGGTCGCGAATCGCTGAGAACCTATTCGGTGACAGAGGGACACGGCACTTGCTTGGGCCATCGCGTCCTCCGGAGTCGCAGCTACTTCGCAAGCTCGAGCTCAAGGCACCTTCGCCGAGTGCGCAGGCGGGTTCGCTCTGACAACACTTAATTCATCGGTGCAGGCCCCGCGTAAGTACCTCAGCTGTTCGGCGCCCAATGCGGCGGCGATCGCGCGTGTTGTTGATTAGGGCTGGGCGCGTCGCCGCGCGATTTCGAACAGCGCCACCGCGGCGGCGACCGACACGTTGAGCGAATCGACCTGCCCGCGCATCGGGATATTCACGACAAAATCGGCGCCCTTCCTCACGATGTCGCGAACGCCGCGATCTTCCGACCCGATCACGATAACCAGCCGCCGCGTCGTATCGAGTTGGTAAATCGAGGTCTCGCCGCCCGGTGCAAGCGCCGCGATCCAGTAGCCCGCTTCCTTTAACTGCTCGAGCGCGCGCGCCACGTTGCCGCATCGCGCGATCACAAGATGAATCCACGCTCCGGCCGACGCCTTCACCGCCGCGGGCGTGATTGCCACCGTGCGGTCGCGCGCGAGCACTAGTGCTCCAGCGCCGGCGCCCTCCACCGAGCGCATGAGGGCGCCCAGGTTGCGCGGATCGGTGACACCATCCACCAGCACGATCGGATCCGCGCCGCGCGCGATTACGTCTTCGAGCGCCGCGTACCGATACTCGCGCATCAGTGCCGCGATTCCCTGGTGGCGCGCCTCGGCGCCGGCGAGTTGCGCCAGGCGCTCGGCCTCGACCAATTCGACGCGGCCGCCGTGCTTCCTTACCTGTTCGATTTCTGCGGCGAATCTGCGCTCGTCATCGCGGCGGATGAAAAGCGCGCGTACCGCTTCTGGAGCGGCTCCGACCAGCTCACGGATTGGCTCGACGCCATATACCATCTCGCGGTTCCGCTGCGCAGCGGGCTGCGTTTCGCCGGCCGCGCGCGGTTTAGGATGTCGATCCTGCTCGCGCTCGGGCCGAGTCCGCTCACGCCGTCTGAAACCCTTCATGGCGCGCGATCGTATCAAAGTGAGAGCCGCATCCTAGCCCGACGTTCCAATCCCGTGGGCGAGCGTCTAGACTGGCCGCTAACGGCGCTGAGCCGGCACGCGGTGAAACGCAGGATAACGATTCCCGGCTTCGCGATTATCGACCGCTACGTGGCGCGCGAAGTGCTCGCGCCATTTGGCGTGGGCGTAGGATTGCTGACCTTCGCGCTGGTCACGGCGCGTCTTCTGAAGCTCACCGAGATGGTCGTGAATCACGGCGTGTCGATCGCCGATGTGCTCGGGCTCATCGGTTACATCATGCCGGCCTTTCTCGAGATGACCTTTCCGATGGCGGTGCTGCTCGGGGTGCTGATGGGCTTCGGGCGGATGTCTGGCGACCAGGAGATGACGGCGGCGCGTGCCTGCGGCGTCAGCCTCTATCGGCTCGCGGTGCCGGTGATCGCGGTCGCGCTCGGAGTGTACGCGGTGTCGAGCTGGTTCGCATTCTCGGTGCGGCCGTGGGCGAATTCGAGCCTGACAAAAAAGATCTTCGAGCTAACCGATACCACCAGCAGCGCGGGCCTCAAGGAAAAAATCTTCAACAGCAACTTTCCTGGCCTCGTCATCTACGTCGATCAGATTTCGACCAGCGACGAGAGCCTGAAGGGCGTGATGATCTCCGACGTGCGCGATCCCAAGCAGCAGAACACGATCATAGCGAGCAACGGCATTATCGTGCCGGGCAAGGAAGGCGTGATCACGCTCCGGCTGTTCAACGGATCGATCTATGGCGTCGAGCCGCAGAGCGAATCGAGCCACATCACCAGCTTTCACATCTATGATCTGAGCGTCGAACCGAGCGAGTCGCTTGGCGTGCGCGCCGAGGATCCCGACGAGATGCCGTATGCGACCCTGGTCGCGACGATCCGCAAGGCGCGCGCCGCCGGCAAGCGCGACTACGATGCCGAGACGGAGCTCGCGGGCAAGTACACGATCCCGTTCGCTACGCTGCTGTTCGCCTTGATCGGAATTCCGCTCGGGTTGAAGCCCGCGCGCGGCGGCCATTCGGAGCGCTTCGGCGTCGCGGTCGCGCTCTTCTTCCTTTATTACTCGCTGATGCGAGTAGGCGAGACTCTCGCGCAGCGCGGCAAGATCGACGCCTTTATCGCGATGAGCTTGCCCGATCTGGCGTTCATCGCGCTCGCCTTCTGGCTCTTCACGCGCGCGGCGACCGATCGCGGCGACCAGGGCCGCGGGCCGGGCGATCTCATCTGGGATCTGGTCGAGCGCTACGAACGGAGCCGCCAGGCCGCATGACGCTTCGCCCACGTCTATCGCCGGTGATGGATCGATTCCTGGCGGGCCAATTTTTCGGCCCCTTCGTGGTATGCCTCATCGCCTTCACCACCGCCTATCTGCTCGGCGACATGTTCGATCGCTTCGACGATTTGATCCGCTACGGTGGACTCGGGCTGCTCGGCCTCGAATACTTTGCGCTCAAGCTCCCCTTGATCGTGTCACAGGTGCTGCCCGTCGCGAGCCTCGCCGGAGTGCTGCTCGGTTTCGCGATCCTTAACCGCTCGGGCGAAGTGCTCGCCTGCCAGCAGCTCGGCATCAGCCGGCTTGAGATGGCGGTGCCGGTGCTGTTCGTCGCAATCGTAATCTCGGGCTTCAATTTCATGCTGAGTGAGACCCTGGTCCCCGCCGCCACACGCGAGGCCAAGTATCTCTACGACGTGCAGCTAAAGAAGCGGCAGCTCAAGGCCGTGTTCGCCGCACGCCGCATCTGGGTGCGCGCGCACGACGGCTTCGTGTCCGCCGAGACTTACGATCGGAGCACCAAAACGCTGCACGGCGTAACGCGCTACACGCTCGGCGCCAATTTCGATGTCGACACCATCGCGCGAGCCGCGGGCGTGCAATGGAACGGTCACAAGTGGATTCCAAACGGGATGAAGGTGTTCCGTATCGACCAAGGCGAGGTCGTTGCGGCTGACAAAACCAGGCTGGACCTCGGCCTCTCGCCGTCGGACTTCGCACTGCTTCGGCTCGACCCCGAGGAATTCAGCCTCTGGGAGCTCAACCGTTATATCCAGGATTTGCGGAGCAAAGGCCTCGATCCGGGAGGCTACGTGGTCGATCGCGATCTGAAATACGCGATGCCCTTTTCGTGCCTGATCATGGTCGCGCTCGGCATGGCGCTCAGTCTCGATCCGCTGCCGCGCAACTTGAGTCTCGGACGCAGCTTCGGGCTCGCTATCGTGATCGGCTTCGGTTACTGGCTCGCGATGGGTATCACCACTTCGTTCGGCCGTTCGGGGCTTCTGACGCCATGGATATCGGCGTGGCTGCCGAACGTAGTGTTCGCGATGATCACGCTTTCGATTTTTCTGTTCGGCGAAGAGCGCTAGTCCCCCTCATGGCGGCGTTCCGCCGTCACCGGTAGCATCGAGCATGTGCCTGCCCTCGACGCCATAATCATACCGACCCTCGCTCCGTTCGATCTGCTCGGGCTCGAGCTTGCAATGCTCGAGCGCGTGGCGCAGCGTGCCGCTTCGCCGCTCCTAATCGCCTACACCCTTGCCGGGCGCGTCGTGTCGATCGGCCGCTATCATCTCTATGGCGGCGCGCCCGAGCGCGGCGGGATCAATGTGATGCGTCGCCTCACGGGCGGGCGGGTAGTCGGTGCGGGCGAAGGATGGATCGGCGCCGCGCTGATCCTGCCCAATCGGACCGCGCTCCTGCCCGAGCGCGATGCGCATCTCACGCCCGAGCAGGTCATGAATCGTTATGCACGCGGCCTCTTAAGCGCGCTCGAGCGATGCAATCTGAAATGTTTCTACCCAGGCCGTGACGCGATAACCTTTAATCGGCGAGAGCTAGCTATGTGCGCGTTCGAAACCGACGGTCAGGCTGCGATGCTCTTCGAGGTGGCGCTCGCAATCAACCGCGGCATGGAGGAACTCGTGCACGAGCTCGAGTGCGTTGATCCGGAAGGACAATTGCCGTCGGCGATGTATGGACCCGAAATCGCGACCAAGCTGGTGCGCGAAATCGATCGCGATGTCAGCTTCGAGCAGCTGGCGGGCGCGCTGGTTGACGGCTATCGCGATCAGTTAGGCGAGGTGCGTGTGCGCGACTTTTCATCCGATGAGGCCGCCGAGGGTGCGCATCGCGGCGCCGCGCTCGAGGAATCGGGATGGCTCACCAATCGCGTGCCCGATGCGTCGCTCAACCGCGCGGCGCGGACCTCGGGGCAGCTCGGCGCGGTGGAAGCGCACGCCGCGCTTCGTGACGGCAGGATCGAGCGGCTCGTGATGTCGGGTGACTTCATAGCGAACTCGCCCGGTGTCGCGGCCTTCGAACGCGAAATCCGCGCCGGCACTTTCGATTTACCGTCGGTCTCGCGCGCCGCGCTGAAGACATTCGCGAGCGGCGACAATTACTTCCTCGCTCTCGGCGATCTAACCAACCTCGTACAGCTGGTGATGAAACTCGCATGAATCCCACCGCCGACATCGATTCGCTCGCGGCTGAGCTCGGCGATCCTGCCCGCCAGAGCGCCGCGATTGTGCGCCTGATCGAGGACGCATCGCTCGACGTGAGCGACGAAGCGCTCGATGCTCTCGCGCGATGCCTCGGCGCGGGGCTGAAGGCCGTCGCCCGCCGCGCGGCAGACGCGTTCGTCGCAATCGCAGCGCGCGACCCGCGCGTCCACGCGATCCTGCATCGCGTAATCGAAGGCTCCGATCCACGCGCGCGTTGGACCGCCGCGTACGCGCTCGCGCGATGCGGCGGCGGAGCGCTTGCGGAGCGCGCCGTCGATGCGCTCTTCGAAGCGCTCGCGAGCGACGACGGCGACGTGCGCTGGGCGGCGACCGAGCTGATTGTCGCGCTCGGGCGCGGGAAGCGCGCGGCGATGATCGCGCGGCTGCTCGCGCTCGCGGGCGGCGACAATCCCGTCGCGCAGCGGATGGCGCTCTATGGCCTTCGCGACTTGAATGCCAACGGCGCCGCGATGCTTGAAGCGATCGAAGGCGCGAGCCGCGCCCACTCGACGCATCTCAGACTCGCGGCGCTGGCCGCACTCGCTTGTTTCAAAGATTCGACGCAAGCCGCGAAGGTCGCACTCGAGATGCTCGAGCACGATCCCGACGCGGGTGTGAGGCGGGCAGCTGCGGCCGCTCTGGGAGCGGTCGCTAACGGATCGCCGCGTATCCATGCGGCGCTCACGCGCGCGGCCTCGAGCGACGACGAATCCTTAACCCGCGCCGCGCGCTCGGCGCTGAAGCGCATGGAGCAGCACTGATGGCCAAAGCAACCGAGGTCGCGGCGCCGCTCAAAATCCTCGCCGATTCACGCGTGGCCGCGTTCCTTTCCGCCGCGCGGCTCGGTCATCTTGCGACCGCGGACGCCTCGAGCACACCGCACAACGTGCCGCTCTGTTTCTGGTTCGATGGCGCGCGCTTTTATTTCGTGCTGGATGAAAAGCCCAAGACGCGTCCGGGCAAGGAATTGAAGCGGATGCGCAACATCGCGGCAAATCCCCGCGTCTCGCTGGTGGTCGATCAATACGAAGAAGACTGGAAGCAACTCGCCTACGTGCTGGTGCGCGGCATGGCGGCCCTCGTCGACGACCCGCAGGAATACATGCTGGCGCTCAGATATCTTCGCGACAAGTACGTGCAGTACCGTTCGATGCCGCTGCAGCCGGACAAGAACGCGATTGTGCGAATCGATCCGATACACGTTCACGTCTGGGGCGCGCGCTTTGCGCCGCCGGCCGCATGACGCGCCTCGAGGAAATCTCAGCTGCACTGCAGGCCGCAGGGCTCGACGGCTGGCTCTTTTATGATTTTCGCCTGAGCGACCCGCTCGCCTATCGAATCCTCGAAGTGCCGACCAGCGGCACAACCACGCGCCGATGGTTCTGTTACGTGCCCGCGGCGGGCGCGCCGGCCGCGATAGTTTCGGCGGTGGAAGCGCGTCGGCTCGACGCGCTCGCGGCGCGCAAGGTCGTTTATCGTTCGTATGATGATATGACGCACGAACTTGGTGAAGTGCTGGGGAGCGCGCGGCGAATCGCGATGAACTATTCGCCGGGCGCGGCAATTCCCTACGTGTCGCGGGTCGACGCGGGCACGATCGAGTTGGTGCGAAGTTTGGGGGTCGAGGTCGTCTCGGCGGCGGACCTTATCCAGCGCTTCGAGGCCTCGCTCACGACCGCGCAGATGGAAAGTCATCATCGCGCGGCAGTGGCTCTGCGAGCCGTGGTCGATGAAACCTTCGCTGATATCGCGGCTCGCGTCGAAGCGCAAAGACCCGTGAGCGAGTGCTCTGTGCAGGCGTTCGTGATGGAACGAATCGGGGCGCACCAGCTTTCGACGCACGAGCCGCCAATCGTCGCCGTCAATGAGCACAGCGCCGACCCGCACTTCGGCCCGAATCGGTCAGATGATCGCGCGATTAACCTGGGCGACTTCGTCCTGCTCGATCTGTGGGCCAAGGAGAAGGGCGAAGATTCGATCTACGCCGACTTCACGTGGACGGCGTTTGTCGGCGCCGACGTACCCGCTGAGCATGCGCGAATTTTCGAAATCGTCGCGCGCGCCCGCGACTCAACCGTCGAATTGATCGAGCAGCGTGTGGCTTCGGGTCTGGCAATCAGCGGACGCGAAGCCGACCGCGTTTCGCGAGCGGTGATCGAAGAGGCGGGTTACGGCGACCGCTTCGTGCATCGCACGGGTCATTCGATCGGCCGCGAGGTACACGGCACGGGCGCCAATCTCGATTCGCTCGAGACGCGTGACGAGCGGCAGTTGATCGAGAACACGTGCTTCTCGGTCGAGCCCGGCATTTACCTTCCGGGCCGCTTCGGCGTGCGGAGCGAGCTCGACATGACGATCGAAAACGGGCGCGCGCGCGTGAGTGGCGAGCCGCGACAGCGTGCGATCGTCGCGCTGCCAGGGAAACGCGCGTAGCCGATGATTCGCGCGGTGTTCTTCGATCTCGACGGCACGCTCGTCGACAGTGAGCCGCTCCATTTCGAGGCTTACCACGCGGCGCTGAAGGACGTCGGCGTGCAGATCTCGCGTGCGGACTACTTCGCGCGCTTCATCGGCTACAACGACCACGATTGTTTCGCCGCAGTGCTCCGCGAGAACGCCCTCGACGCCGACGAGGCGCGAATCGCCCAGCTCATCGCGAGCAAGCACGCGGCCTTCGCGCGCGCAACGGCATCCGGTCGCGAGCTGATCTATCCCGGCGCGCTGGATTTCGTCCGCCACTGCCACGAGCGATTTCCGCTCATGATCGTGACGGGAGCGCTGCGCGTCGAAGCTGAACAAGTGCTGATGGCGGCGGGTCTGCGGCAATATTTCCTTGATGTGATTGCCGCCGAGGACGTCGAGCGTGGAAAGCCGGCGCCCGACGGATTCGTTGCGGCGCTCGGCAGGATTGGATTTCTGCTCCGCCAGCGCGACCCTGTCATGCCCGAAGAATGCCTCGTCGTCGAGGACACGCCGGCGGGGATCGCGGCGGCGCATCGCGCGGGCATGCGCGCGCTCGCCGTCGGTCATACCAGCGACGCGCCGCGGCTCGACGCGGCAGACTTCTTCCGGCCGGCGTTCAGTGCGATCGACCTCGACGAATTGCTGCGCACGATCGCGAGCGGTTGAGCTCGCCGTCCGCTACAGCACGTTCAGAAACGCGCTCAGATCCGCCTCGTTGTGCGCGCTGAGCCCGATGGTGAATCGCTGGTCGCAGCACTTGACCAACTGCGAGAGGCTCGTCGCCGCCGTTCTGCCACGCATCGAACAGCGTGAACACCACTGGATTGAAGCCGGCACTCAGCGAGTCATTTGATGCCGATGATAAAGGTTGAAGCTAGCTCCGATACTTCCTGAGGCCCGCCCTCGGCGCCGTCGGCCGCCTGCGGCCCGGGGAGAAAATCGAAAAGCTTCACGCTGAATAGTCCCATCTCCAATGCGACGATCTGTGCGAGTTGCGAGGCGCTCGGAGGAGTGGTCGTTTGCGCATGATCGAGTGTGGCGTCGGCTGCCTGGCTGGTAAGCGAATCGTCAAGGCCGAAAACGGCAGGATTGGGTTCGCGTCCATCCCACATCGTCGTGGTGAGGAAAGCTAGATTGATCGGGGGCAGCGGCCGCCGATATATAGACAGGCATTGAACGCCCGCGCCGTTCGAGTCCACACAGGCTTGCTGCGCCGCGGCGTCGGAAAGCTGCGCAGTTGTAAGGATCGTCGATGGTTCGTAACCCTCGAACTGCGGCACTGCCTTCATCGGCGTGATGGGCAGGTAGGGCAGAAAGATGCGGATTGATCGGTGACTGAGAAGCAGGCTGTGATTGTTGGAGTCGACGCAGTTTGCGCCGTCGATTCGGCGCGAAGGTCGGATCCTCGCCATGGCTGCTGAGGAAGCGCCGCCGGAGGTCGTGC
>JASHPB010000070.1 GCA_030038355.1 Candidatus Binataceae bacterium
GCTGCCGACGGCGGAACTATTTTTCTCGATGAGATTGGTGACCTTTCCATCGAGGTGCAGATGGCCCTGCTTCGTGTGCTGCAGGAGCGAGAGTTTGAACGAGTCGGGAGCACTCAACCGCTGGTCGTCGACGTACGCGTGCTGGTTGCTACGAACCGCGACCTGAGGTCTGCCGTCGATGCCGGTACGTTCCGCCAGGATCTCTTCTACCGACTGAATGTTTTTCCAATTCATCTGCCGTCCCTGCGGGAACGAGTGAACGACATTCCGCTACTGATTGAATATTTTGTCGATCGCTATGCGCAAAAGGCAGGCAAGAAGTTCAAGGACATAACAAGCAGGACGCTCGCACTATTTCAGCGATACCACTGGCCGGGGAACATCCGCGAACTTCAGAATGTGATCGAGCGAGCCGTAATCCTTTGCGACGACGAAACATTTTCAATCGATGAGACCTGGTTGAAGGTCGAGTCACCTACGCCGTCCGGCTCGCCAGCTCCCTTGGCCGCAACCCTTATCGAGCGTGAGAAGCAAATGATCGAAGCCGCGCTGGCGCAGTGCCAGGGCCGAATCTCGGGCGTGAACGGCGCAGCCAAAATGCTGGGAATCCCGCGCCAGACGCTTGATGCAAGAATCGCCAGCCTCGGCATCGACAAGCGTCGATTCAAGACCGCTTAGACGACCCGAAACAGGTCACAATTCCCGCCCAGAACTCGGCAATTACCGAGAACACGGCAACGCTACTGGTTCGCGCCGCGAGTGATTCCAACGCTTTCGAACGGCCCGCCAGTATTACCGCGAGGTCCACGGGACGATGACCAGTAAACTACCCGGATCTTAAAGGCTACAAGTATTGCCTCGAAAGCCGCCCGCTGCGCACGCTCTCGGTCGCGATCTGCTTTAAGTTCAGCGATTTCTCTCTGTTCGGCGTGGACCTGGCCGGAAATCTTCCGCACTTGGCGAGTCTGCTAGCAGCATGCCGGTAAGTTCGGAGTAGCGCACCGTCTCGACCTTGCTGGTACGGGCCGCAAACATAAGAGCGCATCTGAGGCCAGGGCAGATTGCTTTGGCAGCCGTCGGAGGGCCCTCAGGTCAGTCCCGAGTCGGGTACCATTCGGCCACGAATACTGAAGGACTGCTTCGAGGCCTTGACGGAGCGAGAACGATGGTTAAACGTGGAGCCCCCGTTCTGGCTGATGTTCGAATTAAAGTAGAAGCGATTATCGCGAAGGACGATAGGGTCGCTGTCAGGTGGTCGTTTCGAAGGAGTTACGTGGGCGAAGCGTGGGACAGTTTTCCGAAACCGGGTGAAGAGTTTAATTTGGCGGCGATAAGCATGTACCGTTTCGCTGACAGGAAAATTGAGGACGATAGAAGTATCGAGACATTCTGGCAGCCTGATACGCCCTGGGATTGGTGACCAGGAACAGAATCTGACCTAAAGACCTGAGGAGGGCCTCATGACCACGCCAAGTCTTTCCAAATCAGCACAAATTCGCGCGCGCTTAAATTATCCCATCATTGATTCCGACGGTCACACGCTTGAGAATCCCGCTGTCCTGGCTGAATACATCAAAGCAGAGAGTGGCTCGAAGATGGCGGAACGATTCGCAGCGTCGGGGGCTGGATATGGGTTAGTGATTCACGACGAGAACCTGGCCGAAGCGCGAGACAGGCGAATAACACGCGGGCCCTGGTGGGGGAGCCCGGCAGCCAACACATTGGATCGAGCGACCTCGATGTTGCCGAAATTGCTCTACGAACGGATGGATGAGCTCGGGTTGGATTATTCGGTGCTCTACACCACAATCGGGTTTTCGCTGATCGGAGTAGAGGACGAGGAGCTTCGGCGCGCTTCTTGTCGGGCCTTGAATCGAATGCGCGCGGACATGACCGCTGGATTCGGCGATCGCTTGACAGCGGCGGCTGTAATTCCGATGCACACGCCCCTGGAAGCCATCCAAGAACTTGAATTCGCTGTCAAAGAGCTCGGAATGAAAAGCGCTATGATGGCCAGCTTCGTCAAACGGCCAATTCCGATGATCGCGCGAAAATATCCCGATGCCGCGCGGTTCGCATATACCCTCGACGTATATGGAATCGACAGCGACTACGACTACGACCCATTTTGGTCCAAGTGCCAGGAACTCGGTATCGCGCCAACGTTTCATTCGTTGGGTTACACATGGGGCAGTCGTCAGTCCTACAGCAACTACGTGTACAACCACGTCGGCAGTTTTGCCGCCAGCGCAGAGGCCATCTGCAAGGGTCTATTGATGGGGGGAGTGCCGATGCGGTTCCCGAAGCTACGGTTCGGATTTTTGGAAGGTGGAGTTGCCTGGGCGGTCATGTGTTACTGCGACTTGCTCAGTCACTGGCACAAGCGCAACGGCAAGGCTATGCGGGAGGTCCTCGATCCCGCGCTGGTGGACCAGAAACTGTTCTCCAGTCTGGTTGCTCGCTATGCGCGGCGTCAGATCGATGGTGATCTTACGACGCTTCAGGACTTCACGCCCGGCAGAACTGTCTCCTCCGACTTGCCGATTGACGAGTTCGAGAAAAGCGGTATCCGGTCAGCGGAAGACATTAGAAATCTGTTCGTTGAGAGATTTTACTTCGGGTGCGAGGGCGATGACCCGCTCAATGCGATGGCGTTTAATCCTCGCGGAATTCCATTCGATGCCAGACTTAAACCACTCTATGGATCTGATATTGGTCATTGGGACGTGCCCGACATGTCCGAAATAGCCGAGGAAGCTTATGAACTCGTTAAGCACGGAGTGATTGACGAAAAGTCCCTGCGCACGTTCTTGTTTGATAACGCGATCATGTTCTGGACCGCGAATAACCCAAACTTTTTCAAGGGTACGATGGTGGAATCAGCGGCCGAGCGCTGTCAGGCCGAGACAGGCGGCCTGAGTTGAAGCCGAAAGTAGCCCGGATATCTTGGTCCGACTTGACCCGCGCCGCCCGCGGAAATCTACAACTGTTTCACCGAGGGCGATGAAGGAGCTGTTATGCGAGCAGCAGGAGCGCTTTCAGCTTCCGCGCGGTGATCCGAGGACGATCTCGTTTGCGGCGCGCGCGCTCGCGTATGGCCTCGCGCGCATGTACATCGACGGCCAGCTCGCGCAATGGGACGTGCCCGCCAACCGAGCCGAGGACGCTTTCAAGGCGGCATTCGATCTGTTCGTAAACGGTCTGGCGCCCGCGAGCGATTAGTGATTGCCCCGCGGATTCGGAGCGGCTGCGCGCTTACATGGCCTCCGTTATTCGGTCATAATTGCGTTTCTTGTCGCGAGTGGGGCAGTTGTCCCTGCTGAAAAATAAACCAAAACGAAATAAGGGGGGCCTGGGGCGCTGGGAGCAATCAGCCGAGGATGCCGACGCAAGGGACAACGCGCGATCCCGATCGAATTGGCCATAGTGGAGACGTCCGGGCGACGCAGCGCGAGCGGATGCGCGACTTTACGCAGAGGGTCGTAGATCTGCCCAGACCGCGAGGCGTTCGTAGCGGTGGCGCAGCCCGCCGACCTGTGCGAGTGCTATCACCTCGGCGCGCCGAGGCAGCGCGACCATACGTGGTAGAGCCACGCCTAGACCGGCCGATCGATGGAGCACAACCGCAGACGGCGAGGTTGACGAACGAGGACGGCAAGCTAATGACGAAGCGCGATGAGCTCGAGTTCCACTTCTTTCGACGCTCTTGTCTTGGCTGGCTTGCGGGAATTCTCTAGTCGGCGTCGCTATGGCCGCAGCCCATCGCCTCGTCTTCGAAACCACCGATCAATCGGCATGGACCGAGTTTTGAGGACGCACACGTCCTTCGTGGCTAAGCGAGGCGTCATGTCGCTAGCACCCGGCCGAGCCAGTCGAACGCGCGCTGGTTGAAAAGCGAGCGCGAGCCGGCCTCGCAATGCTCGCCGGCGCCCTCTTTCGATGTAAAGGTGATCAACGTTTTCTCGCAGGTGAGCGCCTCATAGAGCCTGCGCGCGGTCACACCGATTTCGTCGTTCTCCGCCGAGCAGATGAGAGTCGGGCATCGAATCTGCTCCGCGCGTCCCTCGTTAGTGTATGCTCGCGTCAGGCGGAGGTAGGCGAGCGGACTGTCCACTCCATGCACCCACATGGCGCGACGCAGGCCCCAGCCCGCCGTGGGGTGGCGTATGCGCCGGGTCATCATCCAATTCACCAGCCCCGTCATCAGCCGGCCTTCTTCGGATATTCCGCGCGCGACGAAGCCAGGCACGCGGCTCTTCAGTTCTTCGAATAGCGAAAACTCACCCGGATCCGCGATGCACGCCGCAATCCGTGACTCACTGCTGGCCGCACGCGGCGCCAGATAACCGCCGAAGCTGATTCCCAAGATAGCGATTCGCGTCGGGTCGACCTCGGGCCGCGCTATCGCCCAGTCAATCACCGGACCGATCACGGCTTCCCAGTCGGGCCGAAAGACCATCTGAGCATCTATGAGCGCCGCTCCTTGACCCGGTCCATCGAATGCGACGCACGTGTAGCCGCGTGCGACTGCCGCTGCACCGCTAAATAGGTAAGTCTCTTCGGCAGTACTGTCGTAGCCCCCGTTGAGGATCACGGTAGGGCGCGGCATCTTTTCATCCGCGGCGCGAAACAGGTAGCCGTGCAATTCGCGGTTGGCATATGGAATCGCGATCCGTTCCGCGCTCGGTGTCATGAAATTGATGGCATTCTCAAACGCGGAACGATGCAGCCGGTAAGCATCGATCAGTCGGGAATCGACCGGCGCTTCGAATAGAAATGTGTATGCGGCACGAAAATAGTTCGATGCGCGCAGATAACCTCGGAGCGCGCTGACAGGTCTTCCGGCTGCCCGGCTCTTGTTCGCCTCGCCGAGCACCGCTTCGGCGAGCGAGTACCAGGCTTCAAACCAGCTCCGCGCGTCGAGTTCCTTGATGCGGGTTGCCGCGGCAAAACATTCGCCCACCTCGGCGCCACCATAGCTGCTATGTCCTACCGCTCGCAGCCATTGGGCATCGAATAGTGGATCTTTAAACACAAGCGACATTAGAAGCTCTTGGGGCAGCCCTGCGCCTCTCTTCCGAGGCGCAAATCTCGGGCTTTTGGACGTGATCGTAAAAGATCATCTGGTCGGCTGGCTCACCCGTCCTCAACCCAGGTGTTTAAATTATGATCGCTGTAGTGACTTCAGCGAGACTCCGATGCAACCGGACGGACCAATTTGCGTAGCGATGCAGATTTACTCACAGAAAGACAAAGCTGAGTCGAACAAAACAGCGAAAGCATAGGGGCGGCGTATGGCAAACCAAGTCATCGGCATAATCAGGAACGCGAACATCGCGCGCCTGGCCCTGCTGGCTCTCGCGTTTCTGCTGATGGGAAGCTCAATCCTGTTCGCGATGATATGGATTCCGCGCAAAATCCTGAAACAGATGAAGTCGGCGCGGCATCTTATGGTCAGAATCACGCCGCTGCTGGCGATGGCGAC
>JASHPB010000071.1 GCA_030038355.1 Candidatus Binataceae bacterium
GGAACCACTGGATCAGGACGACCATCCACCACGGATCACCCTCGGCCGGTTTCGCCGCGATCTTTACGTTTTTGTCGCGGAGTATCTTGACGAGATCGGGATCGTTGAGCGCGTAAACCTTGAAGTGCTCGCCCGAGGTGTAATCGCCCTTGATCAGGTTGCCCTGGATTGTGACCGAACCGACCTTGCCGTCCTGAACATCGTTGAGGAACTGGGAGAAGATTATCTCAGGTTCGCGAGGCTGCTGTCGGCTGAAGATATTGAACAGCAGCAGGAACATCAGGCCCAGCACTAGCCATAACGCAATACTGCGGGAAAACTGGTTCATCCCATCTAAAAGGTACCACGCACGTTAAACGGCGCGCAACGCGAAAAGCCTAATCCTCAAGCATTTCCCTTGCTTTCAATCTAATCACGGACTCGGTGGCCGGCGTAACGAGCCCGACCCGCGCGCGGACCACACCTGGAACCCAGGCAATCTCGTCACCGAGCACGACGATCGGCCAGCCGGAGCGTTTCGCGCGCGGGAACTTCCGGTCGATGAAGCCTTCCTTGACCTTGCGATGCCCCTCGAATCCGAGCGGCGCGACGCGGTCGCCATCGCGGAAGCTTCGCGCAACCAGACCGCCGCCGAGCGGTGCGGCATCGAATACCGCCTCATCGAGCGACGCGGGCATCGCGACCGCATCGGCAGCCCTGCGCGAGGCGCTAATCACGAGGCCGGCAGCGTCGATTAATGTGTCCCCGTCGAGTCTTAGAGCGATCGAGTACACATCTGTTCGACGCGAACTTCGGCGCACAAGTTTCAGTGCCGAGTATTCGCGCTCGGCGCGCCAGCCAGCGGGGAGATCGATTGCCGCGCTGGGACCGCCCTCGAGCGCGAGCTCGCGAAGCGCAGCGACGTGGCAACGTTCGATTCGTCGTAGGCCGCCCGCTGTTCGCGCGATAAATCCTCGTAGAACGGGATCAATTAGCCCTTCGGGAACGCTCGCGAGGCACGACGCGTCGAGCACTCCCGGCGCAAGCGCCAACGCGTCGAGTTCGCGCTCGGCGAGCGCCGTGACGAGACCATCGAGCGCACGCATCTCGCCGCCCAACTCCGCAAGACGCCGCGCGATTCCGGGCCGGTACTCACGATCGAGCATTGGCATCAGCTCGTGACGGATACGATTTCGCAGAATCGATCGCGACGCGTTGCTCGAATCTTCGACGAATTCGAGGCCCCGCTCGCGGATATAATTGACGATTTCCGCGCGTGGCACCGTAAGCATAGGGCGGATGATTCTGCCTGGCCCGCGCTTGGTCATTGCAGCAAGTCCGGCCGCGCCCGCACCGCGGAGCATTCGCATCAGCACGGTTTCCGCCTGGTCATCGGCGTGATGTGCCAGCGCGATCAGATTTGCTCCGTATTCGTCTGCGGTGCGCTCGAGAAACGCGCGGCGAGCCTCGCGGGCACGCTCTTCGAGGTTGCCTGAGGTCACCTCAAGACCGTGGGCTTGGTCGACGATCAATTCGACGTTGAGGCGATGGCAAAGGGCGCGGACGAAAGCCTCGTCACGATCGGCCTCGGCGCTCCGAATCCGATGGTTCAAATGAGCGCCAGCGAGCCTGAAGGCAAAATGAGGCCGAAGTTCAAGCAATACATGCAGAAGTGCGACCGAGTCGGCACCGCCCGAGAGCCCGAGTAGAATCGATGAATCAGCGCCGACGCCATCACCCGCGAAGGCAGCCGATACTGCCCGGACAAGCCGATTCGGCCCACGAGACATGGCAGAGAGGCTAACGCCCGACAAGCGATCGGGCAACGAGCCAACAACGCACAGTTAACGGCGCTCGCGGTCGAGCAGATGCAGAATCACGCCGATTCCGGGCAGGTTGACCTCGAGTTCCTCGGCCAACGTGCGGATGACGCGGATTCGCTCGAGCGCATTGCGATCGTAGAGCGGTTCGCTCCGGCCGCCGACTTCATCAATCCGCGTAGGCGCGATCAGGTCCTCATGCTCCCAGACCGCGAGCTGGCGTTCGCTCGCGCCCGTCACGCTACACAGCACGGTGCGGCTGTAGAGGACGGTCTCGCCACGGGGGGTGCGCCGCCTGACACTTGATGTGCGCCGTGCCATCGCGTCAGCTCCTCAGCAAGTCCGCTCGCGGGTCTGGCACATTGCGTGACTTGAGCCGCTCGGCGAGCTGCTCCATAAGACCACGCTCCTCAGCAGTCAGATCCATAGGCGCGAGCACTTTGAGCTCGTAGAGGAGATCGCCCGCCAGCTCCTTGCCGCGCGCGGGCAGGCCCTTGCCGCGAAGCCGCATGACGCGCCCCGTCTGGCTGCCCGGCGGAATCTTGAGCGCGACTTTTCCGTCGACGGTTGGTGCGGTGACCTCGGCACCGAGCGCCGCCTCGTAGTCCCACACTGGCAGCGCGCACCTGATATCGCGCCCGGCCATCGTAAAGAACTGATGCGGCTCGACTCTCACCGTGAGGAGCAGGTCGCCGTTCAAATCGCGCTTCGGCCCGTGGCCGCCCTGCCCCTTGAGTCTCAACTGAGTGCCGTCGCCGGAGCCGGCCGGAATCGTTATCTCCAAGGTCCGATGCGCCGGGATTACGCCGCGGCCGCCGCAAGTCGGGCAAGGCGCGGCAGAACGGATCACGCGGGCTTTGCCCTGCTTTTCCTCGCGCCCGATCATGCCACTGCCGCCGCACTGCGGACAGTCATCTTCTGCCGTCAGACCCAGCCGACGCTTGGTGCCATGAACGGCCTCGGCGAGCGTGACCGCAACCTCGGCGCGAAGGTCCGGTGCGCGCATCGCTTCGCCGTTGAAATCGAATCCGGAGAATCCGCGGCCGCCGCGCGTGCGAAAGCCTCCGCCGCCACCGCCGAAGAACTGCGAGAAGAAGTCGCTGAAGTCTTCGCCCTCGAACCCGTGCGCGCCCGCTCCCTGAGCCGCGGCCTCGCGCGCATAGCGACGGCGCATCTCGTCTTCGCTGGCGCCGCGCTCCCAATCGGCGCCGAGCTCATCGTACTTCTTGCGCTTGGCGGGATCGGAAAGGACCTGGTAGGCCTCGTTGATCTCCTTGAATTTCTGCTCGGCGGTTTTGTCTCCTGGATTTACATCCGGATGATGCTTACGAGCGAGCTTGCGGAAGGCGCTCTTGATATCGGCCTCGGAAGCGGTGCGTTCGACGCCGAGTGTTTTGTAGTAGTCGCGAAATTCCATCGAGTGGTCCAGCTATCCAAGATGCGCACGAAACGAAAGAAGGCAAGCCATCGAAAGCTCGCGGCACACGGCGTTCATGTTCACGGATGGCGCGAGGGCAGTTCCTCGTCGCTCCGCGGCGATTCGATCAACTCCTTCAGCCGCGCTTCCATCTCGCGCAGTTCCGCTTCCAGAGCCGACTGGCGGCGCCATACGAACAGCACGTAGAGAAAGATCACGACGAAAATCGCCGCGTACGCCGCGACCAGAAAGGTGAAATGATCCATCACCTGTCTCCGGCGCGCATCTCGGCGAGCGCGATCTCCTGCCCCATCCTGTGGAGCCGCGTGCGCGCGCGAAGCTGTGCGAAGCGGAGCGTCAGCAGCCAGACGAAAAAGATCGTGAACGCTGCGAGCGAGACCAGCAGTGCCACGACCATGCGCGGATCCTCGAGGCCGTGCTCACCGGTTTTCGTGATCAACACAGCGGGATGTATCGTGCGCCAAAGCCGCACGGAAACGATCACGACCGGCACGTCGAGCGCCGCCACGATTCCAACCACCGCGGCGAAGCGCGCCACTTGCGGCGAATCGTCGGCGCTTGAGCGCAGAAGCAGGTAGCCGCCGTACATCAGCCACAGGATAAAAGTTGTGGTCAGGCGCGAATCCCAAGTCCACCACACGCCCCAAATCGGCTTGGCCCAGAGCGAGCCTGTAAGGAGGACGAGCGTGCAGAAGACCATCCCGATTTCGGCCGCCGCGTAGCCCAGATCGTCCCACATCCTCTCTCCAAGCCAGAGATAGAGGATCCCCGCCAGCGCGACGATTCCGAACGCGGCGAATGCGACCCACGCGCACGGCACATGAAAGTAGAAAATCCGCTGCGCGATTCCCTGCTCGGCTTCGGTCGGCACCCAGTCGAAGACCATGAAGATGGCAACGAACATCAGCGCGAGACTCAGGTAGCCGAGCCCTTTGCGCACCATCGAACTCATACGCGGCCCTCAATCCTCGCGCACGACGTACTCGAACAAGAGATAGCCGGCGGTTACGAACAGGACATCAAATGCTATCAGAATCTTGAGCCACTCGGCGATTGCGCTCTCCGGCGTGCCGCCCAATGCGGAGGCCGACGCTTTGACGCCGGCGATCAACGCGGGCACGAATATCGGCACGGCGAGAATCGGCAGCAGCAGGTCGCCCATCCGCGTGCGATTCGAGATCGCGGCGAGCAACGTCGCGAGCGCGGCGAAGCCCAGCGTGCCGAGCGCGAGAATCGGTGCGAGGCGGATCAGCGTGATATCGAAATTGAGATTGAAGAATAGCACCATCAGGATGACGGAGCCGATCTCGGCAATCGCCATAAAGATAAACGCGGCCGCGAGTTTCGCAGCATAGAGCGTCGAGGGTTCGATCGGACTGAGCAGCAGGCCGCGGATGCAGTTGTTGTCGCGCTCGGCAAGGAGCGCGCGCGTCGCGCCGAGCATCCCGGAGAAAACCAGGGCTACCCAAAGCGCGCCGGCCGCGGATTCCGCACCGCGCGCCCGCGACGCATCCAGCGCAAATACCATAACAACGAGGATCAGAAGCGAGATCGCGAGCAGCGCAACGGTACTCTCACCGCTTCTAAGCTCGAGCCGCAGGTCCTTGCGCAAGATTGCCGCAAACGCTGCCATCGTCGTTACCGTCCAAGCAAAGAGCGCAGGCGGGCGATCCGGCCGGCGTCGGCGCTGTCGCGGGTCGGCGGGCGGCGGGTCAGTGTCGCACGCGCGAGATCGAAAACCTCGAATTCCAAATCTTGGACTTCGGGCACGACGTGTGCACTCGCGACCAGCGACGCACCACGCGCCACGGCCTCGCGAATCAGGGACATGATGATCTGGACCGCTTCACTATCGAGCGACGCGAAGGGCTCGTCGAGCAGGAGTAGCCCAGGATCGGCGATCATCGCTCGCGCGGCCGCGAGCCGCTGCTCCATCCCGCGCGAAAGGGCGCGCACGCGGCGCTCAGCAAAGCGCTCGAGGCCGACACGCTCGAGCCAACGCGCGGCGCTCCCACGGGGATCGGATATCGCGTACAGCTCGGCGCAGAACTCGAGATTCTCGCGCGCGGTAAGGTTCGGATAGAGGTAGCTCTGATGCGCCAGCATCCCGATTCGCCGCCGGTAGCGAGGGCCCAGGCGGCGGCTGTCGAGTCCGAAGATTAGAGCCCGGCCGGCAGTCGGCGCGGAAAGCCCGGCGAGGATTCTTAGGAGAGTCGATTTTCCGGCGCCATTGGCGCCCACGATAAAGATTGCGCGGCCCGGCAAGAGGCGCAGATCCAGGTCGCGCAAAACGTGATGCTGTCCGTAGGTCTTGCCCAGTTCATGGGTCTCGACGACCGGCGCCGCCATCTACTCGTTCCAATTGGTGGCGCGCGGCGTGGATTTGAGCGCCGCGCCGCACTCGGCACAAAAGCGTGCGTCCCTCAGCGCGCGAGTGCCGCACTGCGGGCAGAACACGATATTGGGCGGGCGTGTCTCCGCTCGCAGCACGAGGACCTGTTGCTGCTCGGCGGGTCGCTTAATCGCTCCAGCAGCGGGTGCTGGCGCAATCGAGAGCGACGATTTTCTAAGCTCGTCGCGAAGTTGATCTGTTTCCTGCATCGCCTTGAGGGCCCGGTTTTCAAGCGCGGTCTTCAGCGAGTCGTAATCGGCGTCGGATAGCTTGCCCATTTCGCGATCGAACTCAAGTTCGCGAAGTCCTTGCACCGCAAGCCCCCGCTCGTGCGCCAGCCGCTCGAGCCCCGCCTCGCCTTGGCTCTTTGCGCGGCGGCGGCCCAGACCACTCGCAAGAGGAGCCGCGACGAATAGCCCGACGCCCGCGACAATCAGCGCGGCCGCGATCATCACGGCCATGGCTCAGCGGTTCTCCTTCAATTCGTTCTCGAGTCGGCGGCGGAGATCGGAGTCGAACGCGGACGGCTCGGATGCTGCCGGAGATTTTCCAGCCGGCAGAGGTCCATTGCGCCAGCGCGTGAAAGCCAGCGCGATAAATCCACCGCCGAGCAGGATCGCAGCGAACGGCATCGTCCACGCAAGCAGGTTGAATCCCTCGGTGGTCGGCGCTGAAAGAATCTTCTCGCCGAACTTGTGCCGATAATACGCAAGGATCTGCTCGCGCGTTTCGCCGTGCGAGATCATCGCTTCGATCTCGCCACGAAGCGGCACGGAAAAGCTGCACGACGGATGGTTGCAGTTGGCAACGGTGAGGCCGCATCCGCATTGGCAGGTGAGGCCCTGGCTCACCTGGCTGACGGTGGGGCGCGCCGCGGCGAACGCTCGTGGAGCGGCCGCGAGCAGCATGACAAGCGTAATTGAAGCCGCCGTAATTCTGACTTCCCTTCCCGATGCGGGAAGGGGTTGGGGGCTAGGTCGATTGTTTGACGCTAAAGAACGGATCACGGAATCCAACCTGACCCTCTTTCCCATCCCTCCAGGGAAGGGAAGTTTGGCAATCCACCGCTGGTGACTATTTCGCAGATTCAATTCACGCACTCACGGAATGACGCCAAAAGACAGCCACAAAGAGATCGCGGTGCGATCACGGCTAGCGGCCTCCGCCGGACGCCGCCTCGCCAGCGTATTCCTCAGCACGGCTCCTTCCTATCGCGACGGCGATTGCGGCGCGCTCGCGCACGTTAGGCCACATCACGACGACCGTGCCCATCGCCATCAGCAAACCTCCCGCCCAGAGCCAGAAAACCAGCGGCGTGAGAAAAACCTCGAACGTGGCACGATTGCCGTTGTCGTCGAGACCGGCCAGCACGACGTAAAGGTCAGCAAACGGCGTCGAGCGGATCGCGACTGCCGTCGCGGGCTGCTGCTGGCGCTTGTAGAAGAGCTTTGCCGGGTTTATCACGGTGACTTCGCGGCCATCGTGCATCATGGCGAGACGGGCTGTCGCTTGCTCGAGATGTGCGTTCTCGTGCTGATCGAGGCCGAGATACTTGAGCGAGAACGAACCGATCGTGAAGCTCTCGCCGATCGCTACGCTCTTCTTCACTTCCACCTTGAAGAACGACGACCCGATGATGCCGACGAACGCGGCCAGCACACCAATATGGATGATGTATCCGCCATAGCGGCGGTTGTTCTTCGCAACGAGATTTACGAGGGCGCGCGCGGGCGGCTCCGAGACCATGTGACGGCGTGCGCTCACGCCGCGGCGAAACTCCACGATTATCGTGCCGAGCACGAACGCGGCCAGTGAAAATCCGGTCGCCGCGTACCATTCGTGGATACCGGACAGAATCGCAACGAGACCCGCGCTGACGCCGAGTATCACCGGCGCGGCGAAACTTCGAAGGAGGCGATCAGCGGTCGTGCGGCGCCAGGCAATCAGGGGTCCTACGCCCATCAGGAAGATCAGCGCGAGTGCGAGCGGACCGTTGACGCGATTGAAGAACGGCGGGCCGACGGTGATCTTGACGCCGCGCACCCATTCAGAAAGCACCGGGAAGATAGTTCCCCAGAAGACCGCGAAAGCGATCCCGACCAGCACGAGATTGTTAAAGAGGAACGCCGCTTCGCGCGACAGATACGATTCGAACTCTGCGGGGCTTCTCAGATCAGGCGAGCGCCAGATAAGGAGCGCGGTATAGCACGTAACGATCGCGATCAGGAACGCAAGAAAATACGGTCCGAGGCCCGATTGCGTGAACGAATGCACCGAGGAGATCACGCCGCTGCGCGTGATGAAGGTGCCGAACAGCGTGAGTGAGAACGCAAGCCCGATCAGCGCGAGGTTCCAAACCTTCAGCATGTCCTTGCGTTCCTGGATCATGACGGAGTGCAGGTAGGCCGTCATCACGAGCCACGGCATGAAAGCGGCGTTCTCGACTGGGTCCCAGGCCCAGTAGCCGCCCCACCCCAACACCTCATACGCCCAGCGCGCGCCGAACATGTTGCCGAGCGTGAGGAAGAACCACGAGAAGATCGCCCAGCGCCGCGTCGAGCGAATCCACGAGTCATCTAGCTTGGCGGTGATAAGAGCCGCCGCGCCGAACGCGAATGGAATCGTCGAGCTAACATAGCCCGTGTAGAGCGACGGTGGATGTATCGCCATCCAGTAGTTTTGTAGCAGTGGGTTGAGATCGCTGCCTTCGATCGGCACCGGTGAGATTAGATCGAACGGCCGCGTGATGAAGTTCAGCATGAAGAGGAAGAAGATCGCGACGCCCGCCATCACAGCGAGCGCGTATGGCGCCGTGTCAGGATTGCGGCGGCGATTCTGGAACGCCGCGATCGAGGTGAAAATCGAGAGCAGCCATGTCCAGAAGAGCAGCGAGCCCTGCTGTCCACCCCAGAGCGATGTGAACTTGTACACGGTGGGGAGCGTGGTGCTCGAATAGGACGCGACGTATTCCAGCGTGAAGTCGCTCCGGAGCAATCCGTTCCAGAGCGCGATGACCGCGATCGTCACCATCGCGCACATTGCCCAGAGCGCATGGCGTCCGCTCAGAATGAAATCGCCGCGACCGCGGCGGGCGCCGTAAACGTTGGCGAAGATCGAATAGACCGCGAGGATGAGAGCGACCAGGAGGCAGAGTTTGCCTAGATCGGGCATCGGCAGGCTATTTCGCTCCAGCAGGGCGGTACTTGGACGGACAGCTCGTCATCACCTGCGTCGCCGCGATCGTGCCGTCGGGTTCGAGCTTGCCCTCGACGATCACGTCGCGGTTGGGCGCAAACATATCTGGCTTTGGTTCGCCCTGGCTTACGATGCTGAAGCTCGGGGCCTCATCTACGGCAACCGGCTTGATGGAATCATTTGCGGCAGTGGAATTCGCCGCGGGCGGGATCGGATAAATCGCGAACCTAAGCGTAAGTGTCGAAGGGTCCCACGCGATCGTACCAGGCTTGACGCGCCCGGCGATTCTGAGCGACTGGCCGCGTAGCTCGGTTGCGCGAGCACTCACCTCGGGCACGGTCAGGTAGTACTCCGAGGTCGAACGAATGGAAGAAATGATGAGATAGGCGATCGCGACAACGATCAGCCCGGAGCCGATCAGAAAGCGCGGCTTTATCCGCCTGCCCAATTTACTCAAGCCTCGATCCATGCCCGATGCCGCCGCCTAATCACGAAAGTTCGCGCCTGGCGAACGCCCTCGATTCTCGCAGGCAGCACGCATACAGACAACATTGCAGATGAACCTTCTAGGCAGCTCTAATCGTCCATCGCGGATGCGTCCGCGTCCTTGGGGCCGACCGCGACGCCACGTTTCGATGCGCGGATAAAGTCGATCATCTCGCGCACTTCGGTGCTAAGATCGCCGGTCGCGAGCATCCGTTCGACCGCGAGCTTCAAGTTCTGCCGTTTCCCGAAAAGAGCGCTGAACGCATCGCGGAGCACGCGAACCTGCGAGGCGTTGAATCCCGCACGGCGGAGCCCGATTACGTTGATCGCGCGAAGCGTGTGGGTCCCGTCCATTACGCAGAAGGGCGGAACATCGCGGCTCGTGCGACTAAGACCGCGCATCATCGCGAGCCGCCCGATGCGCGTGTACTGATGCACGACGCAATTGCCCGAGACCAGGGCGCGGTCGCCGACCTCGACCCACCCCGCGAGCAGCGCACCGCCCGCGATGAGCGTCGAGTTGCCGACGCGGCAGTCGTGCGCAACGTGCGAATTCTGCATGAAGAAATTGTCATCGCCGATAATCGTGATCTCGCCGCGCTCGCTGCCGCGATGCACCGTCACCTGCTCGCGGAAGACGTTGCGATTGCCGATTCGCACGGCGCGCGATGCCCCGCTGTACGTGAGATCCTGTGGCTCGTTGCCAATAACGACTCCCGGATGCAATACGTTGCCCTCGCCGAGCCCGGTGTCGCCGAGGATAGTGACGTGAGAGATGAGTTTCGTGCGCGCGCCGAGGTGAATTCGCCCCTCGAGCATGCAGAATGGTCCGATCTCGACGCCTGGCGCCAGTTCAACGCTTGGGCTGATCACCGACGACGGATGGATTCGCGGCGGACCCGGACTCTCGGACGTCATTCAGTGCAGAATCCTGTCCTTCTTGCGGTCGTCGGGATGCTCGTTGAGCGGGTCAGCCGGAGCTCCGCCAGGGACGCGATACTCCTCCGCCGCCCAGGTTCCGAGGTCAACCATGCGGCATCGCTCGGAGCAAAACGGGCGAAATCGATTCTGCGGCGACGCGTCGACGGGTTTGCGGCAAGTCGGACATCGCATGCCATGATTCTATCCGCTCGGCCGCGGGGCAAGCCATACTCTCCCGTGGCGCTGAGCGCGAGCTACATCTGCTGGCGCGAGATGAAGACGGCGCCCTTGTTGCCGATATGCACGCAGTTGATATCGTCGCGGTTGAACTGGGGCGTGCAAAGCGGAGTGTCGATTGCGGGACACTTGTAAAGGTTAGCCTCGATCACCTCGCACTTCGAGAGATCGAAGTTCGCCTGCGTAGTTGGCGAGCCGGTAGTGGGCTGCGGCGGTGGTGGTGTCGCGGTTGAGCATCCCGCGAGCGCCAGCATCGCCAGAGCACCCGCCATCGCCATCAGCTTCATTCTCGATACCGTCATCTTGGTCATCCTCCCAGTGCGACCCTTTGGCGCCATTACGCCACGGCTCGCTCATCGAACAATTTGTATAGCGCCCGGACCGGCGCTTGGCTATCGACGGACTGCGCACCGGTATTGCCTAGCCTCGTTACAATGGGAACACTTCGATCCTGGAGGAACTTCAGCGCAATGCGCCGCGCCGACCGCCTGTTCGAGATCATCCAGCGACTTCGCAGGCGGGGCGTGGTGACGGCTCGCACGCTCGCGGAACAGCTCAAGGTCAGCGAGCGCACCATCTATCGCGACATCAGCGACCTCATCGAAAGCAAGGTCCCTATCGAGGGTGCAGCCGGAATCGGCTACTCGCTGCGCAAGGGCTACGACCTGCCACCATTGATGTTCAGCGAAAGCGAGCTTGAGGCGCTCGTGTTCGGCGCGCGGATGGTGCAGAACTGGAGCGATGCGGCGCTAGGCCAGGCTGCAGACGCGGCGATCTCCAAGATCGAGACTGTCTTGCCGGCGCATCTCCAGAGAATCGTTGAGGACCGGTCGCTGTGGGCGCCATCGGACATACGGCGCCTGCCGCTCACCTTCGATCTCGGCGCGCTGCGCGGCGCGATTCGCTCGAGTCACAAGATTCGTTTTCATTATGTCGATGACAAAGGCGCCGAGACTCATCGCAAGGTGCGGCCGCTGAGCCTCTGGTTCTATCCGCCGATCTGGATCGCGGTGTCGTGGTGCGAGCTACGCAACGACTTTCGTTTTTTTCGCGCCGACCGGATGAGAGAGGTCGAGTTCCTCGACGAATCGTTCGCGCCCGAGCCGGCAAAGTCAGCTGAGGCGCTCTTCGGGCGGCTGATGAGCCGCTCCTGAACATCGCTCCTGATCCCACGCTGTCAGGATCTTCGATTGCCAGATTATTACAGAGATTTCTGCTGACAGACGGTTGTCAGCATCGACCCGCCGCTCAACCCGCTCGCGATGCTATCGTCTCGCCATCAATAACGACGCCGCTCCCGCGGCAATTCGGCAAAGGAGAGGGAATATGAGCACCGAGGTTATGGAGCGCACGCCGATTCGCGATCGAGTAGTCGTGCTGGTGTCGGCCGAAGAGTCATACGGCGAGCTGTTCCGCTGCGAATATATCGCGCTCGAAGTCTCGCCCGTTCCGCGCGATCATATCCACACGCATCAGGAGGAACGCCTCGATGTCGTGGAAGGCACGGTGCGATGCAGGGTCTCGGGCATCGTGCATCGGCTCACGGCCGGGCAAACGATGGTCATTCCGGCGGGCACGCCGCACGCGGTTTGGAATGACGATCCGCGCGGCTCGCGCTCGATTTCAGAATACCGGCCGGCGATGAATGCCGAGGCGATGTTCCGCGAATTCATCATCGATCGCGGGACGGCTCGGGCGCGCCGCGCGCGTTGAAATACGAGGATATTGAGCTGATAACGCTCGGCGTTTTTGGCCCCGCGTTCGGCCTTCCCGATCCGAGTCCGTTCGTGGCGAAGATAGAGGTGCAGCTCAAGATGGCGGGAACTCCGTATTGCAAGCAAAGCAGCGCGCCGATGAACGGACCCTAGGGCAAGCTGCCGTATATCGCCGATGGCGGCAAACTCATCGGCGATTCAACTTTCATAGGCGAGCACCTTGCCGCGCACCACAGCCTCAACCTCGACAGCGAACTTACTGGTGAACAGCGCGCTCAATCTTGGGCCATCGAGCCGATGCTGGAAGATCATCTCTACTGGGCGATAGTGCACATGCGATGGATGATCGACGAAAACTTCGCGCAGGGCCCGTGTCACTTTTTCGACGGCGCGCAGAGCCCGCGCGTGAGGAGGCTTGCAAGCAAGGCCGCGAACGCGTTCGCGCGGTGCTCCATGGGCAGGGACTCGGGCGGCATTCGGCAGACGAGGTCGCCAATCTCGGGGGCCGATCACCTTCCGCCTTGGCGGTGCTGCTTGGCGATCGCGAATACCTGATGGGCTCGCGGCTCTGCGCGACGGACGCCACCGCGTTCGGCATGGTGGCCGGCGCGCTCGCGCCAATTTTTCGATTCGCCGCTCACGCGTTCGGCACGCGCAGAAAAACCTCGTCGCGTACTGCGGTCGGATGATGTCGCGATTCTATCCGCAGCACGCCTGGAATTCGCGCTAGGACTTGGGCGCCTCAAACCAAAGTACCCCGAGCGCAGGCAGATCAATTGCGATTGAATGCGAGTATTCATGCCACTGGACCGGCGTCGCCTCGACGCCACCGCTGTTGCCGATGTTCGCGCCGCCATAAATCGCCGCGTCGCTGTTGAGGATCTCGCGATACCATCCCGCGCGCGGCACGCCGATGCGGTGGCCTTTGCGAACCACCGGCGAGAAGTTACATACGCAGACAATCGTGCGGCCCGACCAAGGCGCGATGCGCATGAAAGCGATCAGGTTGCTCGCCGCGTCGTCGGCTTCGATCCAGCGAAATCCCGAAGGCTCCATCTCGGCCTCATAGAGCGCGGGTTCATTGCGATAGATTCGATTCAAGTCGCGCACGAGAAGCTGCAATCCGCGATGCTCGGGAAATTGCAGCAGGTCCCAATCGAGGCTTTCATCGTGATTCCACTCGCGCCGCTGCCCGAACTCGGTTCCCATGAAGATGAGCTTCTTGCCCGATCGCGCCCACATGTAGGCGAAGAACGCGCGCTGATTGGCGAACTGCTGCCACAAATCTCCCGGCATCTTCGAGAGCAAGTTGCGCTTGCCGTGCACGACCTCGTCGTGGGAAATCGGCAGCACGAAATTTTCACTCCATGCGTAGAGCAGGCCGAAGGTCAGGTCGCGGTGATGCCATTTGCGGTAGATTGGGTCGAGCGTGATGTACTCGAGCGAATCGTGCATCCAGCCCATGTCCCACTTGAAGCCGAACCCGAGCCCGCCCATCCAGGTCGGCCGGCTGACGCCTGACCAAGCCGTCGATTCCTCGGCGACCATCGTGATGCCGGGGTTGAGACGATAGACGGCCTCGTTCATGGCCTTGAGGAATGAGATCGCTTCCAGGTTCTCGCGCCCGCCGTACGCATTGGGAACCCATTCGCCCTCATGCCGGCCGTAGTCGAGGTAGATCATCGAGGCCACCGCGTCGACCCGGAGGCCGTCGACGTGAAATTCGCCGAGCCAGTAGAGCGCGCTCGCGATGAGGAAACTACGCACTTCGCTGCGGCCGTAGTTGAAGATGTAGGTGCCCCAGTCCGGATGATGACCCTGGCGCGGGTCAGCGTGCTCGAACAGCGCCGTTCCATCGAAGCGGCCGAGGCTGAATTCATCCTTGGGGAAATGCGCCGGCACCCAGTCGAGGATCACGCCGATGCCGCGTTGATGCATTTCGTCGATGAAGTAGCGAAGCTCGTCGGGATTTCCATAGCGCGAGGTCGGCGCGAAGTAGCCGCTCACCTGGTAGCCCCACGAGCCGCTGAACGGATGCTCCATGACAGGCATCAGCTGCACGTGAGTGAATCCCATCTCATTCACGTAGTCGCCGAGCGCGGTTGCGAGTTCCCGATACGAGAGCGGCCGGTGGTTCTCCTCGGGGACGCGGCGCCATGAACCCAGGTGCACCTCATAAATGCTCACCGGGCTGCGGACCGCTTCGCGCGTTGCCCGCGCTTCCATCCACTCTTCGTCGTGAAATTCGTAGTTGGATTGCCATACGCGCGAGGCTGTCGCGGGCGGCGTTTCCATCAACTGCCCGAAGGGATCGGCTTTGAGTAACAGCGATCCATCGTGGGTGCGAATCTCGTACTTGTATGCCGCGCCGGGCGTGACGCCGGGAATGAAAATCTCCCACACGCCCGAACTCCCGAGCACGCGCATCATATGCAGCCGTCCGTCCCAGTAGTTGAAGTCGCCAGCGACGCTGACGCCGCGCGCAGTCGGCGCCCACACGGCGAACGAGACGCCTGTCACGCCATCGATTTCGCGCACGTGCGCGCCGAGCTTGTCGTACGCGCGCTCGTGCTTCTGCTCGCTCCATAGATAGAGATCGAGCTCGCCGAGTGTCGGCAGAAACGCGTATGGATCGACAATTTCGAAGGGCGCGCTATTCCGATACTGAATCTCGAGCCGGTAAGGGAAGACCTCGCGGCGGCCTTCGATCGTCGCCTCGAAGAGGCCGCCCGTGTGCTCGGTCATTGGATGCGGCGGTTCGCCGTCGATCAGCACCGCAATCCGTTCTGCGCCTGGCCTGAAAGCGCGCACGTAGACGCGGTTGCCGTCAGGATGGATTCCGAGAATCGAATGCGGATCGTGATGCACGAGGGCGAGCAAGCGCTCGACCTCCTCGCGCCGCAGATTGGATTCAAAATTTTCTGAGCTCATGCTGGACAGGTTGGTAACGCGGCACTGCAAAAAAGCCGCGCCCTTCTGCAGGGTCTGTCACGAGGAGTCTAGACGATGTGAAGGTTGGGCGCGAATCGCGGCACGCGCGATTTACTACGCCTGCCGTGCTCGATAGCCAAGTGGTGACGCGCCTTGCCTCGAGCACGGTCTTTTGCGGAGCGAAATGCCGAATCGATTGCGTCGTAGTCTGCCCGCCAGGCATTTCCTTCGCGGCAAAATAACCCCGCTGCGCCAAGCGCTCCGACGTCCTCGTGAACGCGCCGCTAGTCGCGCCCGAGTTCGATCGAAAGTGCCCGGATACTCGAAGCCGGTCTGCGATGAACGTGTTTCAGTTATTCCCAGCGTTTCGGAGCTAATGCCGATAGCAGGCCTTCGATGCTCTCGAACGACAGATGACGCTCGCCGAGCCTGTGCCCTTTTCTCCAATCGATGCCACCCTGGTGATAAGCCGCCGTCCCGTTTCCTGAGGGTGTCAGCGATGTCGATCTCAAGTTTTTGATTGGTGTATTTCATGACGATTGCCTCTGCCGCAGCGTCGCCACGTCTGCTAGGAAGTCATCGACCAGCCGTTCGAGGTTGAAAAACGATATGGCTGCTCGCCTTCCGTCGTTCGTTGCCGTATGCGACCATGCGTTCACCTTCTTTTTCCATAATGCAATTAATGCCTCAAATTGTGCCGGCTCCCACGAACTGGCGCTGAACCACATAAGTTTCGATTTCGACTATTGCTCGGTCGTCGAAATAGCGCTTGTCGTAGTCGCCGGTTCGCCTCTTCTCATTCGCGCCCTCGGGAAACGACAAGCTGACTTTAGGTGGCGAATCTGAGGCCTGCAGTGACATATGTCATCGTATGCCATAGCAGTCCGGGCACGGGAGATTTGAATCATGGCAAGTGCAGAGCGGCCGACTCCGGCGGCGCCGTTCGACCCAATGATGGGACGGCTCGAACTGATCGAGCCCGGCATCGCAATGTTTCACGGCTTCGCTAACGTCGCGTTCGCGTACGGCCGCGGCGAGATGCTCGCGGTGGACACCAGCTCGCGCACGATGGGCGCGATGGCGGTCAAAGCTATCCGCGAAATAACCGACGAGCCGTTCGCGTTTCTGATCTACACTCATGGCCACGGCGATCACGCGTTTGGCACCGACGCGTTCCTCGAGGACGCCTTGTCGCACGGCTTCCGCCGTCCGAAAATCTGGGCGCATGAGGACGTGAGCGGCCGCTTTCATCGCTACGCGATGACACGCGGTTGGCAGTCGCACATCAACCAGCTTCAGTTCGGCGCACGTGCGCCAGTCGACGGAATCTTCGACGAAAAATCGTTCCGCTATGCCGACCTCGCGTACCGCGACTACCAGACGCTCGAGCTAGTGGGCGAAGCCGTCGAGCTGCATCACGCGCGCGGCGAAACCGACGATGCCACCTGGGTCTGGATGCCAACGCGGCGGACCGCGATGGTCGGTGACCTGATCGTTTCGTCGATGCCGAACACCGGCAACCCGAATAAGGTGCAACGCTTCACGCTCGGATGGGCTGAGGCCCTGGAAGCGATCGCGCGCAAGAAGCCGCGCTACGTGCTTCCCGGGCATGGCCCCGCATATCGCGGCGAGGACGCGTGCCAGGAGCTTCTTCTCGAGACGGCGCGCGCGCTCAGGTTCATCCACGATGAAGTGGTGCGACGCCTCAACGCCGGCCAGTGGCCGGTCGAAATCGTCGAGGCGAATATCGAACTGCCCGCCGATCTTGCGGCGCAGCCGTTTCTTGCACCGATCTACGGATGCGTTCCATTCGTCGTGCGCGATGTCATCCGCTACTACGCGGGATGGTGGTCAGGGGAGCCGTCCGCGATGTTTCCCGCAACGCGTCGCGATCGCGCGGCGGACGTCATCGCCTTGTGCGGGCGCGATGCAGTCCTCGCGCGGGCGCGAGCGCTCCGCGATGAAGGCGAATTGCAGCGTGCGCTCGCGCTGGCTGAGACGGAGCTGAATGCCGACGTTAGCGATCGCGAGGCGATGGATCTCAACGCCGACATTTTGGAGAAGCTCGCGGCGCGCGAGCGCTCGTTTATCGCGCGCAACTTCTTCTCGGGCGCAGCGCGCGCACTTCGTGAAGGTCTGAAGTGATCGCCCGATATCGCGACTCTCTTCGAGTCATTCCGAGCCAAAGGCGCCAGCAAGGCGAGGAGGAATGATCGCGGGGCGATATTCTGCGGCGCGCGGGGCTTTTGCGGCTCCTATTCAATTGCGGTGTCGACCGCAGCGGCCTTGTAGCAGCTTCACTCACCAGTGCCTCAGATTCCTCGCAGCATAGGCAGTCCCTTCGACGACCGCTTTGGGGAGTCTCGCCCACGGTGTTCACGCCCTTACTTGTTGATGCCGGAACCGCGTCTTGCGACCCGTCCCACGATCCCGTTCGAGTCACCGCTCAACACCGGGCGAGGGCCTCTTAGATTCGAGCACTTCGCCTCATGGCCGCTGACGCGCACCTCTCCCCGAACTGGTCGCTCAACCTCTATCCCGCTAGATACTGCTGAGTGAAGGTCAGACAAGGCCGCTGCCGCCAACACTGCGGACGTAGTGCGCAACGAAATGCTCACGTGCCACCCAGAGCAGTATCAATTATGGTTTCGCTGGACGTTGTGATGGATCCTTTTTCTTGCGCGGCGAGCGCTTGCGCGGCATCGCCGGCTTGAGCGCACCGTCAACGACGCCCCCCTGCAACGCGACGACGGTGATGGGAGGCCGCGGCTTTCGAATCGACGCAACGACGTCGGCCAGCTCGATCGCGGGATTGCTGCGCGCACCGGCACTATCGATTTCGATCTCGCGCCCGATATCACTCAGCGAAATCAAGCCCGCAAGCTTGCCCGCCTCGTCAACCACGGGCAGCCGATGGACTTTCGCCTCGCGCATCAGCTTGAGCGCGAATGAAACCGAGTCATCCGGCCCGCACGTGACCACCTTCTTGCTCATTACTGGTTCGATCGCGATATCGAACAGCGGCCGACCCTGCGTGTAAGTTGCCATCGCGAGGTCGCGATCGGTGACAACGCCTACCACGCGCGTTTCTTCATCAACGATCGGAACGCACCCGCAGTCGTTCTCCCACATGATCTGCGCCGCGTCATTGATCGAACCCGCAATCGGGCACGACTTGACCGCAGCCGTCATTACTTCTGAAACCTTGCTCTGATTCACGTCTCGTCCTCCTCATCGGAAAGGGCGGCCGACGCTGGTAAGCGAATCACCAGGTCGTGAAGGGCCGCCGGGAAAGATTCGAATTGTAGTAGCGCGGATCGTCGGTCACTTCGCGGCCGATCCAGTCGGGCAACTCGACGGCTTCATCTTCGGAGGCCAGCTCGACCTCGGCCACGACGAGTCCTTCGTTGGCGCCAGCGAAGCGATCAACTTCGAACACATGTTTGCCGACTGCAATGCGATAGCGCGTTTTTTCGATCGGTGTCTGTTCGGACAGCGCGAGTATCTGCTCAGCGTCGGCGAGCGGGATTTCATACTCGAACTCGTCTCGTGTCGCGCCTTGGGTCGCTCCCTTGATCGTTATGAATCCGCGATCGCCGTAGCATCGCACCCGCACCGAGTGCTTTGGCCCGGACGAAATATATCCCTGCTTGATTGTAGTTCCCGGCGCGTTGTTCAAGAAGTTACAGGATTTGACGAGGAATTTGCGCTCGATTTCCTTCGGCATTTGTCAACGCGCGCGAGGCTGATTCTGCCGCGCACACATAGTTTACGTTCTTCGCTCGAAATGCCAAAGCCGGACGAGTCTGACTGCGGAGTTGAGTCCGCCGTTGATAGGGAAACCTGAACAATCACACGGCGGAAGCCGCGTCGGCCCATTTTGGCGTGATGCCGATTCTCCGCGCCGCGTCGAGGACGCGGCAGGCCTCGCCGAGGTCGGTGAAGGCGACGCCTCGAACCGGCATCACGGCGAGATTCACCGGGCACGACGCGAGAACATCGTAGGCAAAGCTCCTGATGGGAGCGGCGTCGTACAATCGCTCGACGGCCTCGCGCTCGGCTGCAGTACCTAGCAGATGGCGCGCGGCGGCGAAGTCGAGGTAGAGCTCCGGCTCCGCCATCATGATGAGCGCGAGTAGAGTCGAGAGACGTGCGATAATAACGCAGCTATTCCATAAGCTGCCGCGACGCATCAAATCGATTGCAGCTTCGTGGCCCGGCGCCGCGACGAAATTGCGCACCGAGCTAATCGCGAAACTCCCGGAGATCATCGCCGGACCCGGCTCGATCCAGCCGTAAGATGTTTCCGGCGCAAGCGCCGCCATTCCAAGCATTACGGTGAGTTCCGGGCGCCTTGCGACGATCTCGAAAGCGGCGCCGACGTGGCGCATGAACTCACGCTCGTTGCTGAGGAAATGATCCGATGGCATTACGGCGATACTCGCGTCCTGGCCGTCGGCCGCGAGTCGGAGCAGTGCGTACAGCAGGGCCGGCGCGGTCCCGCGATTAGACGGCTGAATCACGAGATTGCGAGCGGGCACGTCGCATACCAATGGGGTGTAAAATTCCTCGTGCTTGCGCGACACCACGAGCATCGTGTCGTCGGTGGAGATCGCGAGCCGCGCGCGCCGGCGTGTGTCGGTGAGCAGCGCCTCGGAGCCGAGCAGCGCGCAGAACTGCTTTGGAACGTCGGTGCCGGTGATTGCGCGAGTGAGCGGCGCGAGGCGAGTGCCGTCGCCACCCGCCATAATCACGGCGCATCGCCGATCACGGAGGGATCCTTTGTTCTGAACAATCATCGGTCAACCTCCAACCTCGGGCGCGACCGACTCGGCGCCGATGGGCGCCGCGTGAAAGCCGGCTCGCCCCGCTTATCCCACCCTCACCTGACCGACACCCTGGAATGCCGCCGCGCGTCGGGCGCGCTTGCGAGCCGAACGTCCGGCGCGGACAACCTGGCGACGGCCCACCGATCGGAGTTGCTTCGTGGGCAGATCGCGCGGACCAATCAACTTCAATTGCCGGCGGAGCGTGCTCGGCTCGATACTGAGAACATCGCAGACCGCCTCGAACGAGAACGGATGACGCGAGCCTTCGCGCGCCTCGAACCAGGCCGATACTTCCTCGAACTGCTCGCGGTCGGATCGCCGCGTTGATTGAACATTCTTGACGTAGCAGCGGATCGCGTCTTCGAGGACCGCAAAAACGAGGCGGGTTTCGCCGTCGAGTGAACCCTTGCGCCGCGTCAGATCGTAGAACTGCACGGGAACGAGGAAATCCGGCTCGAAGCGCGAGTTCAGCCAAGGGTCAGGTTGTGTCACCTCCTGCATGACGAGGCCACCGGAAGAGAAACCGCTACTGAATTTTTCTGCTCCCACAAAGTCCATTTATGTTAGGTCTCCTCTGCTGCTTCCTTTCACCAACATCCTGCAGGTCTCTAAAAGACCTTCGAGCGCCAAAGCATCGCTTGTGCCAAGGTGCAGGGTCTTGGCTAATAGGAGCCAAGGCTAAGGAATAAGCCGCAATTTTCCTGCCGACTTTTGAATCGACTTCATCCAGGATCGAAGATTCCACGAATAGAAAATAGGCAGGTGCCGCCAAAGACGGCGCTCGCAATCGACGAGCCGATGGCGGCCATCTCATCGCAAGGGGTTTGCGACGGTCAACATGATAAGTGGTCGACATCGGTATCCGAATTGAACCGCGAAGCAGACGCAGAGAGACACGATAAGGAATACCAATACGGCATTTTGCCTAGGCATAAGAAATGGCTGACCCGCCTAATCTATTGAAATCAAAGGAAAATTAGCGGCCGACCTGATGGCTTGTGACTTGCTGTCTTCGGCTGTCTTCAATCGAGCGAGGAGCGAACGGCGCTGCTCGCTGGATAATCAGTCAAATGACTCAGTCGCCGAATGATTATATTTCAACCCGGTCGTCGAGGACCGCAATGACCAGCACGCTTTCAATTGATTCCCACCGCCTGCGGCTCAACCAGACAACCGCGCGGCAGATCAGGCGTAAGGCGGCCGGTCTGGACAACTACTTCGACTGCGTCACCCGATGTGAAGCGACGTTTCAGGGTTCTGCCCAACGAGCAGATGGTCATCCGCAATGAAGGCTCTTTCAAGCTCGACGCGGCGATTCACGATGCCTTCGACGCCGCGGGGCGATAACTTAAGAGGCGATAATTTAAGAGATGATGCGCGCGTTTTGCGCGATACAGCGAAAGCTGAGTAGTGAGGCGGGCTCACTTCGCCTCCAAACCGGTTGACCCGGAAGGATAGAGAGAGAAAGTGATTCAAACAGTTGAAACTCGACACGAGAGCAACCGCGAGCGGACGCTTCGTGCCTTGCTGACCCATCAGCGCGACGAAATTCTGGCGCGGCTGACAGATTCCCGCGACTCCAACGCCGATATGCAAGGGCCGAGCGGCGATGAGATGGACGTAGCTCGTTCATTGGCGGAGGCCGAAACTCGGGGCTTTCTGCTCGATCGCGAGGAATCGAAATTGCGCGCCATTGACGCGGCAATCGCAAGGCTCGAGCGCGGAGACTACGGTATCTGCGCTAACTGCGGCGAGGAAATCCCGCTGATCCGGCTGAAGGCCGTCCCCTTCGCGACTTATTGCGTCGATTGCCAGCATGAGCGGGCTCAGATGGTGGGCCTGCGGACCGCGCCGACAACGCCAAGCTTGGGCAAGGAATTTGTCGAGACGGATGATTCCAACGCTCGGGCCAAGGATGCCAAGGCGCAGCTGGGCGATGACGATGACTCCAGCTCGATCCTGTCGGATAGTCCCTTCGGTCCTGATGAGGACGAGCTCGAGCTTCAACAAGAGCCTCGTCGAAAGCGGGGGCGTCCGCGTAAGAATCCAGTGGCGGTGGCCCGCTAGACCTTGTACGACGGCGGGGATCGTCCACGGCCGTCGCCAATTCCCGACCATGTCGCATCCGATGCTCCGGATCGATGCACCAGCGTCCGGTTTCGGGGCGAATCGACGATAACGTGACGCCTCTTTTGCTCCCGAATCAGTCTGAATTGTTCTGGAAATCTCCTCTAGTTTAGACCACGCCTAACAGCTCACGGCATAGCGATTGCTGCCCGATCGGTCGTCGTCGCTCCGCGTTGGCTAAGACGCATTGGGTAAGGTCGGCGGAAAGGGGTGGTGAATGGATCTGCTGCTAGTGGAAGACCATCCTACCGAGTCGTCTGTTGATGGATGATCGACTGCGCCGGGCCTTCTTCCCCAAGGCGCAGATAGATAGCGATCGCCCAGACGCTCATCAGCTCGCCGATGTGCTTGCGCGAAGATGACTGTCAAGTGATCGTCACCGACTACTGGCTCGGACGGAGCGACGGCCTGTCCGTCCTCCAGCACGTCAAGGAGCGATGGCGCCGAGGACGCGTAATCGTCCCAACGTACTACGGCCGTGAGGTCGTGGCAGAAGCCTTCAAATTGGCCTCTATTATTACCTGCTCAGCCCGAGGGTTTCGACAACCTGGTGGATGTCGTTCGGCTTTCGAAAGGCAAGGCGCGCGAGGATCGCAACGAACTTGGCGACGCTCTGATTCAGTGCTTGCCTGAGGCGGTATTGCGCGTCGATTCAGAGGGCAGAAATCTCGACCTCGAATGCAGCCGGCGAGCGCCTCCATGGTTAGCCGAGCCAGTCCGTGCTCGGGTACGCCGTCGAGATCCTGCTGCCACCCTCAGCCGCCACGATATCTTGCGCCGTCACGAATTGGCTCACCGCGGCTAGCCCGTATCAAACTTCGCAACGATGCTACTCAAGGCGGACAGTTCGCCTGCCAAGTTTACGATGACGATAGTCCCAGTACTGAGCGGTCGCGGACCGCCTAGCGTGATTCAGAAGCAGGCCGCTGACCAGTTTGTAGCAGCGCCTTGATGAAGACCGGCGGGCGCTTGCTCAAAACTTGCCCGCTATTGCTGGTTGTTGCTGGCCGAGAGCCATCTAACGCGCGCCGGCTGTTACACCATTCCACTGTTACACGCATTCCACGGTGCATGGGGCTATTCAGCTTCATCTCGCTGCGCCGAGATCGCACGGTTCCCTTGGAATAGACCTTAGATCACGCCTCGCTAATTCCCCGCTTCGACCAACTCCCCGAACCAGAAGCCCGGGCGCTAGCAGTCAGGGCCACGCTATGCCTATCCTCTTTTGGCGCGGGCCGAAGAGGCCACGTAGCCGACGTACTGTTCGCCGGCAGGCGCCCGCACGGCGTGAAAACAGGCTTTCTCACTCATACCGGACGACCGCATCCCGCGCGCCTCGCGATTCGATACGCGTTGGCGGGTATCGTTTGGATCGCGGTCTCCGAGTATCTGCTGGCGGCGCTGCCGATCCATTCGCTGCTGCTGAACCGGTTCCTATTCGTCAGCGTCACGACCGTTCTGCTTTTCATCGTCGCGAGCCGCTACGCCCACACTCTGCAATTCTCGATCACCGTGCGAGACGAGGCGCTCGCTCGGGCGCACGGCTACTTTGATTCTGCGGTCGAAGGAATTGTCACCGCGGATTGCGAAGGTCTGATTCGACAGATGAATCCGCGCGCCCAAGAGATGTTCGGCTATCACGAGGTCGAGTTGCTCGGTCATCCAATCGAGGTGCTCATTCCCACGCGCTATCGCAAGGAACATCCGGCGCTCAGGAAGGCGTTCCATCGCGAAGGACGTTGGCGAGCGACGGGAGTCGGGCGCGAGATCATCGCGATTCGCAAGGACGGCAGCGAATTCCCTGCCGAAATCACAATCAATCACGTGCCGACGCATCACGGCGACCTTGCGATCGCGTTCGTAAGCGATATCAGCGAGCGGCGTGCGATGGAGCGCGAGGCCCGCCGCAGTGAAACCCTCAACGCGCTCGGCGCGGTTGCAACTGGAATCGCTCACGAGCTGAACAATCCGCTTGCGGTTATCGCCTCGCGCATCGAGGTGATGCTGATGCCCGGGCAGGAACTCCCACCCGAGCTCCGGCAGGATCTGATGGTTTTACAGCGCAATGTCGAACGCGCGAGCCGCATCTCGCAAAATCTATTGTCGCTGGCACGCCAGCGGCCGGGCGTGCGGCAGCCGCTCGACATCAACAAGGCCATCGAAGAGGCGCTGCTCCTTGTCCGAAGCGACTCGCGCGGCACGAGGCTGACTTTCGATCTCGATCTCGATAGCATACTGCCGCCGGTGATCGCGGATCCGACTAGTCTCGAGCAGGTGCTGATTAACCTTGTGTCGAACGCGCGCGATGCGGGTGCGACTCACCTCGCGATTCAAACCGCGACCGACTCGGCCCGACTGTCCAACATCAGGATCAGTATCAGCGACGATGGCGAAGGGATCGCGCCGGCCGCGCTCGAACGGCTGTTTCAGCCGTTTTTCACTACCAAGCCCAAGGGGACGGGACTCGGGCTATGGCTCAGCCGCCGCATGGTCCAGGATCATGGCGGCAGCATGGAAGTGAAATCGGAAGTCGGTAAAGGAACGACTTTTACAATCCTGCTCCCGGTACGCGAGGCGGCCCCAGCCCTTATTGAAGGCCACATGCATGCCGCAAAATGAGCGCGACGGTGAGGCGCCGTCGCGCCGCGTTCGTATTCTGCTCGTCGACGATGAACGCGATCTGGTCGATGCGTACACTCGTTTGCTGGCGCGTGCCGGCTACGATTGCCTGGGCGCTTTCGACCCCGACCAGGCAATCGCCAGAATCGACGCCGAGCTCTTCGACCTGATGATCACGGACCTGAGCCTGCCGCGCCGCAGCGGCCTGGAAATCATTCGTCGCGCGCGAAGCGGAGCCCGTCCGGTTCCGGTTATCGTGATGACCGGGCACAACACACCCGACCTCAACGCCGCTGCGCGCGAGGCGGGCGCCGACACCTGCCTGCTGAAGCCGGTTTCGATAAGGGAGCTGACTTTAGTGATTCGCGAAACCCTCGCCCGCCATGCGAAATAGCCGCGCGCGTAGGGCGACGGTGAGAAACTGCACGGCCATCGCGGGCGCTCTTCAAAGCGTCCTCGGGCGGCGGGGCTCCGGGATGGAGCGGCCACATGTCGTTTCGAGGCCTCACTGCCCAAGGGAGAGCGATCCAGAGGGGCGGGCGTCGGGGTTGACCGCGGCGAGCATCGCTTCGACGGCGTCGCGGAGGAGCGCATCGATCCACTCGAACCCGGCGCCTCGGAGGTCTGGACGCATCCCGACACCGGCATTCGATCTCCAACCTGACGTGGATTTGGCGGGCCCAAGCGCTTCGTATGATCGTAGCCGACAATCTCGTTCGCCCGCGTCCAGAAGCGCAGCCAGTTTTCCTGGCTTTAGCGCGGCGTCAGCCGCGATTTCCGGCGGCGAAATTCACGCAAGAACAGCTCCTCCGCGCAAGTGGACTCGACCAGCAGGAACACTCCGCCCCGACGAAGCATGCTGAACCCGTCGATCAGCTCAGCAAAGTCGGGGTGTATCGAACCAATGGAATGGGTTCGCGTCACGACCATGTCATAGTCATCGCGCAGGCCGCTCGGCCAATCGGAGTTCTAGCGGTCGGACACGAAATTCCCCGCCAAGACGCCGCCCTCGCGCTGATTCACTTTCCTGCAAATCGAGATGCGGAACAAATCGCGATCGACGCAATCGATTTTTGAGACTTCGGATGGCGGGCATGAATTGATCGGCCAGCATCGCCGGGACCGAAGCACAAGTCGAGAACCGGAAGAGCTACATTGGCGGGAAAGGGCAGCGCGGCGGCCGTCAAGTGGAGAGCGCAGCGCTGCTCGGGGCGCCCTGCTCCGCTTGCCACAGGTCCAGCGGTTCATCGAGATGCTTATCAGTGAGCTTCTGCTCGATCTGACTCTGCATGAGTGCCATCGAAACGCCCTTTCCTGCGTGTTGGTCTCGCTGCTATCAGGCGCGGCGATCTCCCTTACTTATGAACGGCGCGGCGAATCTGAAGTTACGAAATAGATGGCGCGAAGCATCGTCTTGTAGAGCCTCGCGCGGGGCCTTGGTTACTCCGACGGCAGCCAGTTTGGAGGCCAGACGCGCTCGGGAAATGGCACCAGCGAGAGCGGAATGATGCCTCTCTCCTTGGGATTCCACTTGCTCGCCCGCACGAACGCCGCGCTCTCCTCAAGTTGCACCAATTCGAGCGGAGTGAAGCTGCCCGGCGATTCTGTGGTGTGTGCTTTCACCTTCGCGAGATTTTGCCTAGCAGCGTCGATGCCCTGCGCCGCCGCCTTCTGAAACTGCTCCCGCGCAATTTTGATGCGCTCTTCGTCGCTGCCGTTCGGCAGCAGCGCCGGGCATCCGTGCTTGAAACAGAACGCGCCGAGGTTGAGCTGCGCATCGGCCAGGCCCTGCGCCGCAGCGTACGAATAGAGCGCCGCCGCGCTCGAAGCATCCTGCTGGGGCAGCCCCCATCCATGCTCAGACATCAGGCCGAGATTGAATTGCGATGCGGGATTACCCTCGTAGGCAGCCGCGCAGAACCACGGGGCCGCGGCGGCGAGATCCTTGGGGACGTTCGGCGCGCCCAGCGCAAACACGTAGCCGTAGTCCGCCGCCGCGTTCGGATCGCCGACTGCGGCGGTCGCTTTAAGCTTCTCGCGCGCTTCGGCGTCACCTTGCTGAATCCTGTCGAGTAAGTCGTTCGCCGCCTGCCATTGCATCGGACGAGTCGATTCCGGCGAGCCCCACGCATAGACGACATAGCCGCCGGGAATCGAGACTTCGTTGCCCGGCGTGAGGAGCCATTGCGTCACGGGCACAACGCCGCACAACTTCACCGCCGTGAGCGTACCTCCCAACGCTAGGCCCTTCATGCCGCGCGAGCGCATCGCGGCGACCGCATCTGGAAAGTCGAGAAAGTCGGCTGGAATCGGCACGGTACCCCAGCTTACCGATCCCGCGGCTTGATCGCTCTCAGGTCCGACGCCCTCAGTGACCGTGTATCCGGTCAAATCGCTCGGCGAGACGAACTCCATCGTGGTTTGCCACGGGCCTGAAGTGCTTTCGACTTCGAGCGAGACCATTATTGCGTCTGGATGCCACTTGCGCGCATTTTTGATCGCGGCCGCGGCAATCTTCGGCAGACGGTACGGACCTTCACTTGACTGATTTTTCTCTCCCGCTGCTCTCTCGCCGCCCGCGCGTCGGCATCCGACGGTGGTGATGAGGGTGACAACGGCGAGGAGGCTTGCACACACCCCTCTGGTCGCGCGATGAAATCGCGGCCCTGATTGTTGCGGCTGGCTCAAGGTCGATCTCACAGACATCAAGCGCGACCACGACGAACGACGCGAGCTTATCGCCAACGATTTGACAACGAAAGTGAATCGTTGGCGACTGCCGCGGCGTCATTCACATGGCGGTTACGACGAAATTACGCGACCCTCAATTTCGCGTTCGGCTTGACTTTGCCTGCTTGGTAGACTTGCCGCGATGGCGAGAGCGCCACATGGAAATCTGACCAAAACGGCGACGCCCTGGATTGCTTACGGCGCGATGCTGCTCGCCGTGATCGGCGCCTACGAGTGGCTCAGGAGCTTCGGAGAGCGCCTGATAGCGCCTGCGCCGCGCTCCGCGGAAGTGTTCGGCGGCGCCTTGGTGCACGGCCAGATCAACGAGCTGCTGCACGTGCTGCTCGCCCTCGTGTTGGTGATCGCGACGGCGCGTGCGCTCGGCACCTTGTTCAAGCTGATTCATCAACCGCCGGTGGTCGGCGAAATAATCGCCGGAATCCTGCTCGGCCCATCGTTGTTTGGCCGCGTCGCCCCGAGCGTGTCTGCCTACTTGCTGCCGCAGGGAATCGGCCCCTTTCTTAACATCCTCGCGCAGATCGGCGTCGTTCTTTACATGTTCCTCGTCGGCTTGGAGCTCGACCCCTCGCTGATGCGCAAGCGTGGTCACTCGACGATCGCGATCTCGCACGCGAGCATAGTCGCGCCCTTCCTGCTCGGCGGAATCCTCGCCCTCTTTCTTTATCCACGGCTCTCATCGAGCGACGTTCCTTTCACCGTATTCGCCCTGTTTCTCGGCGTCTCGATGTCGGTGACGGCCTTTCCGGTGCTCGCGCGGATACTCACCGATCGCAATATTCATCGGAGCCGCATGGGCGCTATCGCGCTTACCTGTGCGGCGGTTGACGACGTCACTGCGTGGTGCCTGCTGGCGTTCGTGGTCGGAGTAGCCGAGTCACGCACCACGGGCGCGCTGACCACGGTGGTGCTCGCGCTCAGCTATATCGCGATCATGGCATTCGTCGTGCGGCCCGCGATGATGCGGATGTCGCTGGTTTACGGCAATCGCGGGCGGCTCACGCAGGGCGTGATGGCGACGATTTTCGTCACCCTTCTTCTGTCGTCGTTTGCGACCGAGTTTATCGGAATCCACGCCGTGTTCGGCGCGTTCGCCCTGGGAGCGATCATCCCGCACGACAGCGGCCTCGCCCGCGATCTCACCGATCGGCTCGAAGACGTCGTGATCGTTCTCCTGCTGCCCGCGTTCTTCGCCTTCACCGGACTGCGCACGCAGATTGGGCTAGTGAGCGGCTACGAGGCGTGGATGATCTGCGCGCTGATCACTCTGGTCGCGTCGTTCGGCAAATTCGGCGGAAGCCTCGTCGCGGCGCGGCTCACGGGCCTCGGATGGCGCGATTCGTCGGCGCTTGGCGTGCTGATGAACACGCGCGGCCTGATGGAACTGATCGTGCTGAATATCGGACTCGAGCTGCGCGTGATTTCGCCCGAGCTGTTCGCGATGCTCGTGCTGATGGCGCTGGTCACGACCTTTGCGACCACGCCCATCCTGCATCTGATCGTGCGCGGCGCACGCGCGGACGAGGAGCCCGCCTTCCAGCAAGCTGCGCGGCCCACGCTGGTCGGCGCGGAGCGGCGCGCAGTGCTCGTCCCCGTATCGAATCCCGAGGGCGTGCCGGACCTGGTCGAGCTAGCGCTCGCCGCGACGCCGCACGATGCGCCCCCGCCGCGGGTGCTGGCTCTCGTGCGGATTCCGGTCGGCGGAGTGCGGACGGGACTGCGCGAGGCCGAGCAGCGTGTGCCGCCGCGCTCGCCCGCTCTTTCCGCCGCGCTTGACTTGGTGTGGGCGAAAGGCGCGGTGATTACACCGCAGGCGGTTTGGAGTCATGACCCAGCCGCCGACATTATAAGCGCAGCATCCGAACCGACGATTAGCTGGGTGCTGCTCGGATCACATCGATCGGCGTTCGGTTCCGACTTCAAGGGTGGCGTGGTGCGCGAGGTTCTCGATCGCGCGCTGAAGCTGCCAGTTAATGTTGCGATCGTCGTGCACGGCTCGGACCGTCCGTACGAGAGTGTGTTCGCCGTAGTCGACAACAGTCCGAGCGGGCGCGCGGTGCTCGAGCTCGCGACGCGCGTGGCGGACCGGCGCCGGTGCAGTCTTCAGGTGCTGCTCGCGCCGAGCCGCGGCAGCGAAGCCGAGCCGGCCTTGCTCGAGATGATCCGCGAAGCGGCGCGCGGAGTCGCGCGCAAGCTGCAGGTCGAGGTCCTGAGCGAGATCAGCCCTGAGGAAATCGTCCGTCAAGCGCCCGCGGGCCTGGTAATCGTCGGCGCGCGGCTCGCGGATCGAATCGATCTCGCGCCAGAGTCGATCATCGACGATCTACGCACGCTGGTCGTCGTTCAAGGCCGGCAGGTCGAAGCGATTGAGGCCGCAGCTCCGGTGCCCGAGCGTCTAGCCCATTCGTAGGTCGGCGCGCCGTGCTACTCGCTCCAAATCAGATCATAGACAAATCCACTCACACCACCGCCAAGTATCGGCGCAATCCAGAAAAGCCATAGCTGGGCGAGCGCCCATCCGCCGACGTACAGCGCAGGACCCGTGCTGCGCGCGGGGTTAACCGAGGTGTTGTCGATCGGGATGCAGATCAGGTGAATGAGGGTCAGCACGAGGCCGATCGGAATCGGCGCGAAGCCGATCGCGACGCGCTTGTCGGTCGAGCCGAGAATCACGAGGATGAACATGAACGTGAGCACGAACTCCGCGATGAACGCCGACGCCAGCGAATATCCGCCCGGCGAGTGCGCGCCGAAGCCGTTGGCGGCGAAGCCGTGGCTGAGATCGAAGCCCGGGCCGCCGCTCGCGATAAGGTAGAGAATGGTTGAGGCAATTATCGCTCCGATGACCTGCGCGACGATGTAGGGAACTACTTCGGATCCGGGGAAACGTTTTCCGGTCCATAGCCCGATCGTCACGGCGGGATTGATGTGGCAGCCGGAAATATTGCCGATCGCAAACGCCATCGTGAGCAGCGTGAGACCGAAGGCGAAGGCGACCCCGAGAAAGCCGATGCCGAGCTTCGGAAATCCGGCCGAGATAACTGCAGCTCCGCATCCTCCGAAGACCAGCCAGAACGTGCCGAACAACTCCGCAGTTGCGCGCTTTGCAAGGCTCATAACTGTCCTCCCGTCGGGGTTAAGCCGCGCGACGGTCGACCAATCCGCCTCGCGGACAGCCGCAGATTCGAACTCAGCTGAGTGCCTTTACATCAGGCACCGGGTTTCTTCACAGCCTCCACATCGATCGAAATCTTCACCTCGTCGCCGACCAGCACGCCCCCTGACTCCATCGTCTTGTTCCAGGTAAGCCCGAAGTCCTTGCGGCTGATCGTCGTAGTCGCGGAAGCGCCGGCGCGCATGTTGCCCATCGGGTCTTTAACCGGCGGCGTCGGCCCGTCTATCTCGAGCACGACTTCTTTCGTTACGCCATGCAGCGTAAGCTCGCCGGTCACTTTCCATTTGCCGGGTCCATCAGCTTCGACCTTCTTCGACTTGAAAGTGATCGTCGGATACTTGGCGACGTCGAGGAAATCGGCACTCTTAAGGTGAGCATCACGTTTGGCGACCCGCGTGTCGACCGAAGCCGCATCGATCGTCGCGTCAATGACAGCTGAGGTCGGGTTGTTACCGTCAGTCGTGACCGTGCCGGAAGTTTTCTCGAACTGCCCCTTGACGTTCGAGATCATCATGTGGCGCACGGTGAATTCGACGCTGGTGTGCGCGGGATCGATTTGCCAGGTGTCGGCGCGAGCGGCGAGCGGCGCGGTCGCGAGCAGCAGCATTATCAGTGCGAGGCGGGCAATCCAGGTCTTCATGCAATCTCCTTCCGAGTGAGGCCGTTGAACAATCGAAATCGTCTGATTGCCAAGCCTGCCCGATCGCGCAGGCTCGACACAACATCTCAAATCGACTTCTGCGTGATGAGTTCAGCGGCCATGCGCACCGAGCCATCGACGACGATCGGCGATGATCGGGCGGCGGCTCTTCAGCAGCGCGTACGCGTCGTCTAGCGACATGCCGCGCCGCGTCTTCAGGAACCACGCGATCACGAGAGGCGCCCGTTCGCATCCCTCTTCGCAATGGACGAGCACGCGGCGCCCGAGGTTTAACGTGTGGTCGATTAGCGCGGCGGTGCTATCGAGGGTCGCGATGCCGTTCAGGAGAATCGGCATGTGGATCGCATCGGGCGGCTCGCCCTCTGGAACGTCCGGCAGCACGCTGATAATCGCACCTTCGAAGCGCTGCGCATCCTGTAAATCGCCGACAAACAGGCCGGGGATGATTTCGCTCTCGCGCCAGCTCTCAGCCAAACCTGGAACTCCGATTTCGATAACGCGCCGTCGCGGCGAGCACGCGGTCGGTCAGCTGGTCCGGTTCGACGGGAACAGGTCGTCGATCCATTCTTCGGCGTCCGCCTCGCGCGCGAAATCCGCCTCCTGCTTCTTGCCTTTCCAGAAGACCTCGAAGCGGCCGGTCTCGGGGTTCAACTTGATCTCGTAGCCCTGGTATTCGCTCATGGCATCTTACCCTCCACGGCTTTGCGAAGCGCGCGCGGAGCGCGCGAATAGTCATAGGCCGCGGCGCGGAATGAGGGAAGTATCTCGTGACGCTCACAGGCGCGCTCAGGCGGTCGGCGTCTCGCTCAGCGCACGGCGAAACGCTCGACACTCGCCCTCGACCTCGGCTGCAATCGCGCAAGCGTCGGCGAGTCGCGCCGGCGGCGCCTGGAGCTGCCCGCATTGTTCGCCGAGCCATTGCGCGCCGAACCGCTTGGCGCTCGCCGCCGAGCGAATGCGCGGCGCGTGCAACGAGCCCGAGCTCACGGTGCGCGAGCGACTCATGATGACGGCGAGCCGCTGGTCGATTTCGCCGCGGAATATCGTGAGCATTTGGAGCGTCGGCAATGGCGCGCGTAGCGGGGGCAGACGGCGATCCCGTCAAACCCGTAGATACCCGCACACTCCGCGGCGTGATCGCCGGCTACATCGCAGAACGAGGACGCACTTGATCGGCAGTGGCTAGGCCGCAAAAAACTGCGGGCGAGGTGCGCACGAGATTGTTGAACGGGCGTCCTGCCGAAGCATCAACAAGAATCAGTGCGCAGGCGCCGGCTTGAGCTCCGCCGCCCACTGCGTGATGAGCCGCTTCTGGTCGTCCGTCAGCTTCGCCGAGTGATGAAAACGCAGGTAGTCGGCTGGCGGCATCGAGCCGTCGTTCACCGATTTGGCGATTTCCGCGGCGAGCGCGCTCTGGTGCGCCGAGTCATAGCGGAACCATTCGGACATATCGAGCGCACGGCGCGCTTTTACCTCGCCGAACAGGAACGAGGGCGCCAACCTTGCCTCGACCGAGCCGCTGCCCTTGTTCGCATGGCAATCGAAACAGGAGTTCACGAAAATCGGACCGACCTGCGGTTGCGCTTCGATCGAATCGGGCGGCGGCTGAGGCGGCGGAGGCATCACCAATCCGTAATTCTGCTGATTGCGGGGTGGCGCTCCGAGCATGCGCGAGCATCCCGGTAGAGTGACGATGCCCACGATCGACGCGGCTATTCCGATCCGCATCAAAATGCGATCTATTCTGACTATCACTTTGATGGATTCGACCCGACCTCGGGTTTTCTGGCAGATGAAGACAAGACGCGATATTCCAGCTCGCAAGAGGATACCAATATGAAGCTCGTCACGTACACATTCAGAGGTTCGACCCGGCTCGGCGCGATGCGCTCCGATGCGGAAGTGATCGATCTGGCACGCGCCGGCGAGCTGGCCGGCGTCCGGATTCCCGACGACATGATGAAGCTGCTCGCCGAAGGTGAACCCGGCATGCAGGCGGCGTGGCGCGCATTCAACGCCGCCGACGACTTCGCCAAAAGCCATCGCGACCAGGTAATCGCCCTCGGCCTGCTCTTCGGCGTAAGCGAACCTGGCTTCCGTCTCGAAGCGCCCGTGATGCGGCCCGGCAAGGTACTCGCGATCGGACTCAACTATCGCGATCACGCGACCGAAGCCGGCATGGAGATACCCAAGCGTCCAGTCGTCTTCACCAAGGTGCCAACCTGCATTACCGGTCCCGGGATGCCGATTCATCGCCCGCGCGTCAGCACCTCGGTCGATTGGGAAGCCGAGCTATGCGCCGTGATCGGCAGGCGGGCGCGCCACGTCAAAGCCGCCGATGCGCTCAACTTCGTCGCCGGTCTCAGCAACGGCAACGACGTATCGGTTCGCGATTGGCAGTTCCACTCCGGCACCTGGATGATGGGCAAGGGTTTCGACACCCACGGCCCCCTCGGGCCGTGGCTCGTCACGCTCGACGAAGTCGGAGATGCGGCGAATCTTGAAATCAAGACGCTGGTCAACGGTGTGCTCAAGCAAAAGTCGAATACCGGCCAGCTCATCTTCAACATTCCCGCGATTATCGAATATGTGACCGCGGCGTTTACGCTCGAACCGGGCGACGTGATCTTCACCGGCACTCCCGCTGGCGTGGGCGCATCGCGCAAGCCCCAGGAATGGCTAAAGGCGGGCGACGTGGTACGGGTCGAGATCAGCAGGCTGGGCGTGCTCGAAAATCCGGTGATCGACGAGCCCGAGGCGTAGGGCCGCACGCGACCAGAGTGTTCTTGGGCTGTCGCTTCGCGATTTGACGGAACATCATGCAAACGGCTAGACCGATCAGAGGAATATCGGCGTCCGCTCCCGCTATCTTGCGCTCAAGGAGGATCGACAATGCCCAAGCCTAATGCGCTGCATCATCTCGCAATCTCGACCGCCGACATCAAGGCGCAGATTGAATTTTTCACCGACGTCCTCGGCATGGAGCTGGTCGCGCTCTACTGGATGCACGGCGTGAGGGGCGCATGGCACGGTTTCCTGAAGCTGGGAGATACATGCTCGGTCGCCTTCGTTCAGATGGACAAGATCAAAGATATCGAGCCTGCGTGGGGCGTCTCCCATGCCGGCAATCCCGGCCTGCCCTCGGCTGCTGGCACGATGCAGCACGTCGCATTCAACGTCGAGACCGAGGCCGAGCTGCTGGCGATGCGCGATCGGATCCGTTCGCGCGGCATCAACGTCTTCGGACCGCTCGACCATGGCTTCTGCAAGTCAATCTATTTCGCGGGCCTCGAGGGACTCTGCCTCGAGATCGCAACTTCGAGCGAGGCAATCGATGCACGGGCGTGGATCGATCCCGAGGTCGTCAAGCTCGCTGGAATCTCAGCCGAGGAACTTCGCCGCTTCACCTCACCGGCGTCTTACGAGGGCAAGGGCGGCGCCGTCGCACAGCCGCCGATCGATCCGGCGAAGCCGCACATGCGCTACCCCGACCCGGAGCAGTATCGGAAGCTAATGACGACGCCCGACGAGGAGATCACACGCCGGATGAGCGAGCCGACGCCGCCGGTGATAGTGCCCAAAGCCGACAAGGCGGCGTAGTCGCTCCATCTTCGCTGCGCTCTAGGCGGTCTGATGGCCACGCCGAGCATCGCGAATGGACCTTTGCTTGAGACCACTCTTGCGCCTAGCTTCGCTCGCAACCCTGCCGCTTGAAGGAGCGAGGTACCTCGGATGAGTGACAGGACCATTCCTCCCGAGCAGGTGATGGCATCATTGTTTCGCGGGCTCGGCCGACGCGAGCAGATGGCGTTGATGTCGAAGCTCGAGATCGCCGGCGGCGCCGTGTATCGCGCGCTCGCCGCCGGCGAATCCAACGCGCTCGCGCGCGAGAAACTCCTGAAAGCGGCCGAGGATGAAGAACGGAACGGCGGTCTGCTCAAGCTCATGACAACGCCAAAGGACAAGTGCGAGAGGTGCGACGCCGCACTCGCCGATTCAGCAGCCGGCCACGCTTGCTCGTTCCAGTGCACGTTCTGCGAGCCGTGCGCCGCCTCGATGAACCACGTATGCCCGAACTGCTCCGGCACACTGAGCCCCCGCGCGGCCGCCTAGCTGTCCTGTTTGTCATGCTGAACGGAGCAAATCTGCGAGCGGAGTGAAGAATCTCGGCGATCGCGTCCGGGGCGGCGTCAATCGCGGTGAAGCTAGGGCCGAAGTTGATCGGGGATCCTTCAACTCGCGCGGCGCTCGCTCGGGATGACAGCGGGCGAGCATTTCTTGCGAACACCCTTCCCGGCTTTTAAATTGGCCCGTAGGAGTGCCGGCCGGCGTGGCGGCGGGCGGCCCGCCCGCTTTGTCTCGCGCAGTCACTACACTCCGCCTATCTGATCAGACCGCCAAATCGTGTAATAAAAATCTCCGTTCAATTGTCGGAGACCACATGGCAGTCCTCGCGATCTTTGTGTCGCTGTTCTTCCTCTTCAGCCTCTTCTCGGGGCTGCTGAATCGCACGATCTTCACCGCACCGATCGTCTTCACGATCGCCGGGATGCTGATGTTCCCGGTGATGCCCGCGATTCTGAAAGCCGGATTCAACGCGAACGTCATGCTCGGGCTCGCTGAGATCGGCCTCGTATTGCTGCTCTTCACCGATGCGAGCCAGGCCAATCTCACGACGCTGCGCGGCATCGGAAGCCTGCCCGCGCGCCTCTTGAGCGTTGGCATGCTGCTCACGATCGCACTCGGCGCCGTCGCGGCGCTGTTGGTTTTTCCGAAGCTATCGATCTGGGAGGCGGGTATCCTGGGCGCGATCCTCGCTCCCACCGACGCCGGCCTCGGACAAGTGATCGTGAAGAGCCCGCGCGTTCCGGAGCGCGTGCGCGAGGCGCTCAACCTCGAAGCCGGCCTCAACGACGGCCTTTCGGTCCCGTTTCTCCTGTTCTTCATGGCGATCGCGGCAGCGAAAATCGAAGGCGGCCCGATGGCATTGTCGCAGTTTATCTACGATCAACTTGGCCTCGGCGCGCTCGTCGGAATTGCGATTGGTCTCAGCGGCGGCTGGCTGATGAACTTTGCCAGTAAAAGGAAATGGGTCGCCGAATCATTTCAGCAGATCGGGCTGGCGGCGCTGCCGTTGCTCTGCCTGGCATTCAGCGAAGAGCTCGACGCGAGCATGTTCATCGCGGCCTTCGTCGCGGGGCTTGCAGTGCAGTTCATGCTGAGAGACGAAGCTCGGCACAGCGTCGAGTTCGGCGGTCAGTGGGGCGATGTCGCGAACCTCGCCGTTTTCTTTCTGTTCGGGATGATTGTCGTGCGCCATTGGCCGCAGTTCCATTCGAGCTTGTGGTTGTACGCGATTTTGAGCCTCACCGTCGTGCGGATGGTGCCGGTGGCGATCGCGTTGATCGACGCCGGGATCGATCGCGCCGCAACGGTCTTCATGGGATGGTTTGGCCCGCGCGGCCTCGCGTCTATCGTTCTCGGTCTGGTTTACTTCAAGCAGGAACTGAACTTGCCGGGCGAGGACACGATCCGGCTCGCGGTGATGGTCACGGTCTTGCTCAGCATCTTTGCGCATGGCCTGAGCGCCCGCGCCGGTATCAGCCTTTATGAGAACCGCGTCTCGCCCCTAAAGCCGAATCGCCAAGCAGCCGGGGAGTCGATCAGCTAGGTTACCGACATAGGCGACTATTGGTGCGTGCCTGTGGACCGGCAAGCAATTCCGGGCGATAATCCGCGATCGGATGCGAACGCACGCCGCGCGCACGCCGACCATTCAAGGAGCATTCATCGATGTCCGACCTCGAAGCTTTCCGCAAAGAGACCCGCGCGTGGCTCGAAGCCAATTGCCCGCCCGAGATGCGTAAGCCCTCGCGCGGTGAAGAAGACACCTGCTGGGGCGGACGCAAATGGAAATTCCAGTCCGACGCGCAGCGCCTCTGGATGCAAAGGATGGGCGAGCGCGGCTGGACGGTGCCTGAATGGCCGCGCGAATACGGCGGCGGCGGGCTCTCGCGCGACGAAGCCAAAATACTCCGCGAGGAAATGCGCAAGCTCGGATGCCGTTCTCCTCTCGACAGCTTCGGTATCTGGATGCTCGGCCCTGCCCTGCTGAAATACGGTCACGAGGAGCAAAAGCGCGAGCATCTGCCGAAAATCGCGCGTGGCGAAATCCGCTGGTGCCAGGGCTACTCCGAGCCGGGCTCCGGCTCCGATCTCGCCTCGCTTCAGACGCGAGCCGAGGATAAGGGCGATCACTACATCGTCAACGGCTCGAAAATTTGGACTTCGTACGCCGACAAGGCCGATTGGATTTTCTGCCTCGTCCGCACCGATCCCAAGGCGCCGAAGCATGAAGGAATCAGCTTTGTACTGTTCGACATGGAAAGCCCGGGGGTCTCAACCGCGCCGATCACGCTGATCTCGGGCAGCTCGCCGTTCTGCCAAACGTTTTTCGAAGATGTGCTCGTGCCGAAGTCCAACCTCGTCGGCTCGCTCAACAAGGGATGGGACGTCGCGAAGTTCCTGCTCACGCACGAGCGCGACATGATCGGCGGGATGGGCACCAACAGTGGTGGCGAGAGTCGCTCGCTTGGCCAGATCGCGACCGAGTCGGTCGGACTCGATAACGGCGTGCTCGCGGATACCAATCTGCGCGGACAGATCGCGGCGCTCGAAATCGACGCGTGGGCCTTTCGGCTCACGATGGATCGCGTCGGCGACCTGGTGAAGACCGGCAAAATCAATCCCGCCGCGTCGTCGTTGTTGAAGTATTACGGCACCGAGCTGAACAAGCGCCGGATGGAATTGGTGATGGCGGCCGGCGGCTTCGACGCACTCGAGTGGGACGGTGAACACTCGCACGAGGGGCGGAATGCTCGCGCGTGGCTCCGCTCAAAGGCGAACTCGATCGAAGGCGGCACGAGCGAAGTGCAGCTCAACATCATCGCCAAGCGCCTGCTGAACCTCCCCGGCGTGTAAGCGAATGACGATTCCAGTTCACATCCCGTCGCGGGAAGGGCTTAGGTTGATGCTTCGATCTTCGCAAAAAGACCCTACCCTAAGCCTCTTTCCCTTACCCCAGGGAAAGGATGTTTGTCGCTACGAACACTTGAAAGAAGGGTTTGTGATTGCATAGGAAATTGCAAAGGAACAATTCGGCAAGAACAATAAGAAATGGCACTGGTACTCACCGACGAACAAACGATGCTCCGCGACACCACGCGGAGCTTTCTCGGCAAGAACGCGCCGATCTCGCATCTCCGGCAATTGCGCGACAGCCGCGATCCCATAGGCTTTTCGCAGCCGCTCTGGAAGGAATTTGCCGACAACGGATGGGCCGGGATTCTCGTGCCCGAAAATCATGGCGGCCTTGGCCTCGGCTACGTCGAAGCGGGCGTCGTGATGGAAGAACTTGGGCATACGCTCACGCCCTCGCCATTCTTCGCCAGTGCCGTGGTGGCTGCGACGGCGATTTCGCGCGCCGGCAGCGACGCGCAGAAAAGCGCGTATCTCCGGAAAATCGCGGCGGGCGACCTTATCGCGACGCTCGCGATCGATGAATCGCCAAAGCATCGCCCGGCCAACAGCGCGATGAGCGCCAAGCGCAGCGCAGGGGGATTCATCTTAGAGGGTTCAAAAAGCTACGTCGTCGATGGCCACGTCGCGGACCTGTTCGTCGTCGCGGGGCGCACAGCCGGCTCAGCCAGCGATACCAAGGGCATCACGCTCTTTCTCGTCGATTCGAAGGCCAAGGGAGTTCGCGCCGAACGCACGAGCACGGTTGATAGTCACAACGCGGCGCGGATCGCATTCGACAAAACTCCGGTCGCCGCGGACCACGTGCTCGGTGAAATCGACAACGGATGGAAGCCGCTCGACGGCACGCTGAACGCCGGACGCGCTGCGCTCGCCTCCGAGATGCTCGGCGCGGGCGACGAGGCTTTCGGCCGCACCGTCAACTATCTGAAGGAGCGCAAGCAGTTCGGGAAGCTGATCGGCGAGTTCCAAGCGCTGCAGCATCGAGCGGCGGCTCTCTATTGTGAACTCGAAGTCACGCGCTCGGCGGTGCTCAAAGCGCTGCAAACGCTGGATGAGTCCTTCGACGGCGCGGGACCGATTGTAGCGGTCGCGAAGGCCAAGGCGGGCCAGAGCGCGACGCTCGCGGCGCAGGAAGGAATCCAGATGCACGGCGGCATCGGCATGACCGACGAATTCGACATCGGATTTTTCCTAAAGCGCGTGCGCGTATGCCAGGAGCTGTTCGGCGACGCCAATTTCCAGGCTGACCGAATCGCCCGGCTCAGCCGCTACTGACTGGTCGAAAGAGTCGGTAAGCAAAGCGAGCGAAAAAGGCGCGAAACCTCGATTTGATCATTCCGACCGTTGCGCGAGCAATGACCTGATGGAGTCGCCGGCCGTCCGTCAACTGTAGCCCAGGCTGCCGCAGTCGCGGGAACTGATCCTCACGATGCATCAGCCGTTCCTTGCCTTGAAGGCGGGTGGATAAGAACCTTCGACTTGGCTCGCAAGCTGGCTTCGCCCGGGATAACAGCTTTTCCGATTTCTTGGTGCCTCGGCATGACTCAGGGTAGTGGCACAACCTCGAGGCATCTCGAAGCATGCAAGCAAATGGACGAGCGCGGTTACTCGGCGCCCTTCGGCGGATGATGACGGCGCCAGCGCGCGAACCATCCGTGATGCTTCTGCGGCGGTTGCCCTGTCTCCGGAGCCGCAGCCCCCGGTCCCTGTTGCTGACCATTGAAGCGCGCGCGTGCCTCTTGGCGCTCCTCCGGCGTCATCTGCTGCCATCGATGATAATTCTGGAGCATGCGCTCACGCTGCTCAGGCGGCAGTTGCTGAAAGTGCTGATAGCGGCGGATCAGCTGCTGCTGCCGCTCGGGCGGCAGCGTTCGAAAATGATTGTAGGCCTGTCGTAGCTGCTGGCGCTGACCCTCCGGGAGCTTGCGCCATTGGCGCATCCCCTCGAGCACGCGCTGGCGTTCCTCGGGTGGGAGGCTTCGGAACTGCTGGTAGGTGCGCTGCGCGCTCATCCGCTCGTCGGGCGACATCGCCTGCCACTGCCGATAGTTGTCGAGCACGCGCTCACGCTGATTTGGCGTGAGCCGCGCCCACTGCTCGGGATAGCGGTTGGCGAATGACTGTTCGAGCGCGCTTGGCGATTCGCCGAGTGCCTGCGCGCGTGCGATGCTGATCATGGGAAAAATCATCAGCGCGGCGAGCAGGAGGATCGCCATGCGGCGGCGGAGGTTCATTCGACTGGACCTCCATCGTCCTGCTGCCGATACTCTTCCTCGTGCGGGGGCGCGACTGCCTGATTCGCCGGACCGGGCGGAGGAGGATAGGCGACCGGGGCATTTTGTCCGCCGCCGAGCAGACCCATCGAGCTCAAGGTGCGGATGCGGTCCATCATCGATTCGCCCTGCTCCTGACCACCGGCATTTTCGCCATTCGAATTGTCAGAGCGGAACAAGTCGAGATTTAGCAGCATCTGCGGGTCGGGCGGCGGCTCCTTTGCTCGGGCAAATCGAACTCGGGTGAAAACCAGCGCTGCCGCCATAGTCAGAATCACCACGAGTTTACGAAGACTTCTCATTGTCCTGCTGCGATGCCGGCGGCACCTGATCGAGCCGCTCGATCACATCATAGTTCTCCAGCAGGTCCAGATGCTCGACAACGTTGTAGTTTTTCAGCAAGCCGAGGTCAGCGTCTTTCATCTCCGTCGCCATCGCCATCTGATCGAGCGGCGGCGCCGACAACGGCGGCGGGCGATGAATTGAAACAACGATCAGCAGCGCCGCGACCGCTGCGCCGAGACCGCCGAGCGCCGTCAGCGCGAAGCCGGAGCGCCACCATGGCGCGCGGGCTTCCTGGTGGGCGGCGAGCTTGCGGCGCAGCTCGTATCGATAAGCGGTCCAATCCGGCTCCGGGGCTTCATCCACGAACTGCGCGACTTTGCGCAGCACGCCGAGTGAGGATTCGGCAACCGCGCGGCACTCGGCGCATCCCGCCAGATGCTGCTCGACGCGGGCGCGCTCTTCGATCCCGAGTTCGCCCCGCGCGTAAGGAATCAGCGCGGCTTCTGGATGCTTCGTGGCCATCGTCAAACGTCTTTCAGCGTCTTCTTCAACTCCGCGACTGCGCGATGCACATGGACGCGCGCCGTGCTCTCCGAGCATCCGAGCACGGTAGCGATCTCCCGGCTGCTGAGGCCCTCTGCCTGCATGATGACGGCTGAGCGCTGATGCGGCGACAGACGATCGAGAGCGGTGCGAAGTTGCCCGGCGCTCTCGCCGCGAATCGCCTGCAAATCAGGCCCAGCCTCTTCGGCCGGAGGCTCGATTCCGCGCGCATCGGGATCGTCGCCCGGGCCGGCGATCGGCAGCATCCGCTTCCACCACTTGGAGCGCCGCTGCTGGTCGATACAGAGGTTGACGAGAATGCGATGAAACCAGGTCGAAAAGCTCGAGCGTCCATCGAACTTGCCGGCAGATTCGAAAAGCCGGATGAAGGCATCCTGCGACAGGTCATGGGCGTCAGCCTCGTTGCCCAGAATCGAGCGGGCCAGCCGAAAAGCGCGGCTTTGGTAGCGCTCGACCAGCAGCTGGAACGCCTGCGAGTCGTGACCCGCGACTTTCCTGCACAATTCTTCATCGCTTAGCTCGGGCGGCATTGCTTCAGCACTGGCGGACCCGACTCGTTCTATCACGAGGGCAAGTGTCACGTTTCGAGCGCGATGCTGATGCTACTACCGCTGTGCGATAGGACGCAGCAGCCACGTAAAACGTTTACGTCGCCGGGAGATTTTTGCGGCCGTAAACGAATCGCTGGCGGCATCCGTCGAAGGCAAGGAAGCGAGGAGTGACGACGATGCCAAACGAGAATCCGAGCCCCAAGCCCGACCGAAGATGGATTTTTGCCGCCGTAATCATGGGCGTGGCGGCTGGATTCGCACTGGCGATCGTCGCCCAATCGCGGATCGCTCTCGAGCGGTTCGACGTGGACTGCGTTGATTCGTTCAGCCACCTCGCGCGCCATCATGCGGGTATGCTCGCGATCACGGTGAGCTCAGGCGGCGCAGGCTTCTGGTCTGGCGCGTACCGGCTCGGCGGCGGCGTTTATCGTCTGGCACAGGGCACGCGCTACGCGATGATCGCAAAGGGCTACCTCGCCCGGCGATTCAGCGCCTGAATCTCACCACTTGCAATCCGCTACATTTTGAGGCGTCTTCCGCGCAGCCTTCCTCCTGCGTTGTGAGCCGGGTTCGCTCACGCGATGATTGTGCTCCAATCCTCGCTGGAGGAGCGCAGTGGCTAATACACCATCCGTAGATTGCAAGCAGGACGCCGGAGTCCTCACCCCGATCATCAATCGCAACCGCTGCGAGGGCAAAGAAGATTGCGTGCGCGTCTGCCCGTACAACGTTTTCGAAATAGGTACGCTCTCGATCGAACAGCGCCGCGCCTTGCCACTCGGTTCCCGAATCAAGGCTTGGGCGCATCGAAATCGCCAGGCCTTCGCGATCCGAGCTGATGACTGTCATGCGTGCGGACTCTGCGTCGCCGCGTGCCCGGAGCAGGCGATAACACTGCGGCGAGTTAACGCTCCATAGCTTGAGTCCGAGCCCGTTCGAAGACAATCAACGGTCCATATCGCGAGGGTTCACGGCAAGGGACGAATGATAGCGCGAAAGATTTTACGCTTTGGATGATTTAAAGAATCATTTTCATAGATTCATTCTCATCTCAGCCCATGCTTCATCCGTGCGCCGTCCCCACTTCTAGGCCTGATACCGATTCTTGGACTTGCCACCGCAGCATTCCCTCGAAGCGATCCATGCATCCGCTATCCGACCGGCCGCGTCGGCACACAGCCCGAGGAGCTGTTCAGCGTCAACGGTGTTTCTTAACGTGACGCTCTCATATGCGACCGGCACCGACGCGAACGGTAACACCACGTATTGCTACGTCCTGCCCGACAGTAACCAGTCGCCCACTGTGCGCATTAGTTCGGGCGACACTCTGGACTGACGTTCACCAACGATCCCCCCGCGCCCCCCAGTTCCGACGCGATGGCGATGCAGATGGCGTCGTCGCCGAGCGACGTTTGCGGCATGGCCACGATGGACAGTTCATCGACGAACGTTCATTTCCACGGCACCAACACGCCGCGGCATCGAATCGCACAGAGTGACGGTTGAAACGGTTGAAAATGAATGCGCTGCCGGAATTCTCGGGCGCGCCGCATCGTCACCGTGATCTTCTCATCGGCGAGCGTCACACCTTGGATACATTCCCATCAGCATCTCGGTGATCCCGAGCAATCCCATGCCCGTTCTTCACGCCGATCCCCGACTACTTGGCGCCGCCGAACGGAAGATTCGGCGCGATCGCGAGATGCTGATTCACCATCGAGTCGTCTTTATCAAGTAACTCTTGGTTATTGTATCCACTATTCGGCGAGACACATTCTCGTTTGTAGGCAGCAACTGATGAATGCCGAGGGTGGGGGTGAAGACTCGGCCCGGAGGTTTGATAAACCTTCTGCGGCGACTGTCTGAAATTGATCGCCAGAATCCGTAATCATTCCGCTAAACGCAAGAACTGTTTCCGTCTGCGAGCATCGAAAGTACCCGTGGTCCCCTGGAAGCAGGTCGAGACATCCTCTGTGCCACCACTCATCCCATTCTCAACCGCCCGCATGTCCTCTGCGTTCAACTCAAAAATCACAAGCTTTCAGTTGGTGTCTGCAGCGGTCCTTACTCGCCAGTCGCTTTGAAGACAGCCCGCGCAGGTCTAAGAAGAGCCTCTCAGTTCGAAGCTACCGAGGCGTGAGAATGCGGCGCCGGAAATCTCCGGCGCCGCATTCTCGTTACAAATTTACTCTCGGTCGAGAGCGTCAGACTTTCGACACGTTGACCACCTGGATCTCAGTGAAGCCAAGCAGACCCCACGGGCCGTTTTCAACGCCGATTCCCGACCATTTGGCGCCGCCAAAAGGAAGATTGGGCGCGATCGCGAGATGCTGGTTGACCCAGGCCGAGCCGCACTCGAGCTGCGCGGCGACTTCCGCAGCCTGCTCGGGGTTCTTCGACCAAACTGAGCCGCTGAGACCGTAGTGCGTGGCGTTGGCGCGGCGCACGGCATCGTCGACGTCCTCGTACGGGATCACCGGCAGCGCCGGGCCGAACTGCTCCTCATCGACGAGGCGCACGCCGTCGGAAATCCCGCCGATGATCGTGGGCTCGAAAAAGTATCCTTCGCTTCCCATGCGATGCCCGCCAGACACGATCTTCGCGCCGTGCTTCTTGGCATCCTCGACCAGCTCCGTAACGCGCTCGAACTGCGGCTTGTTATTGATCGGGCCGAGCTGAGTGCCGGCGTCGAGACCGTTGCCGACCTTCACGCCCTTGGCGAGTTCGCCAAGTTTCTCGAGCATCGGCGAGTACATCTTCTCCGGCACGTACACGCGCTTGATGGCGCTGCAGATCTGGCCTGAGTTTTCGAAGGCGCCCCAGAAGATTTTCGGCGCCACGCTATCGAGGTCAACGTCGTTGAGAACGATCGCGGCGTCGTTGCCGCCGAGCTCTAGCGTAAAGCGCTTCAAATCGGGCGCGGCCGCCGCGGCGACCTTCTTGCCGGTCTCGATCGATCCCGTGAAGGAGAGCTTACGCGGTATCGGATGCGAGGTCATCCAAGCGCCGAGTTCGTCGCCGCCCGAGACCACGTTGATAACCCCCGGCGGGACCAGGTCTCGCACGGTTTCACCCAGCATCAGCGTGCTGATCGGAGTGAAGGGCGACGGCTTGATCACGACTGTGTTGCCTGCCAGCAGCGCGGGCGCGATTTTCCACATCGCGAGCATCATCGGATAGTTCCAGGGCGTAATGGCGGCGACGACGCCGAGGGGCTTGCGGCGAATCTCGACGCGCGCCTGGTCGGTGTTCTGGATCACTTCGACTGGAAGTTCGAGGCTCGAGGTGTACTGCGCCCACATCGCGGCGCCGAAGATTTCTCCCGTCGCCTTGTCCAGGGGCTTGCCTTGCTCTTGTGTGAGCGTGCGGGCGAGACCCTCGGGCGGCTGCTGAAGCGCGGCTGCGATCTCACCGAGAACTTTGCGGCGCGCGCCAATATCGCGGCTCCAGGCGGGATAGGCGCGTTGCGCCGATTCCATCGCCTGATCCAGTTCAGCGCGCGTGCAATCGGGAACCTGGGCGAAGACCTTTCCCGTCGCTGGGTTGATCACGCCGGTTGTCTTCGTACCTTTTACGGACTTTCCATCGATCAACATCGTGTATTCAGGCATTTCGATGCTCCTGTGGGGTATTCGACGCTTCGCGAACACGCTCGGACAAACCGGGCCAACAGTCAAGTGCAACCTCGAAGATTAAAGTCTTTTGAGTTTGTGCGACACAAAATCGCTTTTCAATCCGGTTACATCAACCCAGTTCAGACATACGTCGCTCTGAAAATCGTCGGAACGCGGCGGAATTATGGCTGGCACCATCGATGCCCATACAGGTGTACCAGAGGCGCAGATCGATGTGGACCAGGATTAGTCCGATCTTGACAACGATGTTGTTCGTCGGAGCCATTTTCGCATTCTCGGCCTGCGTTGATTACGGTCCCGGATACGGTTACGGACCCGGCCCGGGCCACGCGCCGGCTCCGGTTTACGCCGAGGGCTACGGACGTTCAGTAGGCGTCGGCGATTACGATGAGCATCACGCCTGGCACGATCGCGATTGGTGGGTTAGCCACGACCGCGGTTGGGTGGAATCGCATCATTATGGCTCGAGCATCACGACCAAGACGATCATGATCATCATTGAAGAAGGGCCGCGTCGGTACCGTCAGTTAATCGGAATTGGCAGCGCGGCCTGGCGCGCGGGCCTTCATAAGCTGCGAAGTTTCGCGCGCCGCGGCGTCACCAAAAAACAAGTTCCACAGAACACCAGACCCTAGATGTTCTGCGATCTCGGCGAGGATGAAGTAGATCGCGAATACCGCCGACACGCCAAGGATCACAGCAAGCAACCGCGGCGAACCGCCGTGCACCAGGTCGGGCAGAATTGAATCCGCCATCGTTGGATGACGAGCCGAGTCCAGCGCCAGCTCGAGCATCCGCAAAAGAACAACGCACAGCGCATACACTGCCGTCTTCGCGATCACGGGCACGATCCGCGGATAGCGGCGAAAGCTTCGCGCAACGCGCGTGTTATCGAGAATGAGGACGACCTTCGCTGCTATCAGCGCGCCAACCAGGGCGCGCGACAGCGCGGGAATCTGAATCGAGTACTGCGCCAGCGACAGCTTCACGATCATCAGGACGATTACGAAGCCGACGAAGAAGAAGCAGGCTATTGGCACCGCCTCAGAGAACTCGCGGGCAAGCCAGGTGACAACACGTTTCATCCTATCCATGGGTGGCAGCGCAATTTGACGATCTTACTCAGATCTCACCCAAAGACCATTGATGCCGCATAATGCGTCAGTCGACGGGCGTGGCCGATCGAACGGGCTCCAAACCTGCCGCGGCTTTACGCGAGCGAGCCGGTTCGCGCTGAACCGCGATATAGAAAATCGGAACAAACGGGATCGCAAGCAGGGTCGTTGCGAGCATCCCTCCGAACACCACCGTGCCCAGCGACTGCTGGCTGGCTGAGCCGGCGCCGGTCGCCGTTAGGAGCGGCACCACACCGAGAATGAACGCGGTCGAGGTCATCAAGATCGGCCGGAAGCGACGGCGTGCGGCCTCGATCGCAGCCTCTTTGACCGGCATGCCTCCCTCCTTCAACTCACGCGCGAATTCGACGATCAGGATTGCGTTCTTGGCGGCCAAGGCGATCATCAGCACGAGGCCGATCTGCGTGTAGAGATCGATCGGGAATTTGCGAATGAAAAGCGCGACGATGATGCCGACTAACGCCATCGGCACCGTTAGGATCACCGCGGCCGGATCGGTCCAGCTCTCGTACTGCGCGGCCAGCACCAGGAACACCAGCGTGATCGAAAGCGCGAAGATGAAGTAGGCTTGATTACCGATCAACTTCTCCTGGTAGGAGAGCCCTGTCCATTCGTAATCCATGGTCCGCGGGAGTGTCTGCTCGGCGAATCCTTCCATCATGCTCAGCGCCTGGCCCGAACTGTAGGTCGGCATCGGGATTCCGGTGATCGTCGCGGCGGGATAGAGGTTGTAGCGCGTAACCAGCTCAGAACCGAGTACCCGGCGGACATCGAGCAAGGCGCCGAGCGGAACCATCTGCTGATTGTGATTGGTGACATATAACTGGCCGATATCGTCGAGCCGTGTGCGGTAGTCGGCGCCCGCTTGCAACCGCACCTGGAAACTCTGATTGAACTTGTTGAACTGATTCACATAGCTCGAGCCGAGATAGGCCTGAAGCGACTTGAATATATCGTTGATAGTTACTCCGAGTGAACGCGCCATCGAGCGATCGATATCCAAAAAGATCTGCGGACTGCTCGCGTTGAACGTCGTGAATCCCATGCGCAGGAAGCCGGGGTCGCCGTGCGCCAGGGCAAGGACCTGCTTCACGGCTTTCTGCAGCTCGCCGAGGCCATCACCGCCGCGATCCTCGACCATCATCTGAAACCCGAAAGCGTTGCCGAGACCCGGGATCGGCGACGGCGGCAGCACGCCGATCACCGCGGAACGAATCGCGCGGAACTTCTGTTGCAACTCAGCGATGATCCTTTCCTGCGTGAAGCCGGGCGCACGCTTATCCCAGTCCTGGTAGATCGCGAAAATCGTGATCACGTTCGAAAGCTTGGCGGAATCGAGCGCCGAGTAGCCACCGATCGTGACCCATCCTTTGATGCCCTCAGACTTGTCGAGGATCGAACCGATCCTGCTCGATACTTCTTTGACCCGCGGCTGCGCCGCGCCTGCCGGCAGTTGCGCGACGACGATACAGTAGCCCTGGTCCTCGAGCGGCATGAGCGCTGTTGGATAAATCGTAAAGACCGCGGCGGCTGCTCCAACGATCGCGAAAAAGAGAATAATCATCGCCCGCGGATGATTGGTCATGCGTCTGACGATCCCGATGTATTTCTCTTCGACCGCCGCGTAGCCGCGATTGAATCCACGATAGAACCAGTTGATTTTCTTGTCCTTGGGAATGGGCCGCAGATAGAGCGCGCATTGCGTGGGCTTGAGCGTGAGCGCGTTCAGCGCGCTGATCATCGCGGTAGCGGCAATCACGAGCGCAAATTGCCGGAACATCTGGCCGGTGATTCCGGGCAGAAACGAAGCGGGGAGAAAAACCGAGGTCAGCACGAGCGTGATCCCGAGCACCGGCCCGGTAAGCTCACCCATCGCCTTGATCGCCGCGTCCTTGGGTGAGAGTCCCCCTTCTATGTAATGCGAAGAGTTTTCGACGATTACTATTGCGTCGTCGACCACAATTCCGATCGCGAGAATCAGCGCGAACAGCGTCATGAGATTGACGGTGAAACCGAGCAAAGCCATGGCGGCGAACGCGCCGATAATAGTGACCGGCACGGTGGTCGCAGGCACCAGCATCGCGCGGAAGTTCTGCAGAAATAGAATAATAACAATGAGAACAAGTACTCCGGCCTCGATCAGCGTTTGATATACGGCGCCAATCGACTGATTAATGAACTCAGTAGTGTCGTAGAGCGAAGTATATTTGAGAGCGTGCGGAAAGGATTTGCTCATCTGCGCCATCAGCGTGCGCGTCTCGGCGGCGACCTCGAGCGCATTTGCACCGGGCAGCGCGAAAATAGCAATGTGTGCAGTCTTCTTGCCGCTCAGACCCGAAAAGATCGTGTACACCTGTTGGCTCAGCTCGATTCGGGCGACATCCTTGAGCCGTACCAGCGACGCGGTTTCATTCGCATACGGAGTTTGTCCCACTTGCGCGGCAAGACTCGTCGGCGGTTCGCTCTTTACGATTATGTCTTCAAACTCGGAGACTTTTGAGAGCCTGCCAAGTGTGTTCACCGTGAACTGAAAGATCTGATCGGAAGGCGCCGGAGCACCGCCAATCTGGCCGGCCGCAACTTGTATATTCTGCCGCTGCACGGCGAGTTGAACGTCGAGCGCAGTGAGGCCGTAGGCCTTGAGCTTCTGCGGATCGAGCCAAACGCGCATACTATATGGACCGGCGCCGAAGACTGTAACTTGGGCGACTCCCGGCAGACGCGCGATCGGATCTTCGAGATTGATTAGTGCATAGTTACTGAGAAACGCCTCATCGAACTGATTATTGTCCGAATATAAACTCTCGATCAGAAGTATATTGGTGCTGACCTTCTTAACGTTCACGCCCTGTGCGCGGACGCTTTCGGGTAACTGCGGCATCGCCGTGTTGACGGCATTCTGCACCAGTGCCAGTGCGGCATTGAGATCGGTGCCGATCGAAAATGTAACGGTCAGCGTGTAGCTTCCGTCGCTGCCGCTGGTTGACTGCATGTAGATCGAGTTCTCGACGCCATTGACCGCCTGCTCGATCGGTATGCCGACGGTGTTCGCCACGATTACCGCGCTCGCACCAAAATACGACGTGGTCACCTGGATCGTCGGTGGAACTATCATCGGGTATTGCGCGATTGGCAGATTGTAGAGGCAGATGGCGCCAAGGATAATCGTGACAATCGCGATTACATTCGCGAAAATCGGCCGTTCGATGAAGAACTTTGACATGCCGTCTCGCGCCGCCCTTATTCAGTCAACTGCGCTGCGGCTGGCCTGAGCGGTGGTTGGCGCCTTTGCGGTTGCAGCAGAGGCTTGCGCGGTTTCGACTTTCCCAAACCATCGCTCGCTGACCCGGTCCATGACGATGTAGAAGACCGGCACGAATGGAATCGCCAGGAGGGTCGACGCAAGCATTCCACCGAAGACCACCGTTCCTAGAGATTGCTGGCTCGCCGCGCCCGCTCCTGAAGCCGTCAGCAGTGGCACCACACCGAAGATAAATGCGATCGAGGTCATCATGATCGGACGGAAGCGGCGATGCGCCGCCTCGACGGCGGCATCAACCGCCGACATCCCTTCAGCCTTGAGCTCGCGCGCAAATTCGACGACCAGGATCGCGTTCTTGGCAGCGAGCGCGATCATGAGGACAAGGCCGATTTGAGTATAAAGGTCGGTGGCAAAACGGCGCACCAATAGGGCAGTGATTATTCCGACCAGCGCCATCGGCACGGTGAGTATTACCGCCGCGGGATCGGTCCAGCTTTCGTACTGTGCGGCAAGCACGAGAAACACCAGCGTGATCGACAGCGCGAAAATGAAATACGACTGATTCCCCGTAAGCCGCTCCTGGTACGCGAGACCCGTCCAGTCAAAACTCATTCCGAGCGGCAGGTTTTCAGTTGCCAGTTTCTGCATGAAGTCCAGCGCCTGGCCTGAGCTGTATCCGGGCGCCGCCGAACCGACGATTGGCGCGGCGGGGTACAGGTTGTAGCGGGTGAGAAGCTCAGAACCGAGTACGCGATGAACGTCGAGCAGTGCTCCGAGCGGCACCATCAGACCGCTGCGGTTACTCACATAGAGATTGCTGATATCCTCGAGTCTGCGTCGATAGTCAGCTTCCGCCTGCAGACGCACCTGGAAAGCCTGGTTAAACTTGTTGAACTGATTGATGTACGTCGAGCCGAGATAAGTCTGCAGCGTGGTGAATACATCGTTGATAGTCACTCCGAGCGATTCCGCCATCGTTCGGTTGATATCAAGTTCGAGTTGCGGACTGTTGGCGCTGAAAGTCGTTGTGACGCCGCGAAGTCCCGCTTCGTGGTCGGCCTGTATGATTAGCTGCTGAACGGCGGCTTGCAGAGCGCGCAAGCCGCGGCTGCTTCGATCCTCGACAATCATCTCGAAGCCGCCGGCTTGACCCAAACCTGGAATCGGCGGCGGAATTTCTACGGTGAAACTAGCCTTGTGCAGCGAGCTCAAGCGCTCACGTAAATCGGTGACGATATCCGCTTGAGTGATTCCGCCGGGACGCTTGTCCCAGTCGTCGTACATCACATACTCAGTTACTACGTTCGACAGATTCGCCGAGTCGAGAATTGAGTATCCGCCGCTGGTTATCCATCCTTTAATGCCGGGCGCTTGCTTCAATACTCCATCGATATTCGCGGCAAGCTCGCGCACGCGTGGCTGCGAAGCCCCTGGTGGCAGACGCGCGACAACTAGACAGTAGCCCTGGTCCTCGGTCGGCAGGAATGCCGTCGGATGGCGCGCAAACATTATTGCGGCAAAGCCGACGATTACGAAAAATACGCACACCATCTGGCCCGTCCGATGGGCCATGTGTTTGACTACCGCTACATACTGCGACTCGATTGTTCCGTATACTTCGTTGAAACCGCGATAGAACCAGTTAACCTTCCGGTCTTTGGGCCGAGGCTTCAGGTAGAGGGCGCACTGAGTAGGGCTTAAGGTCAGCGCTCCGAGCGCACTTATTATTGCGGTCGCCGCGATTACCAGCGCGAATTGCCGAAACATCTGACCGGTGATGCCAGGAAGAAACGACGCAGGCAGGAACACCGAGGTCAGTACCAGGGTGATTCCGAAGATAGGGCCCGTCAGCTCGCCCATCGCCTTGATCGCCGCGTCCTTCGGCGTGAGCCCTTCTTCGACGTAGTGCGAGGTGTTCTCGACAATCACGATCGCGTCGTCGACGACAATTCCGATCGCGAGAATCAAGGCGAACAAGGTCATCAGGTTGACCGTGAAGCCGAGCACCGCCATCGCGGCAAAGGCGCCAATGATAGTGACGGGAACGGTGGTCGCCGGCACGAGCATCGCGCGAAAGTTCTGCAGGAACAGGATGATGACGATGAGAACCAGGATGCCCGCCTCGATGAGCGCCGAATAAACGCCGCCGATCGAATCGCGGATGAACGCAGATGTATCGAGCAGCGCTGTATACTTGAGGCCCTGCGGGAATTTGCGGCTCATCTGCGCCATCAGGTCGTTGACTTCCTCCGCTACCTTGAGCGCGTTGGCGCCGGGCAAAGTATAGACGTTCAGCTGCGCCGCTTGCTTGCCACTCAGCCCCGAGAAAGTCGAAAACGCTTCCTGGCTCAACTCGACTTTAGCGACGTCTCTCACGCGCACTATCGAAGCGGCGTTTTGGAGGTCAGCGGTCGTCTCAGTTTCGGTCGCGAGGGACGCCGGCGGGCGCACCTTGACGATGATGTTCTCGAATTCCTTGACGCTGGAGAGACGTCCCACGGTGTTGACCGTAAATTGGAAGATCTGGTTCGTGGCGACAGGCGGACCGCCGAGCTGGCCGGCCGCAACCTGTACATTCTGGTTCTCAATCGCTTTCTGCACCTCAAGAACAGTCAGGCCGTAGGCCTTCAGCTTCAGCGGGTCGAGCCAGATCCGCATGCTGTACGGTCCCGCGCCCAGGACTTGCACCTGTCCGACGCCCGGTAGCCGCGCGATCGGACTCTGCAAGTTGATAATGGCGTAATTACTCAGAAAGGTTTCATCGTAGCGATTATCATCGGAATAGAGACTGCCAATGAGTAATACATTGGTACTAACTTTTTGTACGCTAACGCCTTGCGTCTGGACGGCCTCGGGAAGCTGCGAGAGCGCGCCATTGACTGCATTCTGTACCAGCGCGATCGCGGAATTGAGATCGGTGCCGACTGCGAAGGTTACGGTCAGCGTGTAGGTGCCATCGCTGCCACTGGTAGATTGCATGTAGATCGAACCCTCGACGCCGTTGACGCCCTGTTCGATCGGGATTCCGACGGTGGCGGCAACCACTTCGGCGCTCGCGCCCGGATAGTTGGTGCTCACCTGGATCGTCGGTGGCACGATCTGCGGGTACTGCGAGATCGGCAACGTGTAGAGGCATACGGCGCCGAGCAGAATCGTGACGATCGCTATCACGTTCGCGAGAATCGGCCGCTCGATGAAAAAACGTGACACCTGGAACTACCGTCTAGCTGCTCGATGCCGAGGCGGCGGATTTGTTCTCGAGTTGCGGGCTGACTTCGCGCCCCGGTATCGCCTGCAGCAATCCTTCAACCACGACGCGATCCTGTGCCGAGAGCCCATCGTCGATGACCAGCCTGTCACCGACCTGCGCGCCGGTCTTGACGCTGCGGCGCTGAACGATGTTCCTGTCGTCGACCACGAGGACGTACTCGCCTTGCTGATCGAAACTGACCGCATCTCCAGGAATGAGTAGCGCCTCTTTATGCTGCTGCGCCGGAACGCGCACGCGAACGAATAGTCCCGGCAGGATCGTGAGATCATCGTTGGGAAAAATCGCGCGCAGCTGGAGAGTGCCGGTGGTCGGAGCGACGCTAATCGAAGCGAAATCTACCCGGCCCTGATGCGGGTAGCCCTGCTCGTTCAGCAGGCCGAAGTACGCCGGTATCAGGCGATTCTGAAAGCTCGGCGTTTCCTTCGCCTGGACACGCGCGCGAATTCTCAGCAGGTCCCGTTCAGATATAGTGAAGTACACATAGAGCGGGTCGATACGATCGATTTCCGCGAGTGTCGTTTGCTGACCCATCGCGCCGACCAGGTTGCCCGGATCGACGAGATGCCGCCCGATGCGCCCATCGAACGGTGCGCGAATGGTAGTGTAGTCGAGATTGAGCTGGGCCAGCACGACCTGCGCCTCGGCGCTCTTCAACGCGGCCTCGGAAGACTCATTCTCGTAACGCCAGTGATCGACTTCAGTCTGGGTGGCGGCATCCTGCGCCAGCAGACGCGTGTAGCGCGCGAGCTCGGTGGTCGAATGCCACACTGCGGCCTTTTGGGCTGCGACTTGAGCCTTGGCCTGCTGGAGCTGCGCCTGGTACTGATCCTGCTGAATCGTGAAAAGAAGTTGACCCTTCTTGACGGGCCGGCCGTCGACGAAATGAATTTTCTCCAGGTAGCCTTCAACGCGTGCGACAAGTGAAACCGAATCGGTAGAAACCGTATTTCCGGTAAACTCGAGATAGTCAGTTACCGACTGTATATCCGGATTGGCTACGGTCACCTCGGGTGGGACAGACTCGGCAATGTTCTTGCTCTTGCATCCTGTCGCGCAGAGGAATGCCACTGCGACCGCAATCAAGAGCGGGAACTCAGCAAAGACTGAATATTGTTTCCTTCGCACCATCAATCTTCCGACCTAGTAAGGGTTGCATGAGACTATCTCGGTCACCACTCCGGCGGTTTTACCGGGAAACCCTCGTCGCGCGGCGAAGGCAGTCCGGGCACCTGCGGTTGCAGCAAATCAGGCGTAAGAATCCTGCCCCAGTTGGTCCGATTGGCCATCTCACGCTGCGTGTCGAGCGGCACGAAATCGTGGCCCTCGCGGATCTGCCATCCCCCACCCATGGCGCGATAGGTCGCGATCAGGCCAAGGGGAACGTCTCCGGTCGCGATTGCAAGACTGTTCTGCGCCGCGAGCAGATTCTGCTCGGCTTGAAGCACGGTGGTGAAGTCGGCGGTGCCTTCCTTGTATTGAATCGTCGCGATCTTGAGCGCGCCTTCCGCGGCCTCGACGGCTTCTTTCAGATACACAACCGCAGCCTTCGAATCGATGAAGGTTGAGAGTCCATTCTCCACTTCCTGTTGCGCCTTCAGCACGGAGTTCTGATAGTTGATTAGCAGCTCCTGGAACTTCGCATCCTGGAAGCGCACGTTGTTAGTAATCTGTCCGTAGTTGAAAAGATTCCATTGCACGCCGGGCCCAACTGAAAATGCCAGACTACTGGCGTTGAACAGACTATCCATTCCGTTACGGCCGATGTTCGACGCTACCGTGTTCACGTTGCCGAGCAGCGTGAACGCAGGAAGCAGGTCCGCTTTCGCAAAGCCGATTTGCGCGCATTGCGCTGCCGCCTGGAGCTCAGCCTGTCGGATATCGGGGCGCCGGCGGAGCAGGTCTGCGGGAATTCCAATCGTCACTCGCACGGGCGCGGTAGGTATCTCCGACGATTTCCCGAGCAGCGCATCAACCTGCCCGGGCGGGAGGCCGAGCAGAACGGCGAGAGCATTCTTCTGTTCATTCAGCTGGATTGTGAACTGCGGAACCGTGGCTTCGGTCTCGCCCAGGACGGTCTCTGCCTGGTCAACATCGCGGCCCGTGACGACGCCGTTTTCGTGGCGCGCATTGACGATCTTGAGGATACCGGCCTGGCGCTCGACGTTGTCGCGCGCGATCTCGAGCTGGGTCTGGAGCGTGCGAATCTGCACGTAGGTGCTGGCGACGTCGCCGGTGAGAGTCACCAGCACGTCGTCATAGCCGGCCACCGATGCCAGGTAAGCATCGTCGGCGGATTCGATACCGCGCCGCAGCTTGCCCCATACGTCGAGTTCCCATGCAGCCTGCGCACCGAACGAGTCGGACCAGAAAGTGTTGCTGATCAGATTGTATGGGACCGAAACCGGTATTCGGTTATAGCTGAGCGACGCGTTGACCAACTGTTGTTGCGGGAAAAACTCGCCGATCGCGATACCTAGTTGCGCGCGCGCTTCGAGCACGCGGACTCCGGCCGTTCTTAGTGTAAGGTTCTGCTGATAGGCGAGGTCGATCAGGTGAGTGAGCACCGGGTCGTTGAACGAGGCCCACCAATTCCGGTAGTCCCCATCACCTTGCGCTATCGAAGTATCTCTGGCCTCGATCCATTTCTGAGCGACGGGAGCCGGAGGACGCTTGAAATCGGGGCCGATCATGCAGCCGACGAGCAGCACCGGTATAGACAAAAGCGCCAGAATCTGATGTCGCCAGACCTGGCGAGCTTGTTCTGAAAAGTTACCTATCGGGCGCAACGACTCGATCCGGCGCGCGGCTCTTTAGAAGATCGACCCCGGAACCACGCGCATGAAGTTAACCGGCTGAAGCCTGGAATCCGACGATACTACTCTGAGCGCGCGCTGCTCCTCTGCTTCACTGGTTACCTGACCCGAGAGAAAAACCTGATTGCCGATTACCTTGGCTTGCAGGCCGGTGAACCCATTCAGCGACAGTGTGTCATTGATTCGCTCTTCTTCCTCGCTCCAATCTCCTGTCGAAGTGCGCAACGTGTTAACCACTTGCCGAACGCCGGGCACAGCGCCGGCGACACGCTCGGCAAGCTCGCGATCTTTCTTGTCGAACACCGTGCCGTAGAGAACGATCGTTCCAACCGATGCTGCGTAGCACTTCGCTCCGTTCAGATTGTCATTCTGCGCCAGTGCGGCCCGCACTCGACTCATCAGCCGTGCAGAGCTATCAGCTCGCGCGGGCGTCGCCATCGCCGCTCCGCAAATCGCGATCAACAGAAGCGCCAGCCGGCGCGCCCTAACCCCCACTTGCACTCGTTCGGTCATCTGCACTCCCATCCCGCGGTCGCTAACCGCTCAGGATTGCGGGCTCACGGCGGCTGTAGGAAGGGAAGCTGCGGCGGGCGCCGCGGTTCCCGATTTGAAAGACACGAGCCGCTCAGAGGTCGTGCCGGCCCACAGGTTCATCGCGCTTTCCGCGTCACCCCATTGCCATTGCGCCGCGGATTTCAACGACGTTCCGCCCTCGCGTTGATCGATCGCGGCCGCGAGCAACTGGCCGGTTTGTGAGTCAGTGATCTTTCCCGCCGCCTCCGCCGAGCCGACGAACGCGTAGCTGCCGGTGGCCATCGATTGCAGCGCGTTGACCAGCCGGAGTTGCGGCACCACCAGGGAGACCGATCGCATGACCGGCGTGGCCGCCTCGGCGTTGATCAGCGCGACCTGCAGGACCATCACGCCCGGTCCGCCCTGATCGACCAAGGTAAAGTTCTTCTGCAAGTCAGTTTTTAGCTGATTGTAGAAATACGACGTCAGCATGTGCTGATCAGCGGGCGAGACACTCGAGTTCTCGGCGTCCCAGAACTCGACTGGCTCGAGCATCACCTTATCGTACTGGTTCCACTGCACGTTCGGATTGACGTAGACCAGCGCGGCTTGACCTTCCTGTCCCGGCTTGAGCAACGAATAATCGTTGCCGAGGAAGCCGGTCGCGGCTGGGACGACCGTACTCTGCCCCTCCATGCGCTGGACTAGATTGGGTGAGGGTTTGGATGTCTCAGAACATCCGGGGATGAGGCCAGCCGCCGTCACCGCGACCACCGCGATCAGCCCAAAGCCGATCGACGAGCGCCGACCTCTTTTACCGCCCATTTTCGATGCCCCTCTCTGGCTGCGACCGTCAGGATCACCTTCTGCTTATCGCATCGCACTCTAGTCAATTTTTCCTACACCGGAAACAGCGGGGGGTGTGTTCTGAGGCATTAATTCGTTAACCTCAGAATCAGGGCGAATCATTACCTCATCGCCGGCCCAGAGCCGGCAACGAAACCATAAATTTCGACGGACCGGACTCTGATGGAACCGATTAAAGATGTTGACCCGGAGGAGACTACCGAGTGGCTGGATGCGCTGGAGGCACTGATTGATGCCGAAGGGATCGATCGCGCCCATTTTCTGCTTGAGAATCTGATTTCGCGAGCCCGCTCGCGCGGGACCTTCCTTCCCTACAACGCCAACACTCCATACCTAAACACGATCCCCGTTTCGCAACAGCCGCGCTATCCCGGCGACCGCGAAATCGAGCGCCGCATCAACGCCGCCATCCGCTGGAATGCGCTCGCGATGGTAGTGCGCGCCAACCAGGAATCGTCCGAGCTAGGCGGGCATATCGCGACCTTTCAGTCGGCGGCCACTCTTTACGATGTGGGATTCAGCCACTTCTGGCGCGCGCCCTCGGCTGAGCACGGCGGCGATCTGATCTATTTCCAGGGACATTCGTCGCCGGGCATCTATGCGCGTGCGTTCGTCGAAGGACGCATCAGCGAAGAGCAGCTGCTTCACTTCCGGCGCGAGGTCGACGGCACAGGCCTGTCCTCATATCCGCATCCATGGCTGATGCCCGAGTTCTGGCAGTTCCCTACGGTCTCGATGGGCCTCGGCCCGATCATGGCCATCTACCAGGCGCGCTTCATGAAGTATCTCGAGGGGCGCGGGCTCGCGACGATGGGTGACCGCCACGTCTGGGCGTTCGTCGGAGACGGCGAGATGGACGAGCCCGAATCGCTCGGCGCGATCTCGCTCGCCGCGCGCGAGAAACTCGACAACCTGATCTTTGTCGTCAACTGCAACCTGCAGCGGCTCGATGGACCGGTGCGTGGCAACGGCAAGATCATTCAGGAGCTCGAGGCGGACTTCCGCGGCGTCGGCTGGAACGTGATCAAGGTGCTGTGGGGCAGCAACTGGGACGCGCTGCTCGATCGCGACAAGCTCGGCGTGCTGCGCAAGCGCATGGAAGAAGCCGTGGACGGCGAGTACCAGGCATTCAAGGCGCGCGACGGCGCATACGTGCGCAAGGAATTCTTCGCCAAGTATCCGGAGCTGCTCGAGATGGTGTCTGGCATGACCGACGAAGAGGTCTGGCAGCTCCGCCGCGGCGGTCACGATCCGATCAAGGTTTACGCCGCATACCACGCCGCCGTGAATCATCGCGAGCAGCCCACCGTGATCCTTGCCAAGACGATCAAGGGTTATGGCATGGGCGCGGCCGGCGAAGGCATGAACATCACCCATCAGCAGAAGAAGATGGGGCTTGAGGAGCTCAAGGCGTTTCGCGACCGCTTCAAGATTCCCGTCTCCGACGACGAAATCGGCGAGGTACCGCTCTATCGTCTCGCCGAGAACGGCGTTGAGCTGAAGTACCTGCGCGAGCGGCGCGCCGCCCTCGACGGCCATCTGCCGCAGCGGCGGCGCAAATCCGTAGCGCTTGAGATTCCTCCCCTCTCCGCATTCGAGCTGCAACTGAAGGGCAGCGAGGATCGAGAAAACTCGACCACGATGGCTTTCGTGCGCATCCTCGCCGAGTTGCTACGCCACAAGACGATTGGCGCGCGTATCGTGCCGATCGTGCCCGACGAGTCGCGCACCTTCGGCATGGAAGGGATGTTCCGTCAACTCGGAATCTTTTCGCAGGTCGGACAACTCTACAAACCGGAGGATGCGGGCCAGCTCATGTTCTATCGCGAGCATCAGCACGGCCAGATCCTGCAGGAAGGAATCTGCGAGGCCGGCGCGATGTCATCGTGGATCGCCGCGGCGGCCTCCTACAGCACTCACGACCTGCCAATGATCCCGTTTTACATCTTCTATTCGATGTTCGGGTTTCAGCGTGTTGGCGACCTTGCCTGGGCCGCTGGCGATTCACGATGCCGCGGGTTCCTGCTCGGCGGAACCTCGGGACGCACTACACTCAACGGCGAGGGTCTGCAGCACGCCGACGGTCACAGCCACGTGCTCTCGTCCGTTATTCCGAACTGCCTCTCGTATGATCCGACGTTTGGCTACGAAGTTGCCGTGATAATCCACGACGGTCTCCGAAAAATGATCGCCGAGCAGCAGGACGTTTTTTATTACATCACGCTGATGAACGAGAACTATCAGCACCCGCCGATGCCGAAGGGCGCCGAAGCGAGCATTCTCAAAGGGATGTACCTCTTCCGCGACGGCCGCAACGGCAAGGCGCCGCGCGTGCAACTACTCGGTTCGGGAACGATTCTGCGCGAAGTGATCGCGGCGGCGGATCTCCTGCACGACGACTTCGGCGTCGCCGCCGATATCTGGAGTGTGCCGAGCTTCACCGAGCTGCGGCGCGAGGGAATCGAGGTCGAGCGCTGGAACACGCTACATCCGAGCGCCAAGCAACGCCGCAGTTATGTCGAGACCTGCCTTGCCGAGCGGCCTGGCCCGGTCGTTGCCTCGACTGATTACATCCGCACTTTCCCCGATCAGATCCGGCCCTTCGTCCCGCGCCGCTATCGAGTGCTCGGCACCGATGGCTTTGGCCGGAGCGATTATCGCGCGCGACTTCGCAACTTCTTCGAAGTCGATCGCTATTACGTCGCCGTGGCGGCGCTCAAGGCGCTCGCGGATGACGAGCAGCTTCCGATCTCCAAGGTCGACGCCGCCATCAAGAAGTACCACATCGATACTGAGAAACCGATGCCGACGACTGTATGAGCAAGCTCATAAACATCACCCTTCCCGATATCGGCGACTTCCACGACGTCGAAGTCGTAGAAGTGATGGTCAAGCCGGGCGACAAGATCCGCGTGGACGATTCGCTGATCACGATCGAATCCGACAAAGCCTCGATGGAAGTGCCATCGACCGCGGACGGCGTGATCAAGGAGCTCAAGGTCAAAGTCGGCGACAAGGTCTCCGAAGGATCCGCAATAGTCGTGGTCGAGGCGGCCGAAGGCGCGGGCACGCCCGAAGAAGTCGCCGCCAAGCCGCCATCGGTAGCTCCAGTTCCGGCGCGTGTACCGGCTCCCGCTCCGGCACCGGCATCGTCTCGCCCGGCACGGGCTCCTGCAGCCGCCGCACCGGCGCCTGCGCCGTCACAGGCGCGCGCTGAATCTGCGGCTGCACCTTCCAGCGCCAAAGTGATCCCGATTCAATCCGCGCCGCAGCCAAGCGAGCCGCCAATCGTCCGCCCGCACGCAAGTCCCGCGGTGCGCAAGTTCGCGCGCGAACTTGGCGTCGATCTTGCGCAGATTCACGGCACGGGCTTGAGCGGCCGAATCTTCCGCAGCGACGTCGAGCAATTCGTGAAGGCCGCGATGAAGACGCCGCGCGTCGAGCAGCATCCCGCTGCACCCGGGCTCGACTTGATTGCGTGGCCGAAAGTCGATTTCACCCGTTTCGGCGAGATCGAAACCCGACCCTTGAACCGCATTCGCCGCCTGTCCAAAACGAATCTCGCGCGCAACTGGGTGATGATTCCGCACGTCACGCAGTTCGACGAGGCCGATGTCACCGAACTCGAAGCTTTTCGCCACGAGATCAACGCGAAAGCACCCAACAACGGCGTACGCCTCACGCTCCTCGCGTTCGTGCTCAAGGCCCTGGTGCCGGCGCTGAAGGAATTTCCGGAGTTCAATTCGTCGCTCGAGGGCGACAATCTGATCTTAAAGAAATACTTTCATTTTGCGTTTGCTGCCGACACACCCGAGGGTCTACTCGTGCCGGTTATTCACGATGTCGACAAGAAAGGCGTGCTTGAGATTGCCGCCGAGACTGCGGCTCTGGCCGCCAGAGCGCGCGAGGGGAAGTTGCGGCCGGCGGATATCCAGGGTGGATGCATCACGGTGTCGAGCCTCGGTGGAATCGGCGGAACTGCCTTTACCCCAATTATCAACGCGCCGGAAGTCGCGGTGCTCGGCGTATCGCGCGTCGCGCACAAACCAGTATGGCGGGACGGCGCCTTCGTGCCGCGCCTAATGCTGCCGCTGTCGCTCTCCTACGATCATCGCGTGATCGACGGCGCCCTCGCCGCCCGCTTCAGCACGTATTTCGGCACGCTGCTCGGAGATATGCGCCGCGCGCTGCTCTGAGCGCCGGTTGATTTGTGCGCCCGCATTTCAGATAACAAACCCGTCGGCGCCGACTGCGCGGTGGCGCATAATTCGTGAAAAGCGAAAATCGAGGTCGAGGAACATGGGTGTACTTTCGGGCTATCGCATCATCGAGTTGGCTGGGATCGGGCCGGGTCCAATGTGCGCGATGCTGTTGTCGGACATGGGCGCCGAGGTGGCGCGAATCGATCGCCTTGCTGACGCAGGCCTCGGCATCTCAGCGGAAACCAAGTTCAACTTCCTGAATCGCGGCCGCCGCTCGATCGCGCTCGATCTGAAACAGCCTGAGGCAATCGAGACTCTGCTCAAGATGGTCGAGCGCGCTGATGCTCTTATCGAGGGCTTTCGTCCCGGCGTCACCGAGCGGCTTGGCCTCGGTCCGGACGTATGCTTGAAGCACAACCCACGCCTCGTTTACGGGCGCATGACCGGATGGGGCCAGGAAGGTCCGCTCGCGCAGGCTGCGGGCCACGATATCAACTACATCGCGCTTTCGGGCGCGCTCGGATCGATCGGCCGCCGCGGTGAAGCCCCGGTGCCGCCGCTCAACCTCGTGGGCGATTTCGGCGGTGGTGCGCTATTCCTCGCACTCGGCGTCGTTGCGGGACTGCTCGAAGCGCAGAAGTCCGGCAAGGGACAAGTAGTCGATGCGGCCATGGTCGATGGCGCAGCTTCGCTGATGACTGCGATCTACGGGATTCGCGCCGCCGGCATCTGGAGCGATAAGCGCGGCGATAATATCCTCGATACCGGTGCGCACTACTACGACGTCTACGAGACCAAAGACGGCGAGTACATTTCGATCGGGTCGATCGAACCGAAGTTCTACGAAGAGCTGCTTGTGCTGTCCGGTCTCAAGAACGAAGAACTGCCGCGCCAGAACGATCGCGCCAAGTGGCCCGCGATGAAGGAGCGGGTGCGCGCGCTGTTCAAAACGAAGACCCGCGACCAGTGGTGCAAGATCATGGAGGGCAGCGACGTATGCTTCGCCCCCGTGCTCAGCATGGACGAGGCGCCGGAGCATCCGCATAATCGCCATCGCGGAACCTTCGTCGAAAGCGGCGGTGTCCGCCAGCCGGGACCCGCGCCTCGCTTCAGCCGCACTCCGAGCGAGATTCAGCGGCCGCCCGCACGCCCGGGCGAGCATACGGAAGAAGCGCTCAGCGATTGGGGCTTTAGTGCCAATGATCTGGCGCGGCTCCGCGAATGCGGCGCAATCGCTCGCAAGTGAGCTAGCTTCTTTCGCCTTCGTTAGCAGTTCGAATTCTTCTCGCGCACATTCGCGTATAAACGCATGCTATCTTTGCGCGCGCGAATTAGCGCCACTCTGCGGCTTCGCTATCCTCAGACTCGGAGCCGTGTTGTGCTTCGGCTCAGGCACTAAAATGCAACTTCGGCTGAGGTTCTCATTCATGAGACTGCTAGTGGTTTTAATCTCCTCGCTCGGACTCGCCGGATGCGCGGCGCTTGCAGCCGGCGGCGGCGCCGCGCCTACCTCTGCTTCCGATGCCGAGACCGCAGCGTCCACGGTTTCAGCGATGCCGAAGCCTTCGGCTTTTGACTACGTCGCCAAATCGGAAACCGAGGTCAAGTTCGTAAACCCCGCTTCATTGCTGACGAACAGCTCGCGCATCGATGCCAAAGTGATTGAGGAACAATGCCGGTTCCACAGCGCAGATCCGCTGTTTTTCATACCCAATGCCAAATCCGAGGGCGCGTGGACTTTTGCCGGCCGCATGAACGAGGACGGAACCTTCCAGGCCCTCGATTACCAGAGCATCTTTTCTCTCGGTATTGGAGAGGGCGCGCAACAAGTCGGCACCTGGCCGATCAAGATGGTGCCGCTCAGTGACTTTCCCGACGAGTATCTCCAGGATCGGATGGCGGTTGTGGCGACAGACAAAATCGATGGCGCCTATCAACATGACCTAACCGCTCGCTATATCGCCAACTCCCAGCGTCTGGAGCAGCGCGTCGCCGAGCTCGAGCAGGCTTACAATCCGCAAGAGGAGTGCGTGGGGCGCAAATAGCTAGGAACGAGGTGATCAGAAGTAGATCGGATCGACGTAGAGGCCGCGCTCGGTCGCGGCGGACGGGGCCGCGAGCCCGGGCGTCCACATGTTGTACTCCTCGACCTCGTCGGCGAGCGATCTGATCAAATCGACACCGGCGGAAGCAGGAGAACTGAATATCGAGAGTGCGTCGATCCCCCGATCGCGCAGCGCTGCGCAAGCGCTTTTCAGCAGGTTCACAAATTCGTCTTCACCGCCGGAAGCAAACGCGTAGTCGAGGACGACGCCCCGGCGCGATCGCGTCGTCTTGCCGTCTTTCTCAGTCACCACGCAAAGCGATTCGCCCGCCGGCCACACGCCGACGATCGCGCGCGACGTCATCCGGATATTTCGCCAGGAATAAAGTTCAGGAGCCCGTTCAAGCCGCGCCGTCAGAGATTCTATCGTGTACGGCAGGTACATCTCCTCGCGCGCGTGACCCGCATTCAGCATTGCGACCATTGCGGCGGCGTCGTCGCGCGTCGCGGCGCGTCCGGCAGGCGCTGCAGCGCGCCGCGCCGCCGACAACTGCATTTTGAGCGCGGTGATATCCCACTTGCTCGGCGTATTAATGAAGCCATGCTGCATGCCCGCGTTATTGACCGAGATGTAAGCATTCGATCCATCGGTATTGTCGTCGAAGCGATCGAGCACGCGGTTGGCCGCGCCCCAGAGGCCCTTGCGCTGATGTTCCGGCAGAACGCGCAGGTGAATCACGGTAACGATTGGATGATCGATGCCGCCGATTCGCACGGTATGCTTTGCGCCACAAGTCACCGCCGCTGGAATTCCATCCAGTGAGGCGATACCGATTACGTATTCCTCCATCAACCGCGCAAAAGCGAAATAGTCAGTCCCGCGCTCGAAATATACTTTGGTGTCGCCCAGCACGATTGGGCAACGCCGCTCGATATCGGCGAGTATCGCAGCATCGGCCGACGTCGCGTCGCGCACGTCGAGCTTGAACTCGAATTGCCGCTCCCAGTCGAGGCGCGAGATTCGATGGTAACCTGCAGGCTCGACCTCGAGTTTCAACCGCCAGCGCTGATTCTTCGAGGTTTCAATTCGCGCGACGAGCATGAAGTCCGAATGCGCTTCTAGTTCGATCTTTGCGAGTTCACCCATCCGTGCAGCGAATGCAGCCCATTGGGCGCGCTCCTTTTCGTCGCTTTCGTGTGCGGTGAAGCGCCGAGAGACTTCAGGCGTGTAGTGATGCTCGTCGGCGGTCGAAGCGCCCTCGCCCTTGGTGAGCATCCGCCCGAGGTACCACTTCGCCTGCGCGCCGACGGGCGACTCCGGAATGTCGTTTAGCAGTGGAAAATCAACGGCCATCGTCGCTCGATAATACCGAGGCAATGGCCGAATAACTATCTGGTGGCGCCCGCGTCGCGTCTCGGCTCTTCGGCGTCGGACTTGTGATCGGAACGAGGCACAGCGGCGAGTTCGACTCTATCGCGATCGCCACGATTGGCGATCCGTTCGACGAGTACGAACAGGGCTGGGACGAGAAAGATTGCGAACGCGCTGGAGAAGATCATGCCGACGATTGTAACAGTCCCGATCAATCGCCGTGCCGCCGCACCCGCGCCCAGAGCGGGAACAATCCGAAGACGAAGGCAAACGAAGTCATGAGGATGGGCCGGAGGCGCTGCCGCGCACCGTTCAGCGCCGCCGTCACAATCGATTGGCCCTTCTCCAATTCGGCCTTGGCAAACTCGATGATCAGGATCGCGTTCTTGGCCGACAATCCAATCAACATGATGAGGCCGACCTGCGCGTAGATGTCGTTATCGAAGTGCCGCGACCAGAGGCCGACGAACGCACCGCAGACTGCAACCGGAACGCTCAAGAGAACGGCGAATGGCAATGACCAACTCTCATACAATGCGGCGAGGATCAGAAAGACGAGGACAAGCGAGAGCACGAACACACCCGCACCGTTTCCTGCAATCGATTGCTGGTACGAGATACCGTTCCACGCGGTACCCATATCGCGCGGAAGAACCGAGTTTGCACTGTCTACCACGGCAGCCATCGCATCGCCGGTGCTGTAACCGGGACCGGGTTGCGCGAAAATCTCGATGCTTCGATATTCGTTGAAGCGTGTCGTATATTCCGGGCCGAACGTGCGCTTCATGTTGAGCAGAGTCGAAAGAGGAATCATCGCGCCCTGGTTGTTGCGCACGTAGAACTGACCAACGTCGGTCGCGCGGGTCCGATACTCAGGCTCCGCTTCGACGAACACCTTCCATACCCGTCCGAAGCGGTTGAATTGATTGACGTAGTAACCACCGAGCAGCGTCTGCAGCGTTCGAAAGACGTCACTAATCGAAATACCAAGCTTGAACACCTTATCGTGGTCGACGGCGGCGTACATCTGTGGCACCGCCGAACTGAAGATAAGGTTCAGTCGCGCAAATTCCGGCCGCTTGTGCAACGCGGCGAGAAACTTCTGCGTGTTGTCCCATAGATAGTCCACGCCTTTGCCGGCCCGATCCTGCACGAAAAAATCTACTCCGCTCGCCTGTCCGATGCCCGGGATTGCCGGCGGCAGAAAAGCCAACACCTGGGCCTCGGGCAGCGCGGCGAAGTTTTTATTCAACCGCGCCAGAACCGCGCCAACCTGCATCGAAGGCGTTGCGCGCTCAGCGTACGGCTGCAGCAGACAAAAATAGGTGCCGCTGCGAGTGCTGGTCGTCTGCGACAACAGGCTATAGTCCGCGATGGCGTTACTGTAGCGGATGGCCGGCTCGTCTTTGAGAATTCCGTCGATTTTTTTCATCAGCGCAACCGTGCGCTGGAGCGAGGCGGCCTCCGGCAACTCAAGGTTGATTATCAAATAGCCCTGGTCTTCGTCCGGCAGGAACGATTGCGGCAGGATGCGTCCGATTCCTCCCGCGAGGACGGTGAATCCCGACAGCACCGCGATTGCCAGGATCGTGCGCCTTATCAGCAGCCTTGATACCGTGACATAGCCCTTCTGCGCGCGGGCGAAGAGTGAGTTGAATAGGTCGAAGAAGCGCGCCAGCGGGCCGCGCGATGGCGTCGCCGGGCGGGGTCGCAGGATCAACGTGCCCAAGGCAGGACTCAGCGTCAAGGCGTTAAAGGCGGAGATAATCACCAAGAACGCGATCGTCAGCGCGAATTGGCGATAGAGCGAACCTGTGATTCCAGCCATGAACCCGGCGGGCAGAAAAACCGCGGACAGCACGAGCGCGATGCCGACCAGCGCGCCGCCAACTTCGCTCATCGCCGCTACCGCCGCCTCGCGAGGCGCCAGCCCGTCGTCGATCTTTGCCTCGATTGCCTCGACAACTACGATCGCGTCGTCAACCACCAGCCCCACCGCAAGCACGAGTCCGAGTAACGAGAGCGTGTTTACCGAGAAGCCGACCGCGGGGAAAAACATGAATGCTCCCACCAGCGATACGGGAATCGTCAGGACCGGAATCAGGGTCGCGCGCCAGTTCTGCAGAAAGATAAAGATCACCAGCACGACCAGCGCGATTGCCTCCAGCAACGTCTTGACGATCTCGTACGCGCCTTCCGTGACAGGCACGGTGGTGTCGAGCGTCAGCGCGACCTGCATGTCCGGAGGAAATTTTTTTGCGAGCTCGGCCATCCGCGCCTTCGCACGATTCGCGGCTTCCAGCGCGTTCGAGCCCGGATTCTGAAACAGGAGCAGCAGAGAGGAGGGCGCGCTGTTCATCGAGGCCTGCTGCGTGTAGCTCTCGGCGCCAAGCTCGATCCGCACGACATCCTTAAGACGCACGAGGGAACCATCAGGATTTGATCGCAGAACAATGTTGCCGAAATCCTCCGCAGTAGGGAGACGGCCCTTAGCCGTAACCGTATAGGTTTCGGCTTGACCGGGAGGAGCGGGCTCGCCGCCGATCGTGCCGGCGGGATTGACGACGTTCGGCGCGGAGATCGCCTTCTCGATATCCGCCACCGTCAACTGGAGTTTGGCGAGCCTGTCCGGAGCCACCCAGATCCGCATCGCATAGCTCGATGCGCCGAACACCTTGACCTGCCCGATGCCGGGAATTCGCGCGAGTTCGTCCTGGATATTTATCGTGACGTAGTTCGCGAGGAAGTTCTGATCCCAGGTCCTGCCCGGCGATGTAACCGAAAAGACGAGCAGTGGGATACCGACCGTCTGCTGCGTCGTCAGGCCGTAGGCGGTGACGTCCGCGGGCAGGCTCGATGTCGCTTGCGACAACCGATTCTGGACCTGCACCTGGTCGAGGTCGACGTTGGTATCGACATCGAATCTCACGATCAGCGTCATCGTCCCGTCGTTGCCGTTGATCGACTGCATGTGGAGCATGTTTTTTGCGCCGTTCACCTGCTCCTCGATCGGAGTGGCAACCGATTGCTCGACGGTGAGCGCATCGGCGCCGGTGTAGGTCGCGACGGTCTGAATCTGCGGCGGCACGATCTCGGGGAACTGCGCAACGGGCAGACGAAGGATCATCACGGCGCCCGTGATTACGAAAAAGATCGCAACCACGATCGCGACGATCGGATGTCTGATGAAGAAGTTCGACACTATGTCAGCTCTGCGCTGGCGGCACCGTTGCCGATGATGGCGAAGCGTCTCCGGCAGAGCCCGGTATATTGGCGGGAGATGGTCTCTGCGCCGCCACCGTCGGCGCGAGGGTCATACCATCTGATACCTTTTGCAGTCCTTCGGTGATGACGCGCTCGCCCGGTGATAGACCGGACTCGATTATCCTGAGACCTTGGGCCAGCTTGCCCAGTTTGACGGACCGGATGCTCACCTTGTTGTCCGCATCGACGACCGCAACCTGGTATTGCCCCTGCGTCTCGAGCACCGCGTCGGGTGGGATCAGGACTGCGTCAGGCAAGGTATCTCCCACCGTGCGAACCTTCGCGTAGAGACCGGGCCGGAGTATCGCGCCAGGGTTGGGAAATAGCCCCTGAATCTCGATCGTGCCGGTCTGAACATTTACCTGCCGATTCGCAACATAGAAGTGGCCCCGATGCGGATATACGGAGCCGTCAGCGAGCACCATTTCAAGATCCGGCTCGTCCTTGGCACACCGGGTCTCTTCGTGCTCCTTGATCTTCTCGGCGTAATGGAGATACCCGCGCTCGCTGATCGGAAACTCGACCTCGATCGGATCGAGCTGCGAAACTGTGGTCAATCGCGAGGTGGTATTCAGCAAATCACCCACCTGCGTCTTCGCGATACCCGCGACGCCGTCGATTGGCGACGTCACCTGCGTCCAATCGAGGTTGAGCTTGGCGGCCTCGACCGAGGCCTCAGCAGCTCGCACCGAGGCTGCACTAGCCTGGGCCGCCTGCTTGACGTGATTGTAATCCTGTTTGCTTACAATCTGTTGATCATAGAGAGGTCTGTAGCGCGCGAAATCCTGCTGGTTCTTTTTGTTTTCCGTTTCCGCCTGCGACAACTGGCCGACGGCTTGATCGTAGGCCGCCTTGTATTGACGAGGATCGATCTGAAAAAGCAACTGGCCGGTCTTGACGATGTCGCCATCCGTGTAGTTCTGCTTCAGCAGGTAACCGGAAACCCTTGGGAAAGATCTGAGCGTTGACGAAGCCTTCGGTCGTACCTACCCACTCGGAATAAATAGGAACATCCCTTTTGACGACGTAGGCGACAACTACTTGAGGCACTGCTGGCGGCACCGAGGCCGCAGTTCTGTGGCACCCGGACGCTCCGATCGCCACAGCTCCCGCGAGCACGCATGCCGCCAGACCACGTCTGGACCAACGAAATAGACACCCCGAGCACATAAATCGATCTTCGGCCGACGCTAGAGGATGCGTCAGCGGGACAATCGACGCAATCGACGGTTGCGCTGCAGGTAAAAGTTAGCTTACGCGCCGCGGGCCGTGGGCGCCACTTCCTCGGCAAAGGCCTGGAACTCATCGTCATTCAAGATTGGCCACTGCGCGTTGAGGATAAAATGCGTCACACCAATCTCGGCGTAGGCTGCAATCTTGTCGAGGCACTCCTGCTTGCTACCGACCATTATGAGCGCTCGCGCCTGCTCCGGCGTGCGTCCAGAGATGGTCGCGATTCGCGACACGATCGCATTCTCCTTCTCGCGCGGCGCGCCGTAGCAAAGCGGTAGCATGATCGTCTTTTCAATCTCGTCGGTGTTGCGGCCGACGGTATCGCCGTGGCGCTCGATCACGCCAATGAGGCGCTTCATCTCGGCCGGGTCGGCATGCATCGTATTCCACATGTCGGCATGCTTCGCGACGATCTTCAGGAGTCCCTTCTCGCCGCGCCCGCCGATCATGAGCGGCACGCCGGGTTTCTGCACTGGCTTCGGATTCAGCACTGCTTCGTTCACATCGTAGTGCTTGCCGTGAAGCGTCGTGCGCTCCTGCGTGAACATGCCCTTGAGAATCTGGCATGACTCATCGAGAGCGGCGAGCCGTCCGCCCAGCGTCTTGAAATCGATGCCGAAGCTCCGGTGCTCGAGCTCGTACCATCCGGCGCCGATGCCGAGGTTAAGCCTGCCGGCGCTCGCCTGATCGAGCGTCGACGCCATCTTCGCCAGCACGCACGGATTCCGGTAGGTGTTGCTGTTGACCAGCGCGCCGATTCGCGCGCGGCTCGTATGCTGGCTGAGAGCGGCCAGCAGCGTCCAGCTTTCCATGCAAGGGCCGGCCGGATCGGGCGTGAAAATCGGATAGAAATGATCGAACGCCCAAATCGAGTCGTAACCCCAGGCGTCGAGCTTGCGCCACACGTCGCGCATACGGCTCCACTCGACGTTCTGCTGCCCGGCTTGAAATCCAAATCGAATCGGATACCTGTTGTGGTCCACTGCGAAGCCTCCCAAAGCGAAATGATGCGGCGCTTCCGTCGAGCAGATGTTGCGACGAGGCGGCACCTTTGAAGGTCACGAATTGCCGTCATTCGAGACTCGCACGCCCGCGCGATGCGATGCAAAGGGCAGTGCTGCAGCTCCGGTTGCGAGGTCAGGGCGTGTAGATTTCCGCGGTTTCGAGAATCGCGATGCCAATCCCGGTGGGCACGATTACGCGACCGCTTGGAATCAACATCTTTCCGGATTTGAGCAGGGCCGTGATGAAGAAATCACGCGGCGTTAGCATCGTCACTGCCGGTGTGAATGTGCCCGATTTCGGGTCGAAAAAATCCACCGTGTTAGTGGGGTCGGTGAAGGATTCGCGGCAACGATGACTACAATGGTGCCCGCCCACGATCATCGCGCGCCCGGCAAGCAGGCTCACAGCGGCCGCCGCAGAGCGAGGGTTGTTCCTCTTGCCCGGCACGACGCTGAATTGACCGGTCGCCGGGTTCAAAACGCCCTCAGGTAGAAGCGCCGCCGAGAAGAAGGTGCGCCCGATGCTCATGTTGTTGGCGGTGAAAGTGAAGGTCGAAGTCGCGGGCTTGTAAGTCTTTGGCGGTATCAAGCGAGCTCATGGCGTCATTGCCTCCCGCGATCAATACGCGACCGTCAGACAACGGGACTGAGGCGGCGTCGAATCGCTCGAGATTGAGAGGACCCCGAGGTGGCGGATAAGGTGCGCTCGAAGGATCGTAGAACTCAGCGCTGACGAGCGGCGTGAGATCTTCGAGCCCGCCGGCCAGAAGCACCTCGCCGTTGGCGAGCAGCACGGCCTGATGAAAGGCGCGGCGCTTGACCATGCTGCCCTCGGTGAAACGCGAACATGCCCGTGGTGGGATTGTATATCTCAGCCGTACCGACACTGACGCCCGAGTCGATCCCGCCGGCAACAAGCACCGTGCCGTCTTTCAGCGTGGTTACGGTGCAACCGTAGCGCCGTCTACATCGCAGCGGCCGGCCGATGAAGGCTGTTGGTGGCGGGATCGTAGATCTCGGCTTGCGTCACCGGTGGCCGTTGTTGTTCTGGCTCCCGCCTCGAGCGCAGTGCCGTCCGGCAGCGCCGCGAGATGTACGCGCTCGACCGCGATGCCTAGCTGGTTGGAGACCACCGAAAACGAGTTGGTCTTGGCATGGTAGATTTCAGCCGAAGCGAAGTCGGTCGCGTTGAGCGGGCCGAACCCGGCCACTTCGAGGATCAACGGACTTGAGCGTGACGGTGCCAGTCCTGCGCCCACGGTCATCGGACCCGGAACCTGGACGGTGCTTCGACCGGTCTGGAACCCGAGGAACGGCCGCCCACCGCCGCCCCCCCACAAGCTGAACAAAGAATCGCGAACGCGATAATCGACCGGCTGCTATACCTCATCTTCCTCCCCGCCGGCCTAAAGGTGGCACGAGGCTACGGATTGTCGAGTGAGCGGCGGGTATGGGCCAGTTGCGGGTGACAGCGGCGCTGCGCAATTGTCGTAGCGAGCAGGAGGGCGACGTCATGGCCAAAATCAACGGCGGTGAAATGCTGGTGCGCGCACTCGAGTACGAAGGCGCGCGCGATATCTTCACGCTTCACGGCGGCCACCTCGACGCGATCTATGCGGCGTGCCGCGATCACGATTTTCGCGTCATCGATACGCGGCACGAGCAGGCCGCGGCGCATATGGCCGACGGATGGGCTCGCACCACGGGCCGTCCGGGAGTTGCAATCGTGACCGCGGGCCCCGGAGTCACCGACGCCGTGACAGGAGTCGCCAACGCCTTCATGGATTCGATCCCGATGATTCTCATCGGCGGGCGCAGTCCGCTCGCCGACGACGATCGCCTGCCGCTGCAGGCTGTCGATCAGATGGGAATCATGCGGCCGATCACGAAGTGGGCGCGGAGCATCACGCACACCGAGCGCATCCCCGAATTCGTCGGCGCAGCCTTTCGTCATGCGACTTCAGGACGTCCCGGTCCGGTGTTCCTCGAGCTGCCAATCGACGTGTTGTTCGCGCGCGCCGAAGAAGCGCGCGTCGAGTTTCCGAAATCGTATCGTCCGAAAGCTCCCGCCGGTCCGAGCCGCGCCGCACTCGCGACAGCGCTTCAATGGCTTCGCGACGCGAAGCGCCCGGCAATTTTGACCGGCGGCGGCGTGTGGTTCGCACAGGCCGCTGATGAGCTCACACGATTCGCCGAATTGACCAAGACTCCCGTGATGACCAACTCGAAGGCGCGCGGCTCGATCTCGGAAGACCATCCGTTATGCTTCGGCGGTTTCGGCGCGATTCATCCTGCCGCCCACGCCAAGGCAGCAGGCAGCGCCGACCTCGTGATCCTGCTCGGCACGCGAATCGGGCTCTTCACCGGCGGTCGCAACTCCGTAATTCCGCGCGACGCACGCGTAATCCAGGTCGATATCGAGCCCGAGGAAATCGGCCGCAATCGCGATATCGAGCTCGGTGTCGTCTCGGATTGCGGCGAGTTCCTGCGCCAGGCGATCGATGCCGCGAAAGAGGAAAAGTTCGACGCCCATGCCGAATGGCTCGAGCGCCTTGGCGCGATTCGCAACGGCTCGCGTCATCGCTTCGACGATGCGCTCAAGGATCGGCCCGGGCCGATCCATCCAGCGCGGATGGCGCACGAGATTGCCAAAGCACTCAGCCCCGATTCGATCGTCGTCGCCGACGGCGGCGAAACCGCAGCCTGGATGTCAAACGCGTGGACCGCGCGGCATCCGGGTCGCTTTCTATCGCACGGCTACCTCGGATGCCTCGGGACGGGGTTGCCCTTCGCGATCGCGAGCAAGGCCGCGCATCCCGACCTTCCCGTCTTCTGCATCGTTGGCGACGGTTCCGCGGGCTTGAACTTTTCCGAATTTCACACCGCGGCGAAAAGCAATCTGCCGATCACCGTCGTCATCAACAACGATCAGCAATGGGGCATGTCGAAGCATGGGCAGGAGCTGATGTGGGGCAAGGGCCGGCACATCGTGACTGAGCTCGGGATGGTCCATTACGAGCGCGCCGCCGAAGGACTCGGCGCGGCGGGCGAGCTGATCGAGCGTGCAGCGGACATCGCGCCCGCGATGAAGCGTGCGCTCGGGAGCGGCCGAACGACTTGCCTCAACGTCGTGACGGATAGCGAGGTGATAGAACCGGGAACGCTCGCGATGTATAGCGCGGCGACTCCACGGCCGCCGAAGGAAGAGCCCAAGCCGGAAGCCGGCGGCGAGACGACGCTACCCTACTACGGTAAGCGGAAGCTCGATTGATAGATGGGCGCCGAGGCTGATTCGTCTGACCTAGCGACTGCCTTCGCTGGCACTTTTGATGCTGGACGGTGCGTTGCCGGTCCAATCGCGCCGAGGCCCGTGTAGTAGAGCATGAAGTGGAAGGCACCGAGCAGGATTAACCCCGCGAACGCGAGGCGGTCGCTGGCGCGCACCGGGTAGTCGATGAACGTCGTCGGCTCGACGCGATTGCCGAAGCCGCGCGCTTCCAGAGCCATGGCCATATTGTTGGCCTTGCGCAACGCTCCCATGAACACGGGCACTGCCACCGGCACATACCGGCGCATTCGTTCGAACGGTCCCCCCTCGTTGAAGTTGTAGCCGCGAAGCCGCTGCGCATCGACGATCGTCGCCGCAGAATCGCCAAACAGCGCGGCGAGCCGGAATGCGAGCGAGATCGCAAAGCCGAATCGATACGGTACGCGGAGTCTGCTGAGGCCAACCGTGAATTCCTCGACCTTGGTGGTCGAGAGGAACAGCACCGACGCCGCTAGCAATTCGGCAAGCTTCAGTCCACGTCCGACGCCGAAAATGATCGACAACCCCGTGACGCTTAGAGCGACGGTGTGTCCGCCAAACGAGATCGTGTGCGTATGGCGTCCAAGCGGCATCGTGATCGAGTGCTCATCGAGATAGAACAGCGGGATGGTGAAGAGCGGCGTGCCGCGCTGGTAGAAGAAGAGCCACATGATCGTAGTCGTTGCGACCAGGATCGCGAAGAACCAGCGCAACCGGTAGAAGTTCGGCCATGCTCCAGTAAGGCGCGCCGCGATCAGCATCAGGATTCCGAGCGGCATCAGCGCAAGGGGATTGTCCACCCAGTACACCGACCAGAACATGATGAAGAGCGCGAAGACTTTCACCGCGGGATGCACGCGATGGAAAAAGCTTTGGCCTTCGATGTACCGGTAAATCGGCATTAGAGGCGCTCCTGGAGCCACGCCGCAAGCTCAGCGGGGCTGAGCGCGAGCGCGCCGAAGCGGCGCGAGAGCTGAGTCGCCTCGGGCGGCACGAATGACGAGCCGCGCAGCAATGCATCGCTCGCAAAGAACTCGCGCACCTCGCCGTCAAAGAGCTTACGGCCCCGGCGCATCAGAACCACGCGCCTCGCGTACTCGGCGACGAGCCACGGCGTGTGCGAGATGATCACGATCGCGGTGCCGGTCCGATTGAGCTCGGTTACCAGCGCCATCATGCGAAGCTGCTCGCGATGGTCGAGTCCAGTCGTCGGCTCGTCGAGAATCAGAAGGCGCGGATGCAAGGCCAGCACGCTCGCAACGGCGAGGCGTTGGCGCTCGCCTTTGCTCAGCAGGAACGGATCGCTCTCGCGCGCATCCCGCAGGCCAACGGCCGCAAGCACTTCATCCGAGCGACGTTCGACTTCGTCCGCGGCCAGGTTGAAGTTGCGCGGCCCGAACGCGACCTCGTCGGCAACCGTCGCGGAGAATATCTGATGATCCGGATTCTGGAAGACGTACGCCGCCTGCGGCGCAGTCTCCGTCTCAGTCATCGAGGCTCGATCGCGACCGTTGAGAAGAACGCGTCCTTCTATCGGCTGCAATAGTCCGACGATCAACTTAGCGAGCGTGCTCTTGCCCGAACCGTTCTGCCCCACGATCGCGAGGAATTCACCGGGCGCGATACTCAAGTCGATCGACTCGAGCACGCGCGGCCCGTTCGGATAGTTGAAGCTTACTTCCTCGACCTTTATCAGCGGCGCTTCTGTCTCGGATGGCTTCGCAGGTTTAATCGCCTGCGCGCGAGCACTCTCGCCCAACCGCTTGAGCCTTGGGAATGCGCCGACGATTTCAGCGTATGCGTGTTCGACACTCTCCGCATGCGTATTGATTCCGAGCAGGTTAAGCACGTGATTCAATCCCGGCGGCCGCACCCCCGATTCATTCAACAGATCGAACTGCGTGAAGACCTCGGTCGGTCGCGCGTCGGCAACGATTGTCCCTTCGCGCAGCACGATGATCCGATCGGCCGTGCGGAGTTCCTCCGATTCGTGCTCAATCACGATCAAGCCCAAGCCGCGCTGCCGGAGCCGCCGAATCAGCGCGAAGACTTCCGCCTTGCCCTCAGGGTCGAGGTCGGTCGTCGGTTCGTCGAGCACGATTATCGAGGGGCTGAGCGCGAGCACCGAAGCGATCGCGCAGCGCTGTTTTTCGCCGCCTGAGAGCGACGTTGGATCGCGAGCCTCGAAGCCATCGAGCCCGACCGCTTCCAAAGCGGGCGCGATTCGCGCTGCCATCGCCGCGCGCTCCATACCTATCTGCTCCATCGCGAAGGCGACTTCGTGCGCGACATTGGTCGAGAAGAGCTGCGCCTCGAAGTCCTGGAACACCATGCCGACCCGCGGCGCGATTTCGGCCACGCGCAGGTTTGCGACGGCATCGCCGCAGATGAAGATCGCGCCACTGAATTCACCGCCCTCGAACTCCGGCACAATGCGATTCAGGCATTTCGCGAGCGTAGATTTGCCCGCGCCCGAGGCACCCATCACGCCGATCATCTCGCCCGGCGCGAGCGTGAAGCTGACGCGGCGGAGCGCTGCCCGCTCGCTATCATGATAGGTGAACGAAACGTTCTCGACGCTGAGGGCGGAGGTGGCCGGCGCGGCGGCGATCGCTATTTCGGCTTCAGTTTTCACATCAACGACAGCCCCGCCATCGCTAGCAACAGCATCGGCCCAACCACGATCATCACCGGCTTGTCGTAAGGTGCTTCGAGCCAGTGCGCGGGCAGAAAGCCCGGCTTCCAGAATCCCGTCGAGAGCAGATTACCCGCAGCCCACGCGCCGCCTTCTCCGATCACGAGCAGTACGAATCCGACGAGCCGAATCGCGAACGGCTTGCGCCGCACCTCGGGCATCATGTCCTGGTAGGTGAGGCGGCCCTTCTTCACGCGCGGATAAACGGCCGCGAGAATGAACGGCGACAACACCATCGCCGAGACCATGTTGTTGAAGATGATCACATTGCCGAGCACGGCGAACGGCCGAATCACGAGCACGTTGTCGCCCCATCCGACGATGACAGCGCAGAGCACGCTCGCCGCAAGGCATGCGATCGCATACTTTAAGAGCTTGAGCGGCGACGTGATAACCGGCGCCTCTCCATCTGCCATCAGCTCCCACACTTTGTAGGGAATCCACCCGTAGGCGAGATTGGCGACGAAGCCAAACAAGTCCCCTGGCGACGCGCCGCCGAAGAAGTCACCAATCATGTTACCGATCGCCGAGCCCCACGCGCCCGCCGGTCCGAACAGGAACGAGCAGACGATCGGAATCGCATTAGCTGGTCTGAGTTCCGTGACGCCCGGGATGAACGGTACGACCTTGAACGGGATCAGCACGGCGGCATAGAGCGCGGCCGAAATCGCACACAACACGACCATCCTCGTGTTGCGCCACATCAGCCGAAGTTCGCTCATCGCGCTAGATTCCGCGACCCGCGCACGCGCGGGAATTTCGGCATACAATTGGACGGGCTCGAGCGGCGCCTGCCTTCGATGATCGATACCCACATCCATCTCGATGCTGACCAGTATGCGAACCCGTCATCCACAATCAAGCGCGCTCGTGAAGCGGGCGTGAAGGCCCTAGTCGTACCCGGCGTAAGCCCCGCTTCCAACCAGAAGGTGCTTGCGCTCGCGCGCCGATTCGAGGGCTACGCTTATGCGGCGCTCGGGTTGCACCCTGAGCACGATGAACTTACCGACGATGACCTCGAAACGACAGTGGCCACGATTCGCCGCGAGCGCGATCGGATCGTCGCCGTCGGCGAAGTGGGGATGCCGTGGTATGGCGACGACCTGCGCGATCGGGCGCGGATTGCACGCGCCCTGCGGATGCTCGAAAAGATGGCGGCGCTTGCGCGCGAGCTCGACCTCGCGCTCATTCTTCACGCGCCTCATCGAAGCGCCGCCGATGCGCTCGCGATCGCTCTGGCCGCGGGCGTCGCGCGCGCGGTCTTCCATTGGCACAAGTCTGATCAAGCCACGACGCGCGCGATTCTCAACGCCGGCTACTTGGTTTCGCTCACGCCGGAAGTAGTTTACCGCGAGCGCGATCGCGAGCTCGCGAAGTTCGTTCCTCTCTCCAAACTGGTCGTCGAAACCGACGGGCCATGGCAATACGGCGGCGCCTTCGCCGGACAGGCAACTGGTCCCTGGATGATCCGAGATGCGATTGAGGCTATCGCCGAGATCAAGAACATAGCGTTCGAGATTGCTGCCGATAGCATCATCAGCAACGCGATTGCTCTATTCGGTATGAGACGCTGAACGAATTGAAAGATTTACAGAGTCCGTAGCAACGGTATCGCTTCGCCCGTTACAATCTCATTCGGAATATTCGCCGGCGTGATGGCAAGCGCTTTGCTATC
>JASHPB010000072.1 GCA_030038355.1 Candidatus Binataceae bacterium
TGGGTTTTAGGAAAACCGTCGATGCTGAGCGTGCCCGACGCCAGTGGCAATCTCTGGCCAAAATCCTGCGCGGACTCGGCGTGGAAGTGCTTGTAGTCGAGCCGCATCGGGATCTCCCTGGTTTGGTATATCCCGCCAATGCCGGTTTTTTGTTTCCCCTCGAAGATACCTCCGCCGAGAAGGTATTCTATCTCGCGAATCTTTTGCCTACCCGAGCGGCGGAGCAGCCGATTTATCGCAAAGCAATAGAGGCGCTTGGCCTTGTAGCGAGAACCTTCGAGGCTCGCTTCGAGGGCGAAGCAGATTTCTTCCCTGCCGGCCCATACATGATCTTTACGCACGGCAGGGTGGAACGGCAGCGCTTTGTACCGAAGGTAGGCCTACCTCCGTGGCGACGTGTGTACGGGTTCCGCTCCGACCAGCGCGCTTTGGATGAACTTCAGAGAATCGTGGGGAGCAGACCGATACTTGCCCTAGAGCTATCGGACGAAGCGTACTACCACGGAGATACGGTGTTGTGCTCGTTCGGACCACGGCGCGAATATCTTCTGGCATACATGGATGGGCTTACCAGCGAGTCGCGCCAACGCTTGCGGAACGCGTTTGGTCCTGACCTGGTAACCGTCAACTCGAGCGACGCCGCCCGCTACGCGGCAAATTCTTTCCAGGTGTGCTACGCGGGGAACTGCACGCTGGTCCTTCCCTCAGGGGTCAGCCAATCGACCTTGGCGCAGATTCGCGAGCGGGGCGTGGAACCGACCTTGGCCGAAGTTAGCGAGTTTTTGGCCAAGGGCGGCGGTTCCATCAAGTGCATGATTCTAGATCTCGGACCGACCTCCGAGTTGCCTCAGAGTGCTGATGCTCTGTCCTTTCGGGCGCGTCGCAGTTACTCGGCCCTGTTCGAATAGAGCTTATGCCCTCGCCACCCTCATTCCTGCTCCGCGAGGCGCGGCCCGCCGACCATCGACAGATCCTGCGCTTGGCGCGCCAACTCGATTCAACTACTTTGCCAACCGACGCTGGGGCGCTCGCCGAGATGCTCCGCTGTTCAAAGGCTTCGTTCGCAGGTAAAGTGCATGAACGCTCTCGGGCAAGGTACGTATTCGCGGCCGAAGAGATTAGCAATCATCGAATAGTTGCCGTTTCGATGATCATCGGTAAACACGGAACCCCCAGCTCCCCCCATTACTATTTCGAGGTCGCCGACGATGAACGATACTCGCATAGCCTCAAGCGGATGTTTCGTCATACGTACCTGAGGTTTCGTTACTCGATGGATGGACCTACCGAGATCGGCGGTCTCATTGTGGACCCGGCGACACGAGGGCATCCGGAGCGGATTGGCAAACAGATTTCGTGGGTGCGCTTCTTGTACATCGCGCGAAAACGGCGCCGGTTCGAGACTCAGGTTCTGGCTGAAATGTTGCCTCCGACCATGCCTGGCCACGGAAACCGTTTCTGGGATCATTACGGACGGCTAGTGACCGGGCTTTCCTATCGCCAGGCCGACCGCCTGTCGACCCGGGACAAGGAATTCATCCGCGCACTCTTTCCCGACGCCCCCATCTACGTGTTGATGCTCCCCGAGCAAATCCGCAGTGCCATTGGAGAAGTTGGCGAAAATACCCGCGGGGCATTAAGAATCTTGGAGCAGGCTGGGATGCATTATCTGAATCAAATTGACCCGTTCGATGGTGGTCCCTATTACGGCTGCAGCATTAATGAAATCGCGCCTATCAGGTCGTACGCCAAGTATCGAGCCAGCGTCGGCACGCCCGGCGACACCGTACGCTTTCTTGTTTCTCGTCAGGATGAACGCGGATACCGTGCTGTGGCGTCGACCGCTGAAACTCGGAAGCGGCAAATTATACTTCCCCCTCCAGTCTTCGACATTCTCAACATACGCCAAGCTGATCAGTTAGATGCCACGCCGCTTGACGCATGACTAGCTTTCATTTAGGGCACTATCCCCGTCAATCTCGATACGGAGCAGAAAACACCCTCCACGAGGCTGTGCCACGAAGTTTCGCCGAGCTTCCGATTCAGTTCGTGATGTGCAGTTCGCGCTCGCGGTTTTGTCCCCGACATCGGTGACGAATTCCATTCAGATGTTAAGAGGCGCTGGAATTAATTGAACGTAGCCGTTTAGGTACAATCGCCGCGTGGTGCTTTTGGCAAAGCCGCGTGGCCCACGAGAAGTCATAGGCGCGGTAGAAGCAAGACTCCGGTTCCGTCGATGAGAGCGTTCGGCGAGGGGCCGTGAGGTGATCCGGATGGGGTCCAATCGCGCGCCAATTACCAATTGGATATTCGTCATTTATTACCGGCAGTAACCGTTCCAACTCTCGTGATGCATCGCACGGGTGACGCCCTGGTTCCCGTCGCTGCCGGCCGCTACCCGGCGGAGCATATTCCGGGAGCCAAGTACCTGGGACTTCCCGACAGCGATCATACCGTGACTGCCCTACCCTCTCAGGATTTCATCGCCAACGAGATCGAGAAGTTTCTGATGAGCATCGGATACAGCACCGAACAAAGCCGGTTACTGACGACTGTGGCGATTTCGCAGGTCGATCCACCCGACTCGCGCAGCGTCAATCTCGATGGAAAGCAAACCACCGGATTGATCGAAGATTCGCTGACTATGGTGAACTCGGAGTCGATAGCATTTCGCGGCGCAGATTCCGCAATGAAAACACCTATTTCGCTGCCACCTTCGATGGAGCGGCAAGAGCGATAAGGTTTGCAGGTACAGTGCGCGAAAAGCTGCTCGCGTTCGGGTTGCATCTGCAACTTGGAATTCATACCGGTGAGTAGCGAATTGTTGGGCAACGAGGCGCGAGGTACGGCGGTGGAATAGCAGCACGGGTCGCTTCGCGAGCGGGAGCAGATGAGATCTTGCTCTCGAATACCGTAAAGGACTTAATCGCCGGCTCAAAACCTTCAATTTGAAGACCGCGGCGCTCGCAACGTGGAGGGTGTTGGAAAGTGGCGCTTCTATCAAGCTAAGCCGCAAGCAGCTTGAAGCGTAACCGCGTGTAAAAGCCTGACCTGAAAACTTCCCGTGTTTGAAGGCGAGGCGATCAGCGGCCGCTCCGCGCTCACCGATTCTCATCGCGGCGCCAGCGGCCGGCCGCCGTTGTTTTGCAACCAGGTCGGCCCCCTCCTCGTCCAGCGCGTCGTACTCCTTAGCCCCAGCACGCGGGTGCCGTGCGCCCGCGCCGAGCGGAGCTCTAGCTCTGGCACTTGCGCCAAATGCGAGGCTGACTCAGGCAGCGAGCATAGCTACGTTGACTGTTCAGGAGAATGCACGCGGTGCAGTTGGTGCTGCTGGTGATTGTTAGATCCGCGAGCGCGACCAATCGCAAGTCGCCCATAGTCGATTGTCACCGCAGCGACGATCGACTTGAGGCGCACGAATGTCGGACCTTGGTAATCGTTGCACGGGCCCAACGCGGTGCCTCAGTTCGGATGAACCGCGAAACCGACATCGGAGGCCGCCTTTGCCAGCCGCTTGTCCAGGCATACAAATGCACGCCGCCGCGGTCGCTCGCGGCACCAGACGAGCGCCGCAGCGAGTTGCCATGCATCACCAGCGCGTATACCGTGTTCGTCAGGCAGCGACTCAGCAATCACACGAACAGCCTCCGTCGGCAGAATCTCATCCCATGATCGCCGCAATTGGTCCAGCAGCTTTGCGGCATTGCTAAGCTGCACGAAAGTCAACTCGCCACCACGCACGAGCCGCGCAAAGGTGCTGCGCGCTTCGACCGGTGTCCCACACCACGCCACGATCCTGCCGAGATCGGCGAGGAGCCGACGACCCTGAGCCGTCGCTGACTGAGCGCAGCAGAGAGGGACGAGCGACGCTGCTGTCCCAAAACGCCGTCAATCGTCCTCTCGATCTCGACTGACTGCTGTCGCCGCAACACGCCGCTCGATCGGCGAACGACGCATACGCCAGAACGAAGCCGGTAGCGCGCATTCCGCTTTTCGCATTTGTCCCGACGCCACCAGCGCCACGTCTTCGGCGTCGGCATCGTGCGCTAGTGGCACGATCTTGGCGAACGGAAGCTTGCGATCACGAATGACGATTTCCTCGCCGGCCCTCACCTCTTTGAGATAGCGCGTCAGATGGTTACGCAAGTCGGCGATATTCGTCCGCACACATTCCTCCAATATGGCCATCATAGCCATACTTGTTCGGAACTACGATGAGCCCCACCCCCCTCGTTCACGCATCATTGACCCAAACCCGAAAGATTATGACAGCGATAAATTGAGAGGGCGGTTCGCTGCGGTCATCTGGAGAACAAATGATCATCGACAATTGACCTGCCGGTCGTGTTGCCTTAACCGCTGGTTTCGCGTTTCGACCAACTCGACATTGCGCCGGTTGGAATCGGAACTTTCGACCTGAGCGGCAGCTCGCTAACCCAGACAAGGACGATGGAACCGAATAACGGCCAGGCTATAGACATGAAGATCGTCCAGACCAATGCGTGTACGCGCGCGGTCTGGCGCATTACGGACACCAGCGCCGGATGCAGTTACGCCGCGACGAACCCTGCACCATCGTTGTATCTCGCACCGGTGCAGGCGTTGCGCGATCGTAAGCAAGGAAGGAGCCAAATGTTCACGGCCTCGTTCCACTATGTGAGCGTGCCAGATGGCATCCCCGTGCTGCTGAACATAACGTCTGCACTTCGAGATACCAGTGGGGGTTAGCAGCAGCGGATCGCTCGACGCGAGAGTCGGATTTTAGCCGCCGACATCATTCGTGTCAGTTTTTAGCGACCAGTCGCATCCGCGAGATGCCGTACCGGCACTTCTGGCAAATGCGGCGTATGTAGTTTGCAGCACGAAAGAACCTTGTGTTCTGGATCCTATCTGCTAAGTACTTGCATACGAACGGTATTAAGCGGGTTAGTGGCCTTGTGAGGCATTCGCTCGCAAAGGTCTGTACCAACTCCATTGCTTCGAGCTCGCTTGTTCTGCTCCGCAGCGGCCAGCTCGCTCAATTCGATGGACGGGTATCGCGATTTGACGATAATAGGCCTTTCGGCAATTTCAACGCTCCAAGCGCCGCCTCCGGCGTAACGGCAGGAACGCGACGCACTAGTCCTTACGAGGTCTTCTTGCGACGCTCGGCCCAGCGCTTTTTCATCATCTCGGAGAGACGCTTGCGAGCAGTCGTCGACATAGCGCCGCGCTTCCGCCGCGATTTAGGAGCGGTTGAGGTGGCGGCTTTGACGCTCTTGGCTCGCCGCTCAGCCCAGCGTCGCCTCATAGCTTCCGACAGCCGTTTCCTGCCGGCAGGCGTAATGCCGCCTACCCGTCTGACTGCCCCAACTGAGCGCGCAGCTCTTCCGACTGACCGCATCTCCAAACTTGCGATTGCGCGATCGATGCGATCTCTTTCACTTCTCAGTTCAGCCACTATCCGCTGCAGATCCATTCTGCTTTTCTCCTCCCAGTGTACCTATAAGGGCGTCTTAGCTAGCATGCTTTCAGTAATTGGGCGCCTGCGCAATAGCCAAGCCTATTAAGAGTTCGCCTTGTCCTTACTTGTGAACTAAACCCTGGGGTCGCGAGGATACAAGCCCGATGTCGGCACGACTTTCGTCGGCAATCTCCGACCTGTCAATAGGACGCTGAGATCGGTCGATCTCACCAACATTGCCTTTTCATTTTCCTATTCGAATTTCTGAGTGAGTAAACGATTCCACGCTTAAGGATTTTGAATCTCTCCGCCTGCCCGTCCCTGAATGACCTTCTGGCTTGTCTTGTCACCTGCGTCTCAATGGGCATCTGCACTTTCAACGGTGGCGCTCGTATCATCGGAACTCCGTGGTAACGAAAGTGTCCGCCGACCACCTTGCTCAGCCATCTGCCCTGTTCCGAGACGGAACTGTGCGTCGCCCGAGTTCAGCCTTCACCTCGCTCAGTTTGGCCCGCAACCGCTTGCGCATCGCCTGCCTAAGCAACGTAAACATCCCGTTACTTCTATTCTTCCCGCCAGATGTGCGTGAAAGCGAGGAAGTCGAAGGTCACGGGCTTTCCCTGACCACTTTGCCACCGGTTTTCGACCGCAAACGGGCCGAACTCCAAGAGGCGGGTCTTGTCGGCGTGCAATTCCAGTCGGAACTTCCTGAGTCATTCGATCAGTCCTTCCAGAACCGGCATCGGCGATGCTGGAATCCGAGTACGAGGCGATTGGCGGAGGGGAATCCCACCCCTCCACTCTCGCAGAAGCGGACATGAGCCTCTCGACTCATTCGGCTCCCATTCTCCAGCCACGTCCTTGGAACAGCGACCAATGAGCGCACAGGCTTGGTTGACGTCGGACCGCATGTTCCAACCGATGCCGCGCGCGACGCGCCGATGTCCAAGCAGGAACTTGTACTTCCAATGAGCCCACTCTCAGAGTTTGGCATCAATGTGCCGCGGGGTCGGGTACAGAGCCGACTCGTAGTAGTGGCCGTAGTGGTTAATCCAACCCTGGATTACGGGGTTGAAGATCCAAGCGAGGTCATCCAGCGATTTTTCGCTTGGCCGCCGAGCGACCACGACCGTAGCTCACGCCTTGGGTTTTTCAGGAATTCCGTGTTCTTGAAGCCATGGTTGATGAGCAAAGCAGTCGCGTCAGCGACTGCATAATCGACTCCTGAGCCGGAGAGCCGGTCGCAGTCAAGCCCGGCATAAGCCGGCGCGCTAAGGGCGCGCAGGCTTGTCGTGCCGGCGCGGAGGCTAGCAGCGATCGGCTTTGCACCGGCGCCATTTTCAGTCCGCCATCACAAAGTGACCCTCAAACTGAATCGCCCGCATCATTTTGCGCACCGTTATCTCGCTCACCGCAGACGACCGCGCCACCAGAACTGGCCGATTCGTCCCCTGCTATCCGCGGCACCATCGCCGCTCGACTATACGGCGTGCTGCGCGCATTCTTGCGCATGTCCGTCCGGAATGACTTCCTGAGTCGGTGTTGGCTTCGTAACTTTAATCTTCGCAATGTCGTCCCGGCCCGACGACCTATTGAAACATTACACCTAGCTGATTTCACGGAACTAATCGTATGATGCGCTGGCACGGTCAACCCTGGAAGCGGTTGATCGCGTCTGCCGAAGTGATTCGCTAAAAGATTCGGGTGGCACTCGCGCGCAAATTTCGACGCTCCTGGCACGTGCTGGCTTTGCTGATTGCGGTCCTCGTCCGATGCCCTCGAGCGTGGGGGCAGATTCGTTACGACTCGGGCGACGACACGGTTTTCGCGCATTCGGAATCCTCTCCCCTGTGGATCTCAGGTCAAGGCAATTACGTTTTCCAATGGCATCCGCGTTTTCACTCCGATTACAGTGG
>JASHPB010000073.1 GCA_030038355.1 Candidatus Binataceae bacterium
AGTACTTCGAAATGATGGGTGATCACGCCCTATACCACGAGGGATGGATCGCGAGCACCAAAGTAATGCGGCCACCATGGATCACCGCAGGCGCCGTAAGCCAGGACCCCGCCAGTTTCCCGTGGGAACTTTACGATCTCTCCAAGGATTGGACGCAGTGCGACAATGTCGCCAAAAGCTATCCCGACAAACTAAAAAGAGCTGGAGCAGTTGTTCTGGAGTGAGGCAGAGAAGTACCAGATCCTGCCGCTTGACGCGTCAGTGGCGCAAAGAATCGTAGCCCCTCGTCCCAACCTGGCGGCAGCACGCACTCAGTTCTCATGGTCCGGCGAGATCACAGGAACGCCCAATGGCGACGCGCCATTCATCCTCGACTCTTTCTTCAACTTCAAGGCCGAAGTGGAGATCCCACCGAACGGAGCGGAGGGCATGATTGTAACGCAGGGCGGGCGTTTCGGCGGCTATGGTTCTATGTGCTGAAAGGCAAGCCCGTGTTCCTTTGGAACCTGCTCGATCTCAAGCGCGTTCGATGGGAGGTGCCTGATGGGCTGACGCCAGGTAACCACACGCTCGAGTTTCACTACAAATTTGACGGTCTCGGTGTCGCCACGATGGCGTTCAACAACATGAGCGGCATCGGCCGGGGCGGCACGGGTGTGCTCAAGGTCGATGGCAAAGAGGTGGCGCGCAACAGCATGGAGCGGTCGATTCCTCTGATTCTGCAATGGGACGAGAACTTCGATTCGGTGCCGACACCGGTACCCCGGGTTCGGACGACTATGAGGTCCCGTTCCGCTTCACCGGCAAGCTCGATAAGCTCACGCTCACGATCGACCGGCCGAAGCGATCTTCGCAAGACATCAAACAGTTGATGGCGACAGAGCGCAACAATCGGGCAAGCGAATAGAAGTGTACTGCAACTTCCTTCAGCGCGGTGCTTCCTTGGAAACTGGCATGCGGTAACGAACGAGTGCCGAGGTAGCAATAATCGGGGGCGGCTGATAGATGCGAAAGAATTCGCCGAGCGGCGGGCTGATACCCAGCGAAGCTTTCGAACGGCAAAGCCTTCTCGTTAGAATGTCTTTGTTAAAGCGCCCTACGATCAATACGTCACTTCCATCACTCGATTCTGGCAAGCGAGCGGAGTCGACCTGCAATTCTCGGCGAGCGGACTTAAGATCCAGACCCAGTCGGTTCTCTCGATTTTGGTCGGCGGTATAGCCTTCGAGACGCCGGCCAACGGTCCGGTCTTGCTGGCAGCCGATCAAGATACCGTCTTCACCTTGTTCGATGATCGCGATCTGGCTTTCGCTCCGGCCGCGCACAATCCGCAGACCTATCAACTTATCTTCAACGAAGCGGTTGCAGGTCTCTCGCCGGGCACACCGGTCGAGTTCCGCGGCATCCAGATCGGCCAGGTCACCGACGTCCACGCGCAGTTCGATGTGCAGACTCTCCAGTACTCGGTTCCGGTTACGATTCAATTAGACCCGCAACGGCTTGGTGTTCAGGTCGAGGATTTGAAGCAGGGGACGAATCTTGCCAGTGTCCGCCACATGCTCATTGATTCTCTCGTCGCGCACGGCGTAAGAGCTCAGCTCAAGACCGGTAACCTGCTCACCGGCGCGGCGCTCGTGTCATTCGACTTCTTCCCGGGCGCACCGCCGGCGAAGGTGGATTGGTTGCAGCAGCCCGTGCAATTGCCGACTACGCCCGGACAGCTCCAAGCCAGCGAAGCGCGTCTCGAAGGCGTCATCGATAAGTTCAACAATCTGCCTCTCGGCGAAATCGGCAACAACCTAGATAAGGTTCTTAGCTCGCTGGATCTCACGTTGGTGAGCGCGCGCGGTACGCTCGCGAGCACGGAAACCACGATGGACAACGCCAACAATTTCGTTAGCCCCAATTCGGCGCAGGCCCAGGAGCTGGATAGCACCCTGCGCCCGGTTAGCCGCGCGGCCCGCTCGATACGCGTGCTGGCTGACTACCTCGAACAACATCCGGATTCGCTGCTGCGCGGAAAATCGGGTGGACCCAAATGAACTACCGCACAACATTCATTGCCCTTCTTTCAATGCTCGTTTTTGCCGGATGTGCCTCATCGAAACCGGCGCGCTTCTATTCTCTGAGTGCCACTGCCGCGCCGGGCGTAGCAACGAGTGTTGCGGTCCTTGTCGGCCCGGTTACGATTCCAGCCTCGGTCGATCGGCCCCAGTTCGTCGTCCAGGTGGCGGCGAATCGTGTCGAGGTTGACGAGTTCAATTCAACCGAAGGGATTCGCCGCTCGGCGACAGCGTCGCGCCGGTGATCGCCTCCGATCTCTCGACCCAGCTCGGAACGCCTGAGGTCGCGATTGCACCGCTCGCTAACTTCAAGCCGGCTTACGTCGTCGCGATCGATATTCAGCGTTTCGAATCGATCAAGGATGAGGCGGCTATCCTCGACGCCGTGTGGACCATCCAGGCGAGCGCCGGAGGTGGGGTGCGCTCGGGGCGTACTTCCGTCCGAGTGGCGGTGCTGGGCCGGGGTTATGAAGCGTTGGCCGCCGCACATAGCAGCGCGAGGGCGCAGTTGAGCGCCGACATTGCGGCGGCAATCCGCGCCGACGCCGAGCAGAAATCCTGATGCCGGCATGGAGATGCGCGGCGGACAGAAAAGCCTGTCCCGCTTACTAGTTATGAGACAGCTGCATCGACTGGTAAAGAACCTACGCCGCCCTGAATAGTGGCGACAGCTTCAAGCACGCAAGGCAATCAGGCCGCGCTAATCCTACATCGACCAAACGCCGCCAGCATTGCTCCGATAACCGAGCGCTCGGTATGCCGCATCCACCAGGCTTTGTCCGCGATCGTTCATAAGGATTCCAAACCCCATCCGGTTCATGGTGTATCCGAAACTCATGTGACATTCAGGATCGGCAAATCCCAGCGACCCTCCAGCGCCGACGTGACCAAAAGCGGGTTCCGAAATCAGCAGCGAGCAGTGCGCGGCATTTTCTAGTCGCCGATTGTCCATTGCCTTCATGAATCCAAGCGAGAAGCGCGTCGGGATTCGGAGAGTCGCATCTTCGTGAGTCGCCACCGAGCAGAGCGCCATGCGCTGAAGCGTGTCACGACCAATCAATCGCACGCCGTTCAGTTCGCCGGCGTTCGCGAGCGGAGCGTACATACCGGCGAGTCCGCGGGCGTTAGTGATTCCGTTGGCCGAGCCGATCTCCGCGGCGTGCGCGTCGCGAGAGTTGGGATCGAAGCCGCCCACATTGAACATGAAATAGTGCGTTGCTGAATCCTTCTCGTTGAGCGCGGCGTGTGAGATGCGGCTGTTGCGCACTTCATCGGTAATCGGCGCGAAGATCATCGGTGCCACGCGGTTCTCCCGATCGGTCGGGAGACCTATCCAGAAGTCGAGTTCCAACGGTTTTGCAACCTCGTCGCGGAAAAACTGGCCGAGCCGCTTGCCGGTTGACCGATGAACCATCTCGCCGACTGTCCACGCCGAGGTGATGCCGTGATAACCATTGCGAATCCCCGGCTTCCAAAACGGTTCCTCACGCGCGAGCAGATCGACCATATAGTCGTAATCGTAGAAGCCGCCCTTTCTCACGGTTGTTCGGACATGTGGAAGGCCGACGGAATGATCGAGCATCATCGAGACCAGCGCGCTTTCTTTGCCGGTCTGGCCGAATTCAGGCCAAAAGCGAGTCACAAGCGCATCGAGATCGAGCTGACCGCGATCCACAGCCATGTGCGCACATAATGCAGACGCGCCCTTCGTCGCGGAAAAAACGATCGAGATCGTATCGCGGTTCCACGGTGCGCCGTCGACGGCGATGCGTCCACCCCAAAGATCGACGACGGTTCGTCCCTTGACACTGATGCAGACGCTCGCACCCAATTCGTCGCGGCTCTCAAAATTCTCGCAGAAGGCGTCCATGACGAAGCTGAACGCAGGATCGCAGACGCCTTCAACAATACCTGCGCGCGTGTTTTTCGAAATTGATTGGTTCACCATAATCGCTGTCCTCTGCCTTTACTTCGATATTGCAGAAAACGGGCGGCCACTGACAACCGAAACCGCGGGCTCTTGTTGAAATTCTGGTGGCGAGGGCGGGACTTGAACCCGCATGTCCGTGAGGACGACGCGAAGTCGCGGCCTTGAACTACGGCGTACCAGGGGCAAGTCTGTCGGCTCGAGAACTCGATCGCGTCGCGAATATCCTTGCCGACCATCATGCGAGCGCGCTCGGCATGCGGCTTTGGCGTGCGCGGCCGCCAAGTCCAACCGCAGACGCGAGGAGCCGCCCACTGTAGTCCAGCGCATAGACCGCGGCTTGCGGTGCAGAGATTCCAGTCCAGCCTCGTTGCTCGCGACCACAAGGGTTTCGCACAACTTTGAGTAGGGATCACATTCCTCAGCTGTCGCTGATATCGAGGCCATCGGCGCGCTCGCGTTCCGCCACGATGTCAGCGCTCATGTCCGTCTGCTGCCCGGGCGCCCCTGATGCTGGACAAGCTGAGCGAATTCTCTTCGCTCAACGACGTCGTGGTAACGGAGTCACGTCAGGACTGAGCGCCTAACAGAAAGTCAAGCTGTAAGAACGGCGACCACGACAAAACTGATCGAGCAAGCAAAATGTCATGCATCTGGAAGCTACGACTAACCGACGACGCTACTTGGCTGTTCTCGGCCGAGAACGGTGGGTCGTGCCTCGAACAGGAATGAACCAGCTAGTGATTCCTTCATCTAGGCACTAAAAAATTCCAGATAGAACGCGACAACGAGGTTGCTCACGCAGCACGCGCTAACAACCTGGCTATTCCTGAAAGCCGCCATGGTTTGCGTTCTTCATTGCGACGCGGCTAACGCTCGCTTCGCGTGCCAGCGCGTATCGCTCAGGCACACGGAACCCGACGCACTTGCGGAGTCCTGTTCACTAGCAGTCATATGCAAGGCGTTGCCTCGGAGGACATCCTAGAAGGATCGGTTTCTCGGAGCAAAAGCCTGCCGCCTCATAACCGACTTAAGACCTCCATTCGCGGCAAGTTGCGACGCAGGGGGCGAATTGAGGATCCATTCGATCTATAACGAGCCTAAACGGAGTGTTTGACATAATACCGCATACGAAGTATGAGATAAGTCGTTTTAGCTAGAGGGATTCCTTCTTCCAGGGTCCAGCCAGCCTTTCAGCACTCCCTCGCTCTACAGGAGGACTTCGGTCCAGTCTGCCAATCGGTTTCAATCGTGTTGGACGGTGGCGACACGATTGAGAAACACGCTCCAGTCACGGCTCTTGCGCTGACGTAAGGCCTGAGCGGAGCACAGCAACAAGAGCACCGCGCGAAAAAAATTTCGCGTCGGGCGAGGGGGAGGAGTTGTGTGCCTTTTTTCGGGGGTTTCCCGTCGTACTGTTTTAAATCGTATCTCTTTGATCACTCTGCTTCTGCTCGGATTTGCTAAAGGCGCGGCGCACGCCGCCTGCGTTAAGATTACCAGTCCGGTGAACGGCGCCACCGTAAACGGGACAGTGGCCGTCGCAACCGTCGACGTCTGCAAGCGCGCCTGGTCGGAAGTGCTAAAGATCGACGGAAGTAACGCGGGCGCATTTTCTCCGGGAACAGTCGTTTTCAATTCTGTCGGTCTTAACGAAGGGCTGCATCGGATCACTGTCAAAAGTGAGAGCTCTGATTCAGTCGTGCTTGGCACTGCGTCTGTCAAAGTCAACGTGCGGAACGTTGCTGCAACTCCGACGCCCACGGCCACGCCAACTTCATCCTGCATTACCATCACCAGTCCAAAGAATAACTCGACGGTTAGCGGCGCCAGCGTTGCGATAAAGACGACAGACGTCTGCTCGGGTGTTTGGTTCGAAAACCTGCTAGTCGACGGATCTCATGACGGCTCTTATGCGCCCGGGCAGGTGGTCTTCAACAGCACGCAGGTATCCAACGGCACTCACCAGATAACTGTGACCAGTCAGAGCATCAGTCCGGGATCAGTCGAGTTGGGTTCAGCTTCGCTGGTGCTGCAGGTCAAGAACTCGGGTAGTCCAACTCCGACGCCGACCGCCACACCGACTCCGGCTTCCCACTACTCGATGCTCCCGCCCGGCGCGACGTTGCCCAGCGAATCTACCTGCATCACTCAGGTTAACGCCTCGCCTCTGCCCGAAAATGCGCCGTGGAACGAAAACGATGGTTCGCCTGCCGAGTTCAACTCGAACCAGCCGCCGGCAGGAGCAGTGCCGAGCTACTTCTACCAGAACGCTCCCTGCTGCACCGAACTTCCGCATTCCGACTTCGCCCACGTCGATGGCAACTACTCGGGCACGACCGACGACCTGATCCGGATCACGGCGTGCAAGTGGGGCATCGACGAAGATTACGTCCGCGCGCAGGCGGAAATTGAGTCAGGATGGCACCAGGACTGCGCCGCGGCGCACGGAGGCACCGGCTGCAACGAAGGCGGCGACCTCAACAATCCGAATGGCTGCACGCCGATCTCGATCACTGGTGATGCGATTACACCGATCACTCCGAACGGGACATTCTGTGAGCTGCAGGCCTTCGGCGGGGTGGCCGCGACCAGTCAATACGCCTCCTGGAGCATCGTGCAGAGCAAGGTTTACTATGAATGGTTCACATGGCCGATGATGGAAGAGTCGACTCCCTTCGGACTCGACTATCGTTATGCAGAAATGCGCGGCTGCATCAACGGCGATCAGTACAGCTACTTCTATTCTCAGAACTCTAGCGCTGGCACCGATTACCAGAACGCGGTGAATAGCGCACAGAGCAATCCGCAGGGGCCATCGAGCGTTTCGGGCTGGAATAATCTTCAGTATTTGGCTTACGGCTGCATCGAGACTCACTACTCGGGCAGTTGGTACAGCGGCGTCACCGACAGCTACCTGAGCGCGTTTCTCGAATCACTCAGCAGCGCCAGCTGGCCGGGCGGGAATCGGTGATTTTGGCCCATCCAAAGCCTCCTTGCTGCGAACAGTCTAGAGGCGCCCAATACCTCTTGTGGCCAATCCGGGTCCGATCTCCGGCTGAACGCTGTGTAGCACCCCAGAGGTCATTAGGGTAAGAGCGAAAGAGTCTCAAGAAGAGATCAGATATCGACGGGTTTACGAGGTGCCCATGAAAACCTGCGGCGGGACTCATCTCCATAGCAGAAGATCGCCCATAGCAGTTAAGGCGATCATAGTGGGCACTCGCCCTTCAAACCTAGACGACTTCTTTGCTTAGATTTTTGCCCTTCGTGCCGGGCGTAAATCGCGCCCTAGAGGAACGCCATCTGGTTCACCGAGGATTTTAACACTGCCGATTTGAAGGACGCCAACGCGCTGCTCGATGAACTAGCGGGTGGAGCTAACAGCATATTTTCGATAGTAGCTGACAGTTTTCGTGCGAGGCACGCGCGTCACAACTGAGTTGTAGACGCATAGACAATCTTCGATCTCGAATGGGTTCAGGCGGCAGAATTGCGCCGCAAGCTCGGCAGTTTCTACGGCATATTGAGTTGTATTGAGTCCTATGGCTTCGCCACCCTGACGGGTCGACGCATGCAGATAAACTTTCGGTGGCATAACGCGCTTCCACGCGGCGATACCAAGAGCACTATCGTATCGCCTGAGTTTGCCAACACCGCGAACCGCGCGAAGATCATTTTCAACCACTCGCATCAAGGCGTCGAAATTTGTACGGTAGCTGATCCTCAGCAACGCGTTCGCCAATCGATTAGCCGCTCGCTTGAGAACTCGGCCTTGGGTCGTCGTTGGTGGTCGCACCACTTTCCATCGCACCTGATCGAGAACGCGAGTGGCTGAAGATTGACGGCCTTCGAAAGTTCACGCGGCGGCGGACGCGACTCTCGCCTGCAGTCGCGCTTGCTCGGCGGCTAGCGGTCGACAGCCGAACAGTGCGGCGGTCGCGAGGATAAGCATAACAGCGATCGCCGCGATCGCCATTTGGTAGCTGCCAGTGAGGTCGAAAATTCGTCCGGTGGCTATTGGGCTGATCGCTGCGCCCATGGTGTAAAAGATCCCGGTCACTCCCATCAGCGATCCCAGTCGCTTCAGTCCCAGCGATTCGATAGTGACCAGCGGTATCTGCACGCCAATGGCTCCCCCCGCGAAGCCGCTGGCAAGGATATGAACAGCGAGTGCTAGCGGATGTGCCACCGCCATCATGTTCAACGCGCCGAACGAAGCAAGGATACTCGTGGATATAAGTGCTGCACGCGCGCTCGTCAAATCCGCCAATCGTCCACCGAGAAGCGCGCCGAAGGTCGTCATGATCAGGTACATGCTGACTACCGTCGCAGCGAAGCCCGCGTTGTAACCGACGCCTGTCAGGTAGGCGACGTAGTGCGGTCCCATGCCGAGGGTGCTTCCGATCAGCAACTGCACGATGCAAATAAACCAGAACGATTGGGTTTTGGCAGCGTCCTTCAAGTCGAATCCGGCCAACGAAGCGGACGGGATCATCTCTCCCGAGGGCAGCGATTTGGCTCCTCTCTCAACAGGACTCGGCAAACGGACCAGGAACATGATCGATGGCACGGCGAACAGCAGAATCGGAAGACTGAGGCTGAAATAACCAGCACGCCATCCGGCGGTCGCGATCACATGATTGGCGAATGGAGTCATCACTGCACCACCCAGCATGATGCCGGCGGTGGCGATTCCCAAGGCAAGTCCGCGCTGCCGCTGGAACCATCGGGCGATAATCAACGAGCTTGGAATAACGGTCGCCGCGCCGATGGAGATCCCGGAGATTCCGTTAATGGTAAGGAACTGGCCAAAAGCCGTGGCGCGACTAAGCGCAATCCAGAGTAAGCCTGTGATGGTCGCACCTGCGATCATCATCCGCTTCGGACTCATCCGATCGGCGAGCCATCCAATAAGCGGACCTGCGGCACCACCGGTGACCCATCCAATCGAAAACGTGACCGAGAATTTCGTCCGCGTCCATCCGAAAGCTTTCAGCACCGGCACGAAGAACACGGCGGTGCTATTAACAGCTCCCCAAATGAAAAACATCGTGATGAAGATGGCCGTGACGACCATCCAACCCCGCCGCTCGTAGTCTGCAATGCTGGCGCTCGATACTGAAATGTCGGAATCAAGCGGAACTTCCACTTTCAAATCCTGATCGAGACTCGCATAGGCTCAAGCCACTTTCCAAAACACATATTTGAGCTGGTTTTTTGATTGTGCTGCTTTCGCTCCCAGAGTACCGAGGATGATGGGGTTGGCGAGGTTCTTGCTCGAACACTATCGAGTATTCCACATCCGCATATTGTTGCCATACAAAAGACACTATTTCATGCCGCCCCTAGCAGTCGAGTGCGATATGATAGCGTGGCCTGCGCTTCGGGAAACGCGTCGCAAAGGACGATCCGCGTCTCAAGCAGAAGCGCCGCTCCAAATGGCAGATCGCGCGGCGGTGCTCGTCTTAGTAGTTGGTGCGGCCGGTGGACGGATTCGTCTCGCTGTGGCCGATTAACCTTCCATGCGCGTCGTACATGTTGGATCGGCAAACTCGCCGCCCTTCATGAGGCCGAGAAGCTCGGAAGTCGTTGGTGGAAGGTTGTTCCGCTCAAGTGACACCGTTGTGCCACAGTCAGGGACCTGTCATCCATCGGGACAGCCAAAAACCCCTTGATTTTCTGGTGCCGAGGGCGGGACTTGAACCCGCATGTGGTTGCCCACGGAGGATTTTGAGTCCTCTGCGTCTGCCGTTTCGCCACCTCGGCACGCTTTTCAGCGGAGGCGAATCAACACTTTAAGAGATGATGACTTGGGCCGCAATCGTGCGACTGGAGGCGATACGTCGGCGACGGTCGGATATCAATGGTTGGATGCAGAAAGCCAAGACTATCGGAAGCCAAGAGGGCGCACGTGTGATACTCATTTCACAGTCAGGTTGATCTACTGCAATTAACAATTAGCTATTGAAGCAAATAGTCAGAACATGTGAATGGTCAACGTATTGCCGGCATGATCTCTTTGTGGGAGCCGTCGAACGCCTTGACGTCGAGGCCGAACCGCGGCATCCGCTGGTCACGAGCGAAGGCCTCAAGCATGCGATCGCGAACCGGACGCTGGTCGCCTCGTTCTTCGCTGCCGCGCTGCGCGGCCCATCAGCAACCTAACAATCTCGCCCACACAATTTGGATCGTCGGCGCGATCATTATTGTGGGTGACATATCCGGCTTCCGCCGCGAGTAGTAATAATCAACATCCGCTCGATTGCCGCGACCGGCGGGATGCTGGTGCTGCCCTCCATGATGCGTCCGACAACGCCCTCGACTGGACTCGTCGCACTTGGCGAAAACGTACTGAGCTGATCGGCGTGACGCCAACGCAGGTAGCACGCATGTAGGTGGGCCAACACGTTGGACGATTGTCCGCGAATCCAGGAATCGTGACGCGTGGGCCGTTCGCACTCGGGCGCCATCCGACTTACATCGGCTGGCTCAGGATGCGTGCCCGGTACTTCATGGCTTTTCCGAGCGCGCGCAACGCTTTGCTCGTCGCGGTCGCGCAGCCCCTTCATGATGTGGCGGATCGAGCAGGAAGAATGCCTGCCTAATCAGGATCCCTAACTTGTGGCGTACAGCAGCTTGGTACGCTACCGGCTCGTGCCCGGTCTCATGTAGCCGCGTCTATAACTCGCCCATTTCATTGTATGAGATCGGTTGGATCGCGCCGTGTGCGCTGCGGGGTCATGAGCTGGTAAATGCCGCCAGCAATCGGCGTCGATATGAGCATCGCGAAAGCAAGCCCGCCGATGACGGCGATCGCGAGCGGCTGCTGCACTTTCGCTCCGGCACCGTATCCGAGCGCGAGCGGAAAGAGTCCCGCAGCTGTCGCCAGCGTGGTCATCAGGATCGGCCGAATCCTGATAGTAGCCGCCTCGAGCAGTGCCGCTCCCTCAGTCGCCGCTTCCGACATCTGACGTTCCGCGTGATCGAGCAACAAGATGCCGTTCTTCGCGGTGATGCCGATCACCATGATGATGCCCATGAAGGACGAGATGTTGAGCGTCATGCCGGTCACGTAAAGCGCGATCAGGCTGCCGGCGAGGCAACTGAGCGCGGCCGCGATGCAGGCGATCGCCGGCCCGAGCCGCGCGAATTCCCACACGAGGATCAGAAACATGGCGAGGCTCGCGGAGATCAGCACCAGTGTCAGTTCGCGGAACGCGGTCCGCTGCTGTGCGTAGAGGCCGCCGTACTCGAGCGTGACGCCGGCCGGCAGGTCGAGCTTACTCAGCCGCCGCCGCGCGGCCGCAACGCCTGCGCCGAGGTTGATACCTTCGAGCCGTGCCGTCACGTGCAGCACGGGCCGTTCACGCTCACGATCGATCTCGGCTCGCTCGCCGAGATAAACGTCGTTGGTGACGGTGGAAAGCGGCAAGCGCGCCCCCGTCGGCGTCTTCATCAGCACTTCGGAAAGCGTGCCCAGGTCCTCGTGGAAAGCGTCGGGATAGCGCACGCGCACGCCGACTAGCTGTTCGTCGGCCGGCACGTGCGTCGCGACGGTGCCCTCGATGACAGCGTTGAGCGTGTTTAAAATGTCGTCCGCAGTGAGTCCGTAGCGTGCCGCCGCGGTTTCATCGACGTTGATCTGTTGCACAGGGTTGCTCAGTACTATCCCGTTGAAAACGTCAACCAGGCCCCGCGTACCGCGTAGCACCTTCGCCACCTGTCGCGCGGTCGATTCGATCACTTCCGGGTCCGGTCCGAAGACTTTTATCTCGATTGGCTCGGGCACTCCCGATAGGTCGCCGATAAGGTCCTGCAGCATCTGCGAGAATTCGATGTGCACGCCCGGTAGTGAATTGCGAAGTCGTTCGCGCACGGAGGCGATCACTTCGTCGATCCTGCGGCGGCGATCGCGCTTCAGCTTGACCGAGATATCGCCGCGGTTCGATTCGGTCAGGAAGTAACCCAGCTGCGTACCCGTCCGTCGCGAAAAACTCTGAACTTCCGGAGTGGCGCGAAGCGCACCCTCGATCGTTTCGAGCAGCGCGGTTGTGTCGTGCATCGTGCTTTGCGGCGGCGTGATGTAGTCGATAATGAAGGCGCCTTCGTCGAGCGGTGGCAAGTAATCGGTTCCGAGCACGCGGTAGATCGACCAGGCTCCAGCCAAAGAAATGATCGCGAGCAATATCGACAAAACGGGAGCCCGCATGAACGGACGCAGGCTTGCGATGTACAGGGCGCGCACGACGCGAAAGATCACGCCGGGCGGGCGGCTCTCGCCGCGCAGGTCTTCGATAATCCCTTCCAGCGCGGGCGTGAAGTAGAGCGCCAGCACCAACGAAATTGCCAGACCACCGCCGAGCGTCGTGGCCAGGGAACGGAAGAAAGTCCCAGTCACGCCGGAGAGGAACACGAGCGGAGCGAATACGATGATCACGGTCATGGTCGAGGCGAACAGCGGACGGCCGAGATGCGACAATGCGTTCGCGATGGCATTGTTGATGTCCTCGCCCTCCGAGCGCTCGCGATGTATTGCTTCGATCATGACGATGGCATCGTCGATGAAGAGTCCGATGCCCGCGGCAAGTCCGCCAAGCGTCATCATGTTGAAGGTGAGTCCGGCCGCCTTCATCACGATACCCGTGATCGCAACGGTACAAGGCACGACGATCGCCGCGACGAGCGCATTGAGCGGGCTCGTCGTGAACAACAGCACCACGCCAACCGCCAGGATCAGCCCAAGCACGATCGCGTCGCGCACGCTGTTGAAGGATTCGCTCACGAGGTCGGACTGATCGTAGGAAATCGAAAACGTTACGTCCGGATAGCGGCGTCGAAATTCGTCGAGAATCTTACGCGCCGCGGCCGCGATCTCGACCGTGTTGCCCTCAGGCCTGCGCGAAATTCCGACCAGTACGGCAGGGCCGTTTTCGCTCTCCGTGCGGATGTAATCCTCTTTGATCCCGAGCTCGACCAAGCCGATGTCGCGTACGCGGACCGGCTGCCCGGCGTGATTCGCAATCGGGATGTTGGCGATCTGATCGGCGCGATGATGATCCGACTCGAGCACGGTCAGCAGCATCCGGTGCGCGTCGTAGATGCGGCCGGGCGACTCGATCACATTGTTGCGCGCGAGGCCGCTGACTACGTCGTCGGGCGAAAGATCATGTTGCAGGAGACGGCTGGGATCGATCCGCACCACGAACTCACGACGCTTGCCGCCCACCACTTCCACGCGGTACGTGCCGTCGATGCGATGAAACGCGGGGGTCAGATCGTAATTCGCAATATCGGTGAGTTCCACCAACGAGCGCGTGCGCGAACTAAGGCTGGTATCCACGATTGGGAACGTCCCGGTAGTCAGCAGCAGGGCCTCGGCGTCAGTTCCCGACGGCATTGCCGAATGGGCCTGCTGAACCGCAGCCTCCAGCATCTGGAAGGAGATTTGCGGATCAGCATGCTCGGAAAAGGTAACGTCGACCTCGGCGCTGCCGCGCGTGGTAGTCGATCGCACCAGCGATACTCCGACGACAGAGTAGGCGGCTTCCTCGAGCGGGCGCGTCACCGTCGCCAGCATCTGCTCGGCTGGCAGATCGCCGCTGTCTGCGAGGATGATCGCGCGACGGAAGGTGAACTCGGGAAACACGGCGCTCGGAATCGAGAGCGCGAGGATCACGCCGAGGGCCGTCAGCGTGAACACGGCCAGCAACGCCAGAGTCGAGGTTCGGCCTCTCATTTGTCTTGCGCGATCTCGACCCGGAGACCGTCCGACAGTGTGTAGCCGCCAGATGTAATCACCAGGTCGCTCGGATGAATCCCGGACGTTACCTGCACACGATCGCCTTGACGGATGCCGAGGGCTACTTCGGTGCGGTGCGCGCGCTGGTCGGGCCCGACGGTGAAGACATGGAAGCGGTTGTTGCCTGGATCCTGGAAGAGCGCCGACTGTGGAATTGAAATCGCTGCCGGGTTGCTCTCGGTCACGATACGCACCGTCACCGGCGAACCGGCCTCGAGGATTCTCTCGCCGCTCGCGAAGTCGAGTCGCACGGTCGAGCTTGCCGTCGCCGAGTCGAAATTCGGCAGCACTGCGACCATGCGGGCCGGATATGCTTTGCGTGGACGCATCGGTGAATACACGCTCGCAGACATCCCGGCCGTGAGCGCGTGGAGTTCGGTGAGCGGCACGCTCGCTTCGATATACAGGCTCCGCGGATCGATCAAATCCGCGATCGGGTCGAGGTCGCCTACAATCTGGCCGCTGGTCACGGGCGGCTGCGAGACGATGCCTGAATCCGGCGCGCGCACGGGGATGCCGGCGCTGTGCGTGTAGCGATCGACGGAAAGGGCGAGCGACTTTGCGCTACCGGGGTCGATCTTCTGCGCCACCGCCAAGCCCGCCTCCGCCGCTTCGATCTCGCGATTAATCACGTGCGCCACAATCTGACCTTTGTTCACCCAATCGCCCGTAACCAGCTTCATCCCGGTGACGCGTCCGGCAGTCGGCGCGCGGATGATCACATGATGCGTGGCGACAGTCTTACCGAGCAGATTCAGTTCCTCCTGCATCGGCATAACCTCGGCGCGCACGGCGCTTACGACCATCGTCGGATTGGCGGGCGCGCTTTCTTCTTCATCATCATCTGCCGTCTGCGGCGACAAATGACATGCCGAAAGGACGAGGAGAATTGCGAGCGCGAGCCGCCAGCGTATACCGCGCGCCCGCCGCGCCATGCCAACCGTCATCGAATACGTCCGCACAGCAGGTCGATCTCGGCTGCAGCTTCGCGCACGGCGAACTCTTCTTCGAAGCGCTGCAGGCGAAGATCCTCGGCGCGCTGATAGGCGTCGAGCACCTCGAGCAGCGTCACGCTGCCGCCACCGAGAAAGCGGGTCCAAGTGAGCGCGAACGAATCATCAGCGGTCGGCTGCGCGCGAGCCAACAGGTCCAGCATACGCCCGGCCTGATCATAGCGGATCGAGGCATCGGTGATGCGGCGTATCAGCGTGTACTCGGTATCGCGCGCCTGGGCCTTGGCCGATGCGACCTTGGCCTTGGCTTGATCGATGTGCGAGGTAATCAGCCCGCCATCGAATATCGGCATCGATAGAACTGTATCGTAAGAGCCGCCGAAGTTGTGCGACACGGTCTCCGGTGGATCGATTCCAACGAAACCCGTGGTGAATGCAACCTGGAAAGTCGGCAGGCGCTCGGCCTTCGCCGCCTGCACCTGCAGCCCGGCTGACGAGAGCGCGCGCTTGGTTGCCTGCATAACTGGGCTGCTCGCGATATCGACTGCCGGCTTCGGTGGAACGCCCGCCAGGTCGGTTATCTCGAGGTCCGGCTGGTTGAACTCGCCGATTAAGGAACCTAGATTCGCGGCCGCGCGCTGCGTCGCGACCTGCTGTTGCTCGAGCGCAATCTCAACCTGGTCACGCGCGGTGCGCACTTTCAGCACGTCGCTCGCGTTGGCGCGGCCCGATTTGCTGAGCGCCACGATTGTCGCAAGATAGCGATCGAGCCGCCCCAGGCTGCTGCGCAACTCGTCCGACGATTCATGCGCGCGAAACAACTCTTCGTATGCGACCGTAGTGTCGTATGCGATCTGCGCCTGCGCCGCCGCGATGCCGAGGCGCGCCGCCTCAGCCACGTAGCGGGCCGCGCGCCAATTGGCGGCGCGCCGTCCCCAGTCCCACGCCGTGTAGGTTGCCATTACCATCGCGGCGCTGAGGGCACGATTGGTGACTACTTCGTTATATCCCGGTGCGTTGTAGTATTCGGCGCCGGTCGAAATGTTTGGAAAGAGCGGGGCGCGTTGCTCGTGCACCTGCGCGGCCGTCATGTCACTGCTCGCGGCAGCTGCTTCCATCGACGGCGCAAACTTGATCGCGCGATTAACTGCGTCAGGTAGCGTCAGCGGCGCCGCCGAACTTACTCCCGTCATCAGGACGATCGCGGCCATAACTGCTACGAGTCGACGACAATGGGGTTTCATCGTCGCAAGGATAACAGCGACCAATACTTTCTGCCTAATGAACGGACGTTCATGTAGGCGCAGCACCTAATGAATGGATGTTGAAGTTGGCAGAGTAGAAATCACGATTCGGTTCCAGCCGGTAGAGTGACTGTTGCTTCACATCCGCCGCGTGGCAGATTGGCAATCGTGATTTGGCCGTTGTGATGGCGCACGACTTCCTTGCAGAGGCTAAGTCCAAGCCCGCTGCCCTCGGCGCGCGCCGATTTGCTCCGGTAAAAGCGCTCGAATACGAGCGGCAGGTCTGCGGCCGGAATGCCCGGCCCGTTGTCGATCACGCGCATCGTCACAGAATTTCCATTGCAGGTGACGCTGAGGCCTACCTCGCCACCGCCCGGCGCAAACTTGAACGCATTGTCGAGCAGGTTAATCACGACGCGGCGCAGGTCGGGAGGATTTCCTCGCACCAGTGCGACGCGTGCGAGATCGACCTTGAATTGCAATTGCCGCTCGTGAGCCACGGGTTCGATGTTGGCCGCGATCTCGGCCGCGATTTCGCTCAGATCGACAACGGTACTATTCAGCGCGGTCTCGCGATCGAGCCGCGCCAGCATCAGCAGGTCATCGGCCATCTTACACATCGCGATCACTTCGCTGAGCGCGGTTTCAAGTGCGGCGAGATTCTCCTCCGAGCTCCGAGGACGAGCGATCGCAACCTCAAGGCCCGTCCGCAGTGTCGCGAGCGGAGTGCGCAGCTCGTGCGCCGCGTCTGATGCGAAGCGGCGCTCGGCTATCGATGCGCGTTCGAGCCGCGAGAGCAGCGCGTTGATCGCCTCGGTCAGCCGAGCGACCTCATCATGGATCGGCGGCGGTGGCAGCCGCGCCTCGAGTCGTTTGGGCTGAATCGCGGCCAGCCCTTCGGAAAGCTCGGTGATGGGTTGCAACGCGCGGCCGACCAGCCAGTATCCTCCGGCCACGCTGAGTACGAACACAATTGGCACGAGTATGAGAAGTGAAGTGAGGAACTGCCGCGTTGCGTCGCGGATCGGCGTGACGTCAACGCCATCCTCCAGGTAGGCATCGTGAGCATTGAAGCGTAAAGGCATTACCGCGAAACGAAACGAACCATCCGACGAGGGGAAGATGCCACGCGATTGAAAACTTGCATCCGGCGCCGATGGCTCGGCGCGCGAGTCGCCAAAATCGGCGATCGCGCCATCCTCGGTGACCAGGCGGACGTGGCGATGCGCACCGAGATCGCGCTCATCGCTCAACTCCTTGACTACCTCGGAGGCGCGGGAACTCGGGCCTTCGGCGATCTGGCGCGCACTGGTATCCGCCTCCTCGAGCAACGCGGCATCGACTCGCCCCCAACCTTGGGCCACGAACAACTGGTATGCCGCGATACATGCGACAAGCAGAATCGCCGCGAGAATCAGCGTCCAGTAGATAGTGAGTCGAAGCCGAATGCTCATCGGGGCGCGCGCGCTGGCGCGCGATCACTCAGCATGTATCGAATAGCCGACGCCGCGCACGGTCTGAATCTTTACGGTGGCCCCGAGCTTCTGGCGCAGCCGATTGATGAAGACGTCGATCAAGTTGGTAAAGCTATTCAGATCGGAATCCCAGACCGTTTCAGCGATCATCGCGCGCGTCACATTCTGTCCGGCATGACGCATCAGCAGCTCGAGTAGCATCGTTTCCTTGGGCGAGAAACTGATCGGTTCGCCATTAAGCCGCACGCGGCGCCGGCTCGTATCGAACTCGAGCGGTCCGACCTTCAAGGTCGGCGAGCTGCTCACCGCTTTGCGGCGAGCAAGCGCGCGGATACGCGCAACCAGTTCCGCGAAAGCGAACGGCTTTACCAGGTAATCGTCCGCGCCGCTGTCGAGGCCCTTGATGCGCTCTTCCAGCGTGCCGTGGGCGGTGAGAATCAATGCCGGTGTGTCATCGCCGGCGGCGCGCATCTCCCGCAACAACTCGAGTCCGCTTTTGCCTGGAAGCTGGAGGTCGAGGACGATCAGTTCGAATCGCCGTGCCGCCATCGTCCGCGCCGCCGCCTCCGCGGCATCCGTCCACTCGACTTGAAATCCTTCTTCTTTAAGACCTTTGCAAAGTGACTCTGCAAGCCGCACTTCGTCTTCGACGACGAGCAGGCTGAGGGGCGTCATGGAAGAAATGCTTACACGGCGAACGGTCGAAAAAAAGCCGGGTCAAATGGCGAGCGAGAGCAATCCCGCGGCCACCAGCGCCCCTGCCCAAATCGTGTCGAGGTTGATCCACGCACGCCGCAGAATCGCGAGGCCGAGGTAATCGTAAACGATAAGCGCTACCGCGCCCATCACTATCAGCATCGCGCCCGTGTGCAGAAGTACGATTGCGGCCGCATCGGCGAGCGAGTGATTGGCGAGATTCATCGTCGCAGGGCTAAGGCACACGTTGGGCGCGATCCGCAGCACGATCGGAAACAGCATCAACCCCGCGCCATGCGCGCTCGCCATCAGCAACGACCAGAGCGCGAGTTCCGGCGCATTGACCCGCATCGCGACCCATCGCGGATGTGCTCGCGGCCACATGAAGCGGAAGATGCCGAAGGCGATCAACACCACCGCGCCCGCAGGCTGGATGAATTCAATCGTGAAGAAAGCGCGGAAACCGCCGATAATCGCGATCACAGCGGCGATTGCGACCAGGTGTCCAATTCCGATCGGCCAAAGCGCGTTCAGCACACGCCAGCGGCTCTTCTCCTGCAGCCCAAGTGCGACCGCGAAGAGCCAGCCCATCGAAGGATCCATGCCGTGGTAAGCGCCGAGGCCTGCCACCGCGAGCCACGGCCATGCCGAACTCACGGATAACAGAACGAATCTGACGACGAGTCCCCGCCCTCGAGGCGAATCTGGTGCGGCCGCTCGCCGTCGAACGTCGCGAAGAATCGTGGATCAGGCGCGATACCGCCCGCGGGGTCGCAGTCGATCTTGGCGGCCCATCCCCTGATGCCCTCGGGATAGAACTGCGCATCCCACGCGCCGTAGAGCGAGTTCGTCATGTACAGGCGCCGCCCATCGCGGCTGAGCTCGATCATTTGCGAGCCGCCGTTGAGCGGTCCGCTCTTCGGATGCGCCGCCTTCGATACTATTCCTCCGAGGCGCAGCGTGCCGGTCAGCTTCGCGTTGAACGGATCGCTCACGTCGTACTGCTTCAGGTCGCCGGTGCCGAAGCACGCGACGTAGAGGAACTTGTCATCGAGGCTCAGGTTGATATCCGTCACCAGCGGCGGCACGGCTTTGAACGGCTTCAGCGCCGGCGGTAGCACATTCGGATCGGCAGGCTCGGCAGGAATCTCGATCGCCTTTCTGACCTGCCAGTCGTCGCCCTCGCGATACCAGTGCCAAATCGACGCCGATAGATCTTTGGTCGAGATCACGACGCCGACGAAGCCGTAGGTCTTGGTCGGATCGTGCGAAGGGCGGAGTTCCAGCGCCATCTGCTGCTCCGCGCCGAGGTCGAGCGACTTCAGATGACGCCGTTTGCGCAGATCCCAGATATGCAGTGCGTGACCGTATTTGCCGCCGAGCAGCAGCTCCGGGATGACGCCGTTCTCGACCATCTTCGGCGTGCCCCATTCGCTGGTGACCGCGACGTCGTAGCCGAGATGCCACCAAAAATCGTACGCGAACTGCTGCGGACCGCGATCGACTTCCCATCGCCCGAGCACGTCGAAGCTTTCGTGGTCGACGAGGAAGATTCCGCCCGGACCATCGCCCGCGGGATTTCCGAGCGCACTCACGTAGATCGCGTCGGGTCCGCAATGAATAGTATGCGGCCGACTGTAGCCCGTGCGTGCCGCGATCTCCTCCGCTTCGATCACCTTGATCAGCTTCGGATTCCTCGGCTCCGGCTTGGTGTCGAAGATGTACATGCGAGACGAGCGAAGACCTGGCACGAGCAGGTAGCGGCGCTCGACGTGCGGATGCGGCGCGTAGGGGCAAAGCGCGGCGCTGCATGCGTTCCAGCCGAAGTGATGCAGCTCGTCGCCGACTCCGGGGACCTCGGCACGGCCGACAACCCGGCCGTAAGTCTTCGATTCGCTGTCAACGTCGAGCACGCAGAGCGCGTCATGCTTGCCGTTTTGCGGCGTCGGATTGAACGTCACAACGTAGCCGAGCTTCTCGCGCGGCGCCTGCATTGCCATCCGCGGCGACGGATAAAAGGTCTGATCGGGCTTCCAGAGCGCCATGATGCTCACCGCCTGGGTTCGATTTGAATTGAACCTATCCAAGCATGCGCTAAGGTGGAAGGGGGTTCGGCAGCACAATCCGCCGGTGGTGAACGATGGAATTCAAGAATATTCTCTACGACAAGGACGATCGCGTCGCGAAGGTCTCGTTGAATCGTCCGAAGTATCGGAACGCTCAGTCGCGATCGTTGCTCGAGGAGATGGACCGAGCGTTTGCCGACGCCAACGCCGACGACGACATCCGCGTAATCGTCCTCGCGGGCATCGGCGATCATTTCTCGTCGGGGCACGATCTTGGCACGCCCGAGGAGAAGGCCGACAACGAAGCGCGGCCGTTTCCCAAGGGCGTGCGCGGCGAGTACGGACGGTCGCGCCAGCTCTTTCTCGACAACACTCTCCGCTGGCGCAACCTCGACAAGCCCACGATCGCCTCGGTGCAGGGCTTCTGCATTTTCGGCGGATGGATGTTCGCGGCCGCAATGGATTTGATCGTAGCGGCGGACAACGCGCGCTTTCTGCCCTCGCTGCTGCAGTATTTCTCCGTTCCGTTCGATATTCCTGTGCGCAAGGCCAAGGAGATCCTCTTCCAGAGCCGCTTCATCGAAGCTGATGAGGCAGAGCACCTCGGACTCGTGAATATGGTCGTGCCGCGCGCGAAGCTCGAGGAGGAGACGATGGCGTTCGCGCGCCGTATTGCGGAGTCCGATCGTTTTACGCTCCGGATGGTTAAGTGGGCGACGAATCTGGCGCAGGACGAGATGGGCTACAGCAACGCCGTGCGCAACGCACACTCGCATCACATGGTCCTCGGCCTCGGCGGATACATGCAGCGCAAGGCGGAAGGCGAGGGGCTGCCGCGGCGGATGGTCGGCGTCGAGCAGGCGCTCAGGAAAAAGTAGGGGGCCGCGATGGAAGACATCGGGGTCTTCGAGGCGATTCATACGGCGCGCGCGCTCAGGCGATTTAAGCCCGACCCGGTTCCGCCGGAGATCATCACGCGCATCCTCCAGGCTGCGATCTGCGCGCCGTCGGGCGGCAACGTGCAGGATTGGTACTTCGTCGTCGTCACAGATCCCGAGCAGCGCAAGCTCGTTGGCGCCGCGTATGCGAAAGCGTCGCTCAGCGTTCGGCCGTTCTACGAAAATCGCCAGCGCCCCGAGCACATGACGGAGACCGCCGAGCGTCAGCTCAAGTCTTCCGGATTCTATTTGCACGAGCATATGGCCGATGCGCCGGTGCTGCTCCTCGTATGCGGCCGGACTCGTGGCCCGCGCCCCGACCTCACCAACCTGGGCGCCAATGCTCTCACGCGGATGGCCGTGGCTACCGCCTGCGCGAGTATCTATCCGGCGGTGCAGAACGTGATCCTAGCCTGCCGCACGCTCAGGCTCGGCACCGTGCTGACGACGAATCACATCCTCTGCGAGCAGGAGATAAAGGACGCGCTCGGCATCCCGGATGATATCGAGACCTACGCGCTGATGCCGATCGGCTACCCACTCGGCAAATTCGGCCCCGTGCGCCGGAAGCCGCTCACCGAAGTTGCGATGCACGATCGATGGGGAAGAGCCTGGCCGAGCGCGTAACGTGGATCTTCCAGTCAATCCTCCCATCCTGCCGATGCTATCCAAGCGCATCGAGCAGTTGCCGCCGTCAAAGGACTTTATCTTCGAGCCCAAGTGGGACGGCTTTCGCGCGTTGATCTTTCGCGACCGCGACGAGGTCATGCTTCAGAGCCGCGACGCGAAACCGCTCAACCGCTACTTTCCCGAGTTGATCGAGCCGGTCAAAACGCAACTGCCCAAGAAATGCGTGCTCGACGGCGAGATCGTTATCGCGACTACTCACGGCCTTGATTTCGAAGCGCTGCAGATGCGGATTCACCCCGCGGAGTCGCGAGTGAAACTTCTCGCGCGCGAGACCCCCGCCTCGATCGTGTTCTTCGATTTGCTCTGCGAGGACAATCACGACTTGCGCAGTAAGCCCTTCCAGAGCCGACGCGAGATGCTGGAGTCTCTCCTGGCCAAGGCAAATCCTCCGCTTCATCTGACTCCTGCCACGCGCGATCCGAAGGTTGCTTCGGACTGGTTCAGCCGTTTCGAAGGTGCTGGCCTCGATGGCGTGATGGCGAAGCCGGTCATCGGCGCATACGAGCCCGACAAACGCGTGATGCTCAAGATCAAGCACGAACGCGATTGCGACTGCGTGGTCGCAGGTTTCCGATGGCATAAGCGCGGTAAGGGAACATCGATCGGTTCGCTTTTGCTCGGGCTCTACGACGCCGCGGGCGCTCTCCAGCATGTTGGTGTTTGCGCGAGCTTTACCGACAAGAAGCGCCGCGAGCTGGTCGAGTATCTCGCACCCTATCGCCGCGATGCGCTGGCGAATCACCCGTGGAAGGCATGGGCGGACGGGGGCCTGGAAGACGCTGCCATTGGCCATCGGATGCCCGGCGGGCAGAGCCGATGGAGCCACGGCAAAGACCTTTCATGGGAGCCGCTCCGGCCGGCGCTTGTGGTCGAGGTGGCGTACGAGCATATGCAGGGCAGCCGCTTTCGTCATACCGCGCATTTCCGAAGGTGGCGCAAAGACAAGAGTCCGAGCGACTGCACGTATGCCCAGCTCGAAGTCGTTCCGCCACAGGAGCTGATGGCGATCTTTGCGAAGGAACTCTGATCCAGTCGCGACTTATTGGCCGTTCTTCTGAGAGTCTGAAAGAACAGCTTGGCCTGCTCGCGGCTCATCGGCAGATAGCCGATCGAAGAATCCGAATTCCTTTTGGCGGTAGGTTGACCGTGGTCGCAGTGGCCAACAAATGTCATCGTCGAGACCTTGGACCCGCGCAGCGCTCGGAATGACAGCCAAGAAGAACTCACTGCTTCTGCGAACGCTTCGCGCGCCACTCGCGCGTGGGATCGTCATCGGGGTCGGGCATCTCCTGCGGCGGCCGCAGCTCTTCCGGGACGTGGCGCAGGTTCACGCGGATGCGAGTCCAGGTTGAAGATCGCCCGCGCATCGAATCTACCAGTACGTCGTCGACGGCGAGCAGCTTCGCCGCGTCGGCGTATCTCTCTTTCCATCGCGCGAAACCCGCGAGCGCCGCTTCGCGATTTGGCGAGTTCGCGATGACAATGAGTGGCATCTTGATGCGCGGCTTCTGGCCGTCGGATTTTGCGCGCGACGGCGCCACGCGCCGCCCTTCGCCCTCCATCTTGCGAAAGTGCGGGGGCCATGGCGCGTCACCGAGTCCCGCGGCCTCATCTTCGGCGGCGAGCTCCAGCACCTTTTCGAGCGATCCCGGCGAGCCATCGATCTCTGCGTGCGGGTCGCCGATCGCGGCGAATCGCGCGGGCATCGTCAGCACGGTAAAATCCGCGGGGTCGCAATCCGGGACTTCATCCCACTCGAGCGGTGCCGAAACACGCGCGTCGGGAAGCGGCCGCACCGAATATGCGGAGCAGGTCGTGCGATCTTTTGCGTTTTGGTTGTAATCGAGGAAGACGCCGTGGCGCTCCTCCTTCCACCATTTGGATGTCGCGAGCGCAGGCGCGCGCCGCTCGATCGCGCGTGACAGCGCGAGCGCGGCGCGCCGCACTTCGATAAACGTCCAGCGCGGATGAATCCGCGCGTTGATATGCATCCCGCGCGAGCCGCTGGTCTTCGGCCAACCGCGAAGTCCCATTTCTTCGAGGAACGCCTTGACCTCAAGCGCAACTCTGCGCACGTCGCCCCAGCTCACGCCCGGACCCGGATCGAGATCGACGCGCAACTCGTCAGGATGCTCGAGGTCACCGGCGCGCACCGGATGTGGATGCAACTCGATGCATCCGAGGTTGACGATCCACGCGAGCCCGGTCGTGTCGTCAACCACGATCTCTTCGGCGGTCCGTCCGGAAGGGAACGAGAGCGTGATCGTGCGGAGCCACGCTGGCCGGTTCGTCGGCGCGCGCTTCTGGTAGAAGGCCTCGCCTTCGGCGCCATCGACGAATCGCTTCAGCACAATAGGACGATCGCGGATTCCGCCGAGCGCTCCTGGTGCGACCGAGAGGTAATAACGAACGAGGTCGAGCTTTGTGAGCCTCGTCTGTTTCGAGAAGTAGAGCTTGTCGGCGTTGGTGACGCTGACGTCGCGCCCGTCGATTTGGAGAACCTCGGTGCGTCCCTCGCTCGCCACGCGCCTAGCTTACACCCACCGCGCGGTCCTCATGAAAGTTGTGTTGCGAATGTTTGAGAGCTCTGCGCGTTCGTGATACTCGGCTTCGGTGCCTCAGCGATCGGTGCTGCCCCCCGGCCCCGGACTCACCGCGACCCTCGGCTTTCTCCGCGATCCATACAATTTTCTGGATCGATGCGCACGCGAGTTCGGCGAGTTGTTCACCGTGCGCGTGCCGGGCGTGGCGCCCTTCGTCTTCACCTCTGATCCGAAGGCGGTGCGCGAAATCTTCCAGGGCGACCCCGCCGTGCTTCACGCGGGCAAGGCGAACAGTCCGCTCGGAGCGTTCATGGGCGAGCGCTCGGTGCTGTTCCTCGACGGTGACGAGCATCTCCACGATCGGCGGATGATCCTGCCCGCATTTCAGGGCGAGCGGATGCGCGCGTACGGACCGATGATGCGATCGATCGTGCGCGCAGTGACCACGCAGTGGCCAATTGGCCTTGCATTTCCGATCTATCCGGTGATGCGGGCAATCACATTCGAGGTAATTATGCGCGCGGCTTTCGGACTCGACGAATCTGCCAAAGCGTCGCGGCTCAAGGATCTGATTGCGCGGCTCTTCGCGCTTTATTCCGGTCGGCTCGCGAGTCTCTTTCAGTTGCCGGCGTTTCGCCTGGATCTTGGACCGTGGAGCCCGTGGGGCCGCGTCGTCAGATTGAATCGCGAAATGGAAGCCACGCTGTACGCCGAGTTTGCGCGGCGCCGTGCGGCGCTCGAAGAGAACCGAGAAGACATCCTGACGATGCTGCTGCTTGCACGCGACGAAAGCGGAGCGCCCTTGAGCGACGCGGTCCTTCGCGATGAAATGATAACGATCCTGCTCGCCGGCCACGAGACAACGGCAGCGTCGCTCGCGTGGGCCATTTACCGGCTTGGGCAGCATCGCGACGTGGCGCACGAGGCGTACGACGAAATTGCGCGGCTGCCCGACGATGCCGACCCATCCGCGATGCGCTACCTCGATGCGGTCGTCAACGAGTCGATGCGCCTGAGCCCGGTCGTTCCGAACATTGGGCGGGTGCTGCAGGCCGATACCAAAATTGCCTGCCGTGAATTGCCGAAAGGCGTCACGATTGCGCCGTGCATCTACTTGATGCATCGACGGGCGGACCTCTGGCCGAATCCGGACAACTTCGATCCATCGCGTTTCATAGACTCGCGACCCAATCCGTACAGCTTCATTCCATTTGGTGGTGGTACGCGACGATGCCTGGGCGCTGCATTCGCCACCTACCAAATGAAAATCGTACTGAGCGAATTGATTCGTGGCTTCGAGATTGTCGGCGTCGAGAACTACCAGCCGCGTCCGACCCGGGTAAGTATTGCGATCGGGCCATCCGAGGGGATGCCGATCATGCTGAAGAGCCGCGAGTGAAAAGCTGGGTCGGCGCTGGTTATCCAATCGCCCGCGCACGGTCAACGGATTTAGCCTGGTATCTCGAGGTTTTCTCCGATCGTCACGGAAGGGGCTTGATCATCGAACGGTTTTCCTCGACCATGATTCGTTACCGATTGGGGAGGCCTCGATGGTAGAAAGGACCGGGGCGGATCACGAAATCATTTCTCGACGCAGCTTTCTGAAAACGAGTGCGCTCGCCGCGGCACAGCTTGCCATTCCTGGCGTTGCGATGGCCGGGATTCATGTCGCAACCCGCCGCCGGCTCCTCAGCTTCCACAATCTGCACACCGGCGAGAATCTTACGACGACTTACTGGCTCGATGGCGAATACGTTGCGGAAGAACTCGCGCGCGTCAATTACATCCTGCGCGATTTCCGCGCCAACGAGATCAAACCGATCGATCTGAAACTGCTCGACCTGCTCGTCGCGCTAAGACAGAGGCTCGGCACCTCGCAGCCGTTCCAAATCATCTCCGGCTATCGCTCGCCGCAGACCAACGCGATGCTGCATGCCAACAGCGAAGGCGTCGCCGTGCATAGCCTCCATATCGAAGGCCGTGCGATCGACATCTGCGTCGAGGGCCGCAGCCTCGAAACGCTCCGCGGGGCGGCACTCTCGCTCGGGCGCGGCGGCGTCGGCTACTACCCGAAGACCGGGTTCGTCCACGTCGACACGGGCCGCGTGCGATGGTGGGGCGGGGCACCGCTGGCGCGTCCGCGATTGCTCTAGTCCAGATCGCTATTTCCTCGCGACCGCGATGAGCCGCTCGGCGTTTTGATCGTACGGCGCGCCGCTCAGTCGTCCATACAATTCGACTTGCGCGAATCCCGCCTGAAGCAACAGGCTCTCAAGTTCAGCGCCCGAGTAGAGCCGCAGGATGACACTCGATTCGTAGCGCTCAGTGCCGCGAATCATAGTCCACTTGCTTTCGAGCCGCTTCCATCCGTCGAACACGCGGCGTTCTTCGAGCACGATCGTGTCGCCGCGCCGCTCAAATCCGCGCGGTTGATACCGCGCCGCGATGATCTCCTTGCCGGCAACGTCGATCAGCAATCGCCCGCCGGACTTCAGCGACGTGTGCAAGTTGCGCATCGCCTTGAGATCATCCGTGGGATCATCGAAGTAGCCGAAGGCGGTGAAAAAGTTGATGGCGGCGTCGAACGAGTCGGGCAGCACGAAACTTCGCATGTCCGATTCGACCAGCTCGATCGCAAGGCCCTCGGCGTCGGCCACGGCGCGCGCTTTATCGAGATAACGCCTCGTCCGATCGACGCCGGTCACCTTGAATCTACGCCGCGCGAATTCGAGCGTATGCCGCCCGGGACCGCATCCGAGGTCGAGAATCGCGGCGGGAGGCTGAACGTCGAACAACGCGAGAAAGCGATCGACCTCGGCGCGTGCGGCTTCGAGCCGCGCCGGCGTGAACATGTAATCTTCGAATCGCGCCCAGAATTCATCGTTGCTGAACCATTCGGCCATTTTCCGTTCTCCAAAAAAGAGAGCGGCCGAAGCCGCTCTCTTCTTTCCCGTTTGATGCGCGTTAGCGGCTAGAGCGTTCGCCTCAGGAAGTCGAACATCTTTACGAGGCCGTCGCGACAGCCAGAAAGGTTGTCCATCTGGAGGAAGCCGTGTGGCATGTGCTCATAGATATGCAGCTCGTGGCGGATGTCGGCCTTCTTGAGCGCCTCGGCCATCTCGCGCGTGTCGCTGATCAGGGTGTCGGCCGTACCGCAGATGATGAAGCAGGGCGGCAGCGCTCCTGGCTTTACCGCGAAGATCGGGCTGAAGCGCGGATCGGTGAGCACCGCGGGATAAGCGCTGCCGGCGTAGGCCTTGATCATGTCCATCATCATCTTCACCCCGGCGTCGGCTTTGACGCGCGCGGGAAAATCATAAACACCGTAGATGAGGAGCGCGGCCTTCGGCTGGGGACCGTCATACTTTTCCGCCGCAATAGCGGTGACCGCCGCCGCGGTCAGATTGCCGCCCGCGGAATCGCCGCCGACCGCGATGCGATGCTGCTCGCCGCCGTAACGTGCGGCATTCTGACCTGCCCACTTGATTGCGAAGATGCAGTCCTCGAGGCCAGCGGGAAATGGATGCTCCGGCGCGAGCCGGTAATCGACGTTGATCGTGAGGAAGCCGGCATCGGCGAATTGCATCCCGAGTTTCCGATGCGTCGCGGGGCTGCCCGCCACCCATCCGCCACCGTGGAAATATACGACAACAGGAAATGGCCCGGGACCCTTCGGTACGGCGATATCAGCGTGCAGGCCGAAGCGCAGTTCGACGGCCTCATGAAAGGCGCCAATCTCCGGCGGATTCTGATTCATCATCGGCGTGAACGTCGCCATCATCGAGCGGAGGTTGTTGAGGTCCTGCGGCACAGGAGCCTTGGCGAGCGCGTCGAGAAAACTCTTTTCCTGTTCGGTGAGCATGGCGGCGTCCTCCGATTTGAGGGTATTGATGACGACTACAAGGCTCGGCGCGGTGCGTCAAACGGACAACTTGTCATGAAACGACCGCGGCGTCGTGCGAGTCAGTTGGAAGATGCCATTGTGACCGCTCGAAACCGATGCGAGAAGGCGCTCGCGTACTACCAGCTCGGATTGTTTCACGACAACAACTCGCGCGAGCGTGAGGCGATCCCGAACTATTTGATGGCGATCCGGCTCGGCCTGCCTAGAGCGATAAAGGCCGCCGCGCTGGCGTGGCTCGCGAGTAGCCTTTACAAGACGGCATCGCCGCGAGGCGCGATGACGCGCGTCAATCAGTCGTTGCGAATCGCGTCGGATCCGGAGCTACGCAGATTCCTCGCTGGCCTGCGCCGCCGCATCGCAGTTCGTCTATCGCGCGCCCGCCGTGTCTAGGGCAGGAGACTCTTTCCGTCGAGAGGCTTGATGTTCAAGGTCGTCAGGTCAATTCCCTCGATACAGCGCGCGTTCACGGACAAGCGGTTGGTGCGATGCGGCGAGACCATCGAGCGAATCACCGCGTTGCCGCATACCGGACAGAAGTGGTGATAGGTGCTGAGTTTCCGCCACACGTACGTGCTCATCGATGGCTGAGGCGTGAGCAGCTTTACCTGCCTCGCTTCCACGTACCAGTGCAGGTATCCGGCGCGCGAGCAAATCGAGCAGTTGCAGTCGGTGACTTCGTCCAACTCGCCCGTGACTTCAAATTTTATCCGCGCGCAATGACACGACACCGTGTATGTTTTTTCTGCCATGACGTTCACCTTTTGGGGAAACAGCTCCGAGCACGGACTTAACCACAAAGAACACCAAGAAACCCACACATTCTGACTTGGTACCGTTGGTGGTGGTTAAAGTTTCGCTCGCATCGGCAAACTGGGTGCGACTTTCAGACCTCGCGATCCTTGAGGAAATCGTACAGAAGTCGGTTGAATTCCTCGGGATGCTCGAGGCTCGGCAGATGCGCGGCGTTCTTGAGAGTGACGTGCCGCGCGCTCGGAACCTCCTTCGCGATTCGATCGGCAAGCCGCACCAGTTCGGGCGTATCAGAATCGCCGATCAGCACCATCGTCGGGCATTCGATTTCGCCGAGCCTGCCGATAGCGGGCGGCTTCATTTCTTCCTCGGGATGTTGCAGTCGATCGAGCGTGAAGTTGTCGCGATGAAGCTCGAGCGCGCGTTTGCGATATGACGGAACGACATTGGCGGGATCACGCGTCCCATCGATCCAAAGATGCGCTTCCATCTCGCGTGCGCGATCGACCGCGCCGCTTTTCGCCAGCTTCATGAACTTAGTCCAGTAGCGAATCGCCTCGTCGGTCCACTCGCTCCATCCGCTAACGCCCGAGCCGACCGGAACAAGCGCGCTGACTCGCTCCGGATGCTCTAGCGTGTAGTCAATCGCGGTCGCGCCACCCATCGAGCATCCGACGAGCGCGGCGTTGTCGATTCCAAGATGGTCGAGCACGTTGTGCAGGTCGCGGCGTAGCGCATAAGCGCCTTCGGACGTCTCGGATTTGCCGAAACCACGATGGTCATAACGGACGACGCGGAACCTATCCGCAAAGGTCTCGAACTGCGGATCCCACATCCTGCAGTCCGCAACTCCGGCATGGATGAAGAGAAGTGCAGGTCCGCTGCCCGCGCTCTCGAAATAGATCTTCGCGCCGTCGGAGGCGACGTACCCTGAAGTTATTGCGCTGCTGTTCGCCACCGCCACTAATCAACCTTCAAGTGAGCTGCCAATCAAGCTCACTTTCCAGGCTGCGGCGGTACTTGGGGTTCAATCGGAGCCCGACTGTCGACCGCTGCTCGCGAACGAATGTCTCCAGCGACGGATCGCGGGTTTGATGCCGTCGCGAAAACATCTGCCGGTAGCCGAAGTCGGTGCCCCCGTTGTAGTAAATTTCGGCCGTTTTCTCGTACGACTGATCGATGTCGGTAGTCCACAAGACCCGCCAGCTGACGGTCTCGACGAGTTGCAATCTCAAGTTCAGCGTGTCTTGCACCGAGCGCCGAAACGAAAGACTTAGCAGAAACTGTACGGCCCAAGCATCTCGCCGTATCTGGTGCCGTCGCAGCCTGTATCGATAACGGCGCCGCGGAGCATCAGTTGTGCGCCCGGACCTTGGACGCGATTGGTCACATAAACGTGGTTGAAGAGTCGCGTCTGGCGCAGTTCCGTCGCGGTCGCATCAGCCAGGTCATCGCTCGGCCGAAAGTTATACGCTTCGGCCGTCATAAATCCGTTGGCGGTGTCGGGGCGCCGGTAGTCCACCGTGCGGCAAGGAAACAGCGGAATTACGCGGAGCCAGAACTACGTCGAGTTGTCGCTATCACGTTGATCGCTAAAATGCGCGACCGCGACGTTGAGCGGCACGTGAATCGATGACTGCTCGGCGGGATTCGGCTTGTAGACCCATCCCGCGCGTGTAGTGCAGCCTCCCAACAAAATCCTGACGACAACGCGAGCACCGGTAACCCAATCGAAAAGAACGAAACCTGCTCCCTCCAACATTGGGCGGCTGTTCAGCTCGTGAAGTTCAGGATTCGAGCGAGCCTGCGTAGCACAACGAATCTGTAGATACTTAACATCATCTAGTCACCTGCCGGGAACAAAACCACACGCGAGCGCCTTTCGTGCACGATCGCGTCCGTCAAATTCAAGGAACGCGGACGCATGTCCGCGCTTTGGTCTTACTGCTGGGCGCCGCTGCCGGCCGCGGCCTTCACCATTGTCTCGAGCTCGCCGCTCTCGTAGAGCTCGCGAATGATGTCGCATCCGCCGACGAACTTGCCGTTGATGAAGACCTGGGGAATCGTCGGCCAGTTGCTGTAGCGCTTGATTCCCTCGCGCAAATCCTGGTCTGCCAGCACATCGGCGGTCTCGAACGGCACGCCCAGGCTCTCGAATACCTGGACCGTCGCGGCGGAGAATCCGCACTGCGGAAAATTCCGCGTGCCCTTCATGAAGATCATGATCTTGTTGTTGCGGACGGATTGTTCGATCTGCTTGGTCACATCGGCCATGATGGCTCTCTACCTCCGGTTTTCGTATTGTGCGGGCGTGAGCGTCTTGAGCGTAAGCGCATGCACCCGCACGCGCATCGCGTCGCCGAGCGCGCCGTACACGAGCTGATGGCGTTCGACGAGGGTCTTGCCCTCGAACGCGGGGCTCACCACCAGTGCTTCGAAATGATCGCCGCCGCCGGTGTAGTCGCGCACTTCGACGCGGGAACCTGGCAGCGCCTGCCCGATCATCTCTTCAATCTCTTTCGAATCCATCAGCGCATCATCTTATCGCTCAGCCAAGACGCGAATCCACATCTTAGATGTTCACCCAGTGGCCGCTCTTGTCGACGGGCGATGCGGGCTGTTCTGGCGCGGCTTTCTTGCCCTTCAGCAACGCTATCACGCTGGCGGTTATCTCGCCCGGCCTTCCCGCGCCGACGATTCGATCGACGATCTCGCCCTTGCCGTTGACAAAGTAGGTCGTCGGAATCGCTTCGACGCCGAGCGCATCAACCAGCCCCTCGCTCGCCATCACGATCGGATACGTCACCTTGAATTCCTCGACGAACGGTCCGACTGCGCTCGTACCTTCGCCCTGGATCGAATCGCAAGAGACGCCGACGACCACCAGGCCCATGCTCTTGCGATACTTCTCGTAAAGCGACTCGAGTTCCGGAATCTGCCGCCGGCAAGGCGCGCACCATGTCGCCCAGAAATCGACGACAATCGGATGACCGAGATATTGCTTCAGGCTGAGCTGCTTGCCGTTCAGATCACGCGCGCTGAAGTTGAAGGTCTGGCCCTCCTCGGCAAAAGCGGTAGCGCTCGACCCCTGTGCGCGGTCGAAGCGGATGCCGACCGAGATCGCAGCGAGCATCGCGGCCACGGCGAGCGGCATTAGGTTGCGGCTGATTCTTTTCACTCGGTGTTCTAACCCTATCACACCTGCTCGATAACCGTGGCGATTCCCTGGCCGATACCGATACACATCGTGGCCACACCAAGCGGTACGCCGCGCCGGCGCATCTCGTGCGTCAGCGTCACGACGAGGCGCGCGCCCGAGCATCCGAGCGGATGGCCGAGCGCGACCGCGCCGCCGTTGGGGTTCAGTATCTCCTCGTTGATTTTGAGGTTGGTGTTGCAGGCGAGGACCTGCGCGGCGAACGCCTCGTTGATTTCGAAGAGGTTGATATCCGGAACCTTGAGGCCCGCGCGATCGAGCGCCTTGTGCGTCGAAGGCACGGGGCCCCATCCCATGATTTCGGGCCTCACGCCCGCGACCGCGGTCGCGCGAATCCTCGCCATCGGCTTGATACCGAGCGATTTCGCGCGCTCAGCGCTCATCAGGATCAGCGCTGCTGCGCCGTCGCTAATCTGCGAGGAATTGCCCGCAGTCACTTGCCCGTCTGGCTTGAACGAGGGCGTGAGCGAAGCGAGCTTTTCGAGCGAAGTCTCGGGACGCGGTCCCTGGTCGACCTCGACCGTGACGCCGTCGGGCAGCTTGATTGGCACGATTTCTTCCTTGAAGCGCTCGCGCGCGGCGAACGCTCGTTGATTCGATCTAAGCGCGAACGCGTCGGACTGCTGGCGTGTGATGTTGTACATCGTCGCGAGGCGCTCTGCCGTCAGCCCCATGAAGAACATGTCGCGCGGGAAAAGCTCCATGAGGCGCGGATTCGGCGAGATACCGGAACCCATCGGCACGTGAGTCATGTGCTCGAGGCCGCCCGCGACCATGACCTCGCCTGCTCCCGTCATGATCTCCATCGCGGCGAAGTTGACGGCTTGCAGGCTTGAACCGCATTGGCGATCGATCGTCGTGCCAGCGACCTCGACGGGCAGACCGGAGAGCAGGCCGATGTTACGGCCGACGTTCAAGCCCTGCTCGCCAGATTGATTCGCACAGCCGAAAACAACATCTTCGATTTCCTTTGGATCAATCTTGGGATTGTTCTCGAGCAGCCGCAGGATGCAGAGAACGGCGAGCTCATCGCCGCGTATATCCTTGTAGTAGCCCTTGTCCTTGCCGGCCTTGCCGATTGGCGTCCGGACTCCATCGACGATTACGACTTCTCGCACTGGTTTTTCCTCCGGCATGGCACGTCGCGATCGCGCGCGCCGCATGCTCCAACTTTATATGATACGCCGCTGCCGGAGTTCGGCTAGCTGCTTTGTATCGTAACCCAGAAGGCGACTCAGAACTTCATCGGTGTGCTCGCCAAGCTTAGGCGCGCGGGTATCCGGAATTGTCGGCGAGCCGGCGAGCTTCAGCGGCGAGCCGGGAACAATCAATCCGTCGTAGCCCGGAACTTCCGCGTGCAGGATCATGTTGCGCTCGTGCAGATGCGGATTCTGCGTAACTTCCTCGACGTTGTTGATCGGAGCACACGGGACAGCGGCCACGTTGAGGCGCTCGAGCCAGTGAGCGCGCGGCTTCTCTAGGAAGTGGCTCATGAGGATTTGCTCGAGCGCCGGATGATTCGCGGTGCGATCGGTATTGAGCTTGAACCGCGCGTCGTCCTTCAATTCGGGACGGCCGATTGCATCGCAGAAGCGGAGCCAAATTCCCTCGTTGCCCGCGCCCGCAACGAAATGTCCGTCCGACGCTTTGAACTGCTGGAAGGGCGTGATCGACGGATGACGCGTGCCGAGCGGCTCCGGAATCTTGCGAGTCACTGAAAACCGCGCGAGCGCGTCCTCAAGCATCGCGACCTGGCAATCGAGCATCGCGATATCGACGTGCTGCGCAACGCCATCGCGGTCGCGTACGCGAAGCGCAGCCAGGATTCCGGAGACGGCATAGAGCGCGGCTGAGAGATCGCCAATTGAGACGCCGCATCGAAGCGGCGCGCCCCCTACCTCACCCGTAATACTCATCGTGCCGCCCAGAGCCTGCGCGACGATATCGTAAGCGGGTTCGGCAGCCATCGGGCCGGTCTGGCCGAACCCGGAGATCGAGCACAGCACGATTTTCGGATTGGCGCGCTGCAGCTCTTCGAAACCAACGCCAAAACGGTCCATTGTGGCCGGCGAGAAATTTTCAACCACTACATCACATTCCGCAACGAGCTTGAGAAAAATCGACGCGCCATCAGGGGTTCTTAGATCGATCGTGACGCTCTTCTTCCCGCGGTTGACGCTATAGAAATAGCCTGAGTCTCCCGTCGGCATCGTCGGCGCGTAGCCGCGCGAATCGTCGCCGCGGCCGGGCACTTCGATCTTGATTACCTCAGCGCCGAGGTCGGCGAGGTTCATGGTGCAGAATGGACCCGCCAGCACGCGCGTCAGATCGAGCGCGCGGATACCGGCGAGCGGTTTCTTTTCGAGCATCTATGCTATCCCTTTCCTGAACTGGCGCGCCCGCGCTCGCGAAAAGCTAAAGTAGGGCTTTAAGAAAGCAAGGAGCGGTTTCGGCGGCTCTTAGAATACAAGCAACTCGATGAAGCAAACAAATTCAACCGGGTGGGCGGATTCAATCCGAGTTCGACGCGCCCGCGTGGCCGACTTGCCGGCGCTGGTCGGCCTCTACAAAGAGCTGCACCTCGACGATTATTCGTATCGGTCGCCGTCGCTCGGAGAAATGCGCAAGGCCTTCGCCGCGATCTCTCGAAATCGCGATCATCAGATTCTGGTTGCGGAACGCGGCGGCGAGGTCATTGGCGCGCTCCACCTGATGATTTTCCGTCATCTTGGCCACGGCCTTCGGCCGCTCGGCGTGGTCGAGAACGCGGTCGTCGCCACCTCGCACCGATCGCGCGGCGTCGGCGAGCTGATGATGGCGGCGGCAGACAAGATCGCGCGGCGCAACCGATGCTACAAGATGGCGCTCACAACCAACCTGAAGCGCGACCGGGCGCATCGTTTCTACGAGCGCCTCGGATGGCGCCGCACCCATTTCGGATATTCGATCGACTTGCCGCTCTAGCGCCGGCGCATGCGTTGCTGCTGTTGCGCGCGCATTGCCTCGGCCGGAGTCATGATGAGCCGCGGTTCCTCGGCGGCGCGCTCCTGCTCCTCGGCAAACACCGCGCCGAGCTGTGACCGGAGCCACCTCTGGAAGAACGCCGAGCGCTTCACGTCGCCGCCAGCGCGGATGGTCGCGGCTGCGGCCGCCGCCCATCCCGCCTGCTGCCGGCGTCCGCTGCGAAGCATGTAGTACGCGATATCTTCGAGCGTGCGCCGAATCCGCGCGCCGCTCTCGCCACTCAGGATCCCGGTCAGCGCGTGCTCGAGTATCTCGTTGACGCGCTCGCGCTTCTGGATCGCGCTCACCACGATAACACTCTCTTCGGAGCGGTTGATTTCATCGAAGTAGGGTTTGATGACCGCCTCAGGCAGCCGCCATTCGAGGAACTCCCGTTCCTTGAGCAGGTCCGGCGATGGCTCCTTTAGCGTCTCCGCAACCAGCTCGTCGTAAATCGGATGCTTGAGTTCGGTCGGCGGCGGCGCGCCCGTTATTTCCACTCGCAGCGCGAGAAAATTTCCGACCTTGCCGCGCCGCGCGTCAGGGGTGCGTCGATACGCGTCGCACAGGATGAAGTCGGCGAGACGGGGGTTGGCCTCGATCATCTTGATGTCGGCGTTCTGTTCGAGCTGCTCTAGCTCGGATCTGAACTCGCGGCGCGTGAGTTCGGCCGTCTCCGCGGCGAGCAAACCTTCCTCGCGCGACTCCAGGGCGAAAAGCCGCTTGATTCGTCCGCCCATCTGCGTATGACTCAGCCACACGATGCGAACGCCTTCACGATCGGCCGGCGAGAGCATCGCGGTCAGCCTGGCAGAATTCGCCGCCTCGCGCGATTTTTCTTCGGCTTTGGCAGGTGGCTCGATCCCCCGCTGATGCAAGCGGAAGAGCGCACGCCTGACTTCGCGCCGAAGCGCTCCCGTCGCATTGGTTTCCATCGTCGCTAGCATCGCGGCCGCGTCACCGTGCGCAATCGCTCCCAGCGCGCGCGCCACCGCCGCGTCATCGATACCCTCTTGCCCGCGCAGCTCGCCGAGCTTGCGCACGGCCTCTTCGGGCGCTGCGGCTGGATCGAATCCATGCGCGACGAGCAACGGTTCGGGTGCCGCGGTTTCCTTCGGATGCGCCACTGGTTTAATGTCCCGTGAGCTAATGCCCGCCTGGAATTCGTGGCAGCGTAGGCGGCTCTGGCACAAGGATCAAGCATCGCACGGCCCGAGGGTCGGAACCACACACGTGAAAAGCGGGTCGATGTCGTTGCAGAACCTCGAAGCGAAATTCCCGCTGGATGACCTACCGCTGGCCGAGGAGCGGGCGCGGAAAATCGGCTACGAGCGGCGCGCGATACTCAACCAGCGCGACACTTTCTTCGTTGTGCCGAACGGCAAGCTCAAGCTTCGTGAGGAGAACGACCGGGCGAAGCTGATTTTCTATGCGCGCGAGGAGAGCGGTCCGCTAGCGCTGAGTTCCTACGACCTCGTCACCGTGGCCGAGCCCGAAGCTACTCGGGCAATGCTTTCCGCGGCACTGGGAGTGCTCGCCCTGGTGAACAAGGTGCGCATCCTGATGAAGCGCGACACTATCCGGCTGCATCTCGACCGCGTGGAAGGACTTGGCACGTTCGGCGAGGTCGAGGCGGTGATCGCCACCGGCGACGATCCCAAAAATAGCCGCGGCGCGGTCGATGAGGTGCTTCGCACGCTCGAGGTCGATCGGCGCGGTCTCATCGATGTGTCCTACTTTGAATTGCTGCTCGCCCGCTGATCGGAACCGTAAAGGTTCCGCGCAACGCGCGCCGCGTCGAACTCATCTAGCAGCTACTCGCCGAAGTAATCGTAGGAGAGCCTTTTCATGGCATCGAGCACCGCCGTCGGTCCAAGAGGATTCGCCTCAAGCGCATCGCCAAGTGCCGTCATGTTGCGCTGCATCTCAGCGTGCCGCGCGTCGCTTGCGTAGCCGACCGGGTCGTCGTCGCTGAGGAAGCTCGCGAGCGAGCCGAAGCCGCGCGCGATGTTGCGAAACCGATGCGCGTCTTCGGGCCGCGTGTCCTCGAGCGAATACGCGTACACCAGACACGCAACCTCCATGCGGCCGGCATGAAAGCGCTGCTCGTCCATGGTGAGGCGATGCGCCTCGAGCGCGGACGAGGAAAGCTGTTTCACCAGTCTCGCTGGCGGCGGCATCTTGTTGTTGATCGCGTTAGCGGCAAGCCATCGCGCGTTTTCCGCAAGAATCTTCGAAGCCAGCGGCGCGAGCTTTGCCGGATCGTCCGGATGCGTCAGCTCGACGACCGCGCTATCGGTCGTGCCGCCGTGCACGTCGATCAGGCGCATCTCGTCCATCTGCTTCAGGACCGGATCGTCAGGCGCGAGCGGAACAACGTAAATCCAGGTCGCGGCGGAGAGGTCATCAGCGGGATCGTGCCTTGGCTGCACCTCAACCCAGTGGCCGCGGTAGAGCACAACCGGAGTGAAAACCGCGATCGAAGGACCGAACGAAGTTTCGTACACGGAGAGCTTGCTCGCGCCGAGATGGTTTCGCTCGAGCACTTCGGCCAGCGCGCGCGCCTCATCCCAATCGAGCGGGCGCGGAAAATGAAGGCCTGCGTCCCACGCCACCTCGGCCAGCAGGTTTGGAATTCCCAGCGGAAAGATCGTGGCCAGCGCCACCATAAACGCTGCCAAGGCGAAGCGGATTCGCGGCGCCGCCATCCTCGCCATCATGTCCGCGAGAAAGAAACCACCTATAACCGAACCGGCGAGCGTCGATTGCGCGGCGAAGCGATTCGGATCCTGTATCAGCCACGCGATAGGTGCCGCAGCCCATGCAATCAGAAAGTGATGCACGCGCGGGCGGCGAAAGAACCACACCGCGCCGGCGATCGCGAGGACGTCGATGAGCGGATCGAGGTGCAGCGCCTCGTGCCCGTGCTGGCCGCGATACCATGCCAGGTTACGAAGAAAGTGGATCCAATAGGGTGAGGTCAGAATCGTGGTTGCGGCGCCGACGATCACGAGCCCGCGCCATCGGCGCTCTATTATAGCCGCGATCGCGATTCCGACCGGCACCGTGAGAAATCCGCCGAGATGCGTGTAGCAGACGAGCGACGTGAGGATCGTCGCCGCCATCAGCTGATTGGCGAGGAAAAAATGAATTGCCCAGGGAATCGTGATGAAGACCCAGCCCGAAGGGATGCCGACGTAGAATGATCCCGACGCGGTGGCGCTGCCCGCCAGCAGCGCCACCGCGAACATCGCGGCGATGTCGCCGCCCATGCGCCGCACGAAATACCAGGCCGTCAGAATCGCCGCGATCCATTGTGCTACGGCGAGGAGCGCGTTGGCGAGAATGAAATCATCGGCCGTGCCACCGAGAATTTTGCCGAGGATCGCGATCGCAACATGCAGCGCGGGGCCCTGCAGGTTGGGCCTGCCGCCGGGGCCAAAGTTGATATGGTCCCACCACGCGCTGCCGTGCTCCGCGTACCAGCGCGCGAGCGAGATGTGATAGCCGGAGTCGATACTCACCCGGTAGTCGGTAATCGAGTAGAGGAGCAGCGCCAGGTTGACGCCGAAGATCGTCCAGGTGACGATCCGCGCCGCTTGCGAATGATTGATCGAAGACCCGGCGCACATTTACCCGCCACCGGTTTTCAGGCCCGGGTGTGCCTGGTCGCGCGCTCCAGAGGCTCAGGAATCAGGGCGTGCGTGACGAAGTCGAGCACGGTCGCCAGCGCCTCTGCGTCGCTGATTTTGCATGTTAGGTCATGGTAGCGCACGCGGGCGAACCAGTTGATCATTTCGATTATGAGCCGCGCCGTCGAATGAGTATCGGGCACGGCGCGGCACTGGCCGCCGCGCATCCGCTGATTCAGGTACTTCGACAGCCGTTCGATGAGCGCGGTGCGAAGATTGTAGAAGAGGTGCGCGAGCTCGGGCAGGTCAGCCACCGACGATTCGATCAGCGTGATCAGGTGACGGATGCGGTAGATGGCCTCGTAAAGCTCGCGCGTTACGCTCTGGAGTTCGGCACGCACGTCGGCGGCGCGAGCGCGGTGCAAGGCCGCGGTCAAAACCGGCATTTTTTCGGAGAGGTCGGTCAGCTCGGCGAATCGCCTGCGTGCGGCCTCCTCGCCGCGAAAGCGGATCGGAAGCGCGGCCGGTTCCTCGAAGTCGTCATCGACCAGGCCGCGCTCGAGCGCGAAGAAAAAGAGCGCTTCCTTGCTTTCGACGTAATTGTAGAGCGACCCCGGCGACACACCCAGCTCGCTTGCAATATCGGCCATCTGCGTGCGGCGGTAGCCCTTGCGGCAGAACACAGCCACGGCAGCATCGACGAGTTTGCTGATCCGGTCGGCGGGACGGGTGCGAGCCATGGTCATGTCTACAATTAAATGAATCGTTCAGTCAAGTTTTTACCAGAGCAATTTGGCCATTTCGCTCACGACGTAGAACAGCGTGATTGCGGCGAAGACCGCGCCCGGCAGTTCACTGATGCGCAGCGCGAGTTCCGTGCACTGGCTCGATTCGCGGCTGTCAGGCTCGGCCTGGTATCCATTGAGTGAGGTTATTTTTCCAAAAGCTGCCATTTTGTTCTCCTTTGGTGGCCCCCCGGACGGGGCGGCGACGTTGGCTATGGTCTAAATATAACTGAATGATTCATTCGGTCAAGAGCCAGCACAAAAATAATTTCGCCTCTGCTGCCAGCTTCAACACGAATGAGCTTGCCCGCGGGCGCTGAAACGCCTGCTGTCGTTGGGGGAAAGCGCAAAAAACGGAGCGCTCAGATCGCCGCGCTGAAAATCTGTTCGGCACCCGTGCCGGCGAGGATCGAATCGACGAATTTGCGATCGCTGTCGCCAAGCGCGGCGCGCGATTCGCGCAGCCACGCCAGGCATTTGCCCTGGTAAGGGAACGGCTGCTGCAGCCACGGGCGTCCGTCGATCTCGCACTCGACCTTGTCTGCCTTTGACTTGAGCGCGCGTGCATTCGCGAGCAGAAATGGCGCGTACACGCGGCCGATCTCGACGAAGAAGGCGCGCAATGATTGGCCGATCGCATCGCGGCTGATCCAAGCCGAGTCATCGACCTCGAGCGAGCTCGCGTCCTCGACCTGTGAGACCCACGACACGACGCGCGGCGTCTCGGCGGATGCGATCGCGGCTGGCGTCGGATCGAAATGGGTGAGCTGGCTCAGTTGTCCGAACAGTCCGAAGTCGCCGACTCCCGGCCGCGCGCCCATCAAAAAGCGATTTCCGATGGCGAGATGATTGTCGAGCAGCTTCAGCAGACGCCGATAGCTGTCCTCGATAACCGGCTTTGTGACTTCGTTTGAGCCGACGACACCGAGCCGGCTTATTTGGCGCTCGGCGATGAACTTCGACGCCTTCGCGAGAGTCTCGGGCTTGAGATTCAGATCGCGATCGAGCGGCAGTATGTGCGACGCCTTGTGAATATCGGCGGCGTAGTTCCAGCGGTAATGGAACATCGGCTTGGTCAGCCATTCGTCGCCGTAGTCCTCGAGCAGTTCCTGCACAAAGGCGAGCGCAGGATCGCGCGGCACGAGCGATCGCTCATGGAACATGCCCTCGAGCCGCTTGATCTCGAAGGTCGAGTCGATCATCGCCTGGTCGGGCTTCCCATCTTCGCCGGGGAAAACGAGCACCGGGATGAGCGCCACCGGCACCGCGGGGATGCCCACGTCTTCTCTCGAGCCGCGCATGATCCAGCTGAACGGGATGCGCCGAAAGCGCAGCACCGCGCGCATCTTGCGCGAGTAGGGTGAACCGTAGCCCCCGACCAGCTTGAGCGGCTTCATGGCGATCGCTCCTACGCGGGCGCCTCGACTGTAAACATCGGGTCACGCGCCTTTGGCAGATTGTCGTACATGTCGGCGATCAAGTCGGACTTGATTTTCTGCCGCGCCGGATCGTTCCACAGGTTCTGCCACTGCATCGGATCGTCCTTCAGGTTGTAGAGCTCGCCCTCGGTCCCGTCGTAGCGGATATCGGGCTGCGGGAAGTCGCCTCCGGCGAGCATCCGCGGCACGAGGCCAAGGTCATAGCCCAGGTTGTCCGTGGATTTCTCGTACACCGTGCAGACCCATCCGTCGCGGGCGATCGTCCTGAGATGCATCCCCACCTGCTTGAACTGGCTGTCCCATTCGGTGAAGACGCGCTCGCGGCCTGAGCCCGCCGCGGTCGGCAGCGGCTTCCCCTGAATCCATTCGGGAGCCGGCACGCCTGCGATCTGGCAGAAGGTTGGCGCGAGATCGATTTGGCCGACCGGCTCATCGATCGTAGCCGGCTTGACGTTGGCCGCCGGCGCCGGCCGCCAGATCATCGGCAGCCGCATGAGCGCATCGACGTGATACGGCCCCTTGTAGAGCAGCCCGAAGTCGCCTTGCAGCTCGCCGTGGTCCGTCGTGAAGAGCACGTCGGTGTTGGCGCGCCATCCGCGCTCGTCGATGCGCTTCAGCACGCGGCCGCATGCTTCGTCGATGAGTTCGTTCTCGACATGCACCATGGCGTTGACTTCGCGAATTTGATCCTCTGTGAGAGCCGCCGGAATGAAGGTCGCCGGTCCGCCCTCGAAGTTGCGGAAGCGGCCGTGATACCAGCCGAGCCAGTGGCGCGGTTTCTGCGCCAGAATCTTCTCAATCTTCTCGCGTGAGCCGGGATAACCAGCGGGCAGATCGAGATCCTGCCACTTGATGCGCCTTGCCTCGCGCGCTGGCGGATCCCACGGATGATGCGGGTCGGGGAAGCTCATCCAGACGAACCAGTTCTCTTTTGGATCGAGCGAATCGAGAAATGCCATCGTGCGATCGGCGACCCAGTCGGTGTGATAGTGCTCGCGCGGAATCGGGTTGTACTTCACCTCCGGCGCGCCGGTGTCGCCGCCGGGCCGCGCGCTGAGGAGAGGAGCGAAGCCTGCGATCTCATCGGGGAAATTCTTCGCGAGCCAGACCGAGTAGTGCCAGCCGTTCAGCGGCGCGTGCATCGCGAGTTCCATCCGCTCGAAACCGCGATACGGTCCGGTGGAGTCTTGGCGCGCCATCTGGTTCTCGAACCAGCGCTGATTCATATCGAAGGCGGGCTCGAAATGCGCCTTGCCGAGCAGCGCGGTGCGATATCCCGCGCGCTCGTGGAGCCATCGCGCGACGCTCGGCGCGTCGGATGGGAGTGGCACGCCGTTGGCGAATACGCCGTGCGTGCGGACGTACTGGCCAGTGATCATGCTGGCGCGGGCAGGCATGCAGACCGTGTTCTGGTTGTGTGCGCGGCGATAGTTGATGCCGTCGCGGGCGAGAGCGTCGATAACGGGCGTCTTCGCGATTTTGCCGCCGTTGCAGCCGAGCGAATCGAAGCGTTGCTGGTCGGTCGTGATAAAGAGAATGTTGCGGCCCATCGTCGATGGTTCTCCCAATTCAATTGCGGTTGATGAGCAGGGCGCGCGTGACGCGTTCCATCACGCGGCGCGCTTCGCTTTCACTGAGCCCTTGTTGCCGGCGCATCATGTCCCACGCGTCCCAGGAGAGCGCAACGTCCAGCGCGTTGAGGAGCTCGCGGCGCTCGGCGCCTTCATGGGCAGCGAGCTCGGGATCAAAGGCCGTCTGGATTTGGCGTCGCGCGAGGCCGCGCGCCCCTGACAGTTGTTTCGCAAGCGAAGGCGTGAACGGCTCGCGCAGCAGCGCCGAGCGCCGCACGGGCGAGATGAACTCGAACATTCGTGCGCGCTGCGCTACGAACTCGCCGATTCGGCTTGCGAGTGGTATCGAAGGCGAGATCGCCGGCTTCATCAGCGGCGCGACGCGCTCGAGTTGGCGCTTGGCGAGCGCGGCGTAGATCGTTTCGAGGTCGTTGAAGTGGTGGAAGACGAGCCGGAGCGATACGCCGGCGCGCTCGGCGATACGCGCCGCCGTCGGTTGGAGGTCGCCCTCGTTGATCAGATCGAGCAGCGCATCGACCACCGCCTCGCGAGTGCGATAGCTGCGGGCGACGCGGCCGTCGAGTGGCAGGTTCGCGGCTGGCATGCCGCGAATATTATTACATCACCAGTGCAAATTCAAGCGGTGTATGCTGCGTGCGCGGCGGACTCAGCTGAGCGCCGTCAGTCCCTGAGCACTTCCAGCAGATGCTCGGTGATGCGGAGCGTCAGGCCCCAGATTGTCTGGCCGCCGTAGAGTATCGCCGGAAACCTGCGCAGCGCGCCGTTTTGATTCCACTCGTATTCGCCGCGATAGCGCGGGCCGCGAAGAGCGGAGAGCGGAACATCGAATATTTCGGCGACTTCCTTGGGATCGGGCGTCAGCGGCAATGTCGCAGGAATCACGCCGACAAACGGCGCCACGATTATTCCGGTGGTCGTCGTTTGCGCTGCGGCGAATCCGCCCAGCACCTGCACCTCGCGCGGCGGGATTCCGACTTCCTCATGCGCCTCGCGCAGCGCGGCGTCAAGAAGTGTGCGATCTTTCGGATCGACGCGGCCGCCGGGAAAGGCAACCTGGCCACGATGACTCTCGACGTGGTCGGAGCGGCGAATGTACACCACGTGCATTTCGCCAAGGCGCTGGAACAACGGTACCAGCACCGCCGCCGCGTTCCGATTGTTGGCGAGGACCGCGCGCGGCGCGGGTTCTACGTCTTTGAGTGCCAGGCGTAGCCGCTGGATATGATGATCGAAGTCAGCGCTCACGATGCCAGCTAATCGCTAGCGGGCCGTGGTTTGCAAGCGAAGGCGGCTGGTTTTTCGCTGTCTCGTTCCATACGCTAGATTGATTTTTCAGCTTCGCGAAACGAATCGATGCGTTACCTCATCGGCAGATATCACGAGATCGCGCTCAAGGGGCGCAACCAGTGGCGCTTCGTTAATCAGCTCAAAACCAACGTGCGGAACGTCTTCTCTGATTATCGACTCGGCAGGATGCAGAGCGTCGGGCCCCGTCTGATGGTGCCGCTGCCCGACGAGCTGCCCGACGCGATCGCAATCGACCGCGCCCGGCTGGTATTCGGTCTGCAGAACTTCTCGCTGTCCTATCCGGTTGAGCGCGACCTCGTGGCAATCTCAAAGGAAGCAGCGTTGCGTGCGCGCGGCCTGCCTGCTCGATCGTTCCGTATCACCGCGCGGCGCGAGGACAAAACATTTCCGATGACCTCGCCCCAGATCGATCGCGCGGTCGGTGCCGCAGTTGTCGAAGCGCTCGGTCTCAAAGTCGATCTGCATAATCCCGATCTCACGATTTCGATCGAGGTGATGCGCGACGCCGCCTACGTGTCCGCCGGCAAGATTGCGGGCGCGGGCGGGCTCCCGGTTGGTGCAACGGGTAAGGCGCTCGGTCTGCTATCAGGCGGCATCGATTCGCCGGTCGCCGCATACCGGATGATGAAGCGTGGGCTCAAGCTCGATTTCGTTCACTTCCACGGCCAGCCCCTGGTCTCGTCAGCGAGCCGCGAGAAGGCTGTCGATCTTGCCACGCATCTGGTGCGATACGAAGGACAGACTGCGCTGATGCTGGTGCCGTTCGGAATCCTGCAGCGTGAAATCGTGGCGCAGACGTTGCGGCCGCTGCGCGTCGTGCTCTACCGCCGTTTCATGTTGCGGATCGCAAGCGCGCTGGCAGAGCGAGTGGGTGCCGCTGCACTGATGACCGGCGAGAGCCTCGGCCAGGTCGCATCGCAGACGCTCGAGAACATGGCCGTGATCGAGAAGGCCGCATCGCTTCAGATTTTCCGGCCGTTGGTCGGGATGGACAAGAATGAGATTATCGAACAGGCGCGCGCCCTCGGCACCTTCGAGACCTCGATTCTTCCCGATCAGGATTGCTGCACTCTCTTCGTGCCTGCTCATCCTGAGACGCATGCGCGGCTCGCCGCTGTCGAAGCGGCAGAATCGCCCTTCGATATCCCGCGCATGGTCTCCGATGCCATCAACGCCACCGAGGTCGTTCGGCTCTCGTTTCCGCAGCACGTCGATGAGACGCTCGCGGCCAAGGCCACGGAATCATCGACTTGATTGCGCCACTGTTATCTTCGCCGGCGCGCGCGTGTGCTCGCGGCTTTCTTGGCGGCTGCGCTGCGCGATTTCCTCGAGCGGCGGCGCGATGCGTTCTTCGCCTGCCGCGCGAGCGCTCGCGATGACAGTGCGCGGTGGCCTTCGCGTTTAAGAGCCGATTTGATCGCGCGCGAGCGCTTGGCTTGACGGTTTTCGCCGGCCCGTGTGGCTTCGCTTGATATCTTGTTTCGCTTTGCGCTGGGTTCGCGCCGACTGGCCGCGCGCTAAGAGCTTTACTCCCGTGCGGCGCGCTTTCAAGAGTCCGATCGCGATCGCCTGCTTGATCGAGCGCGCGCCATGCTTGCCCTCGCGGACGTGTTCCATCTCTTCGCGCACGAATTCGCCTGCCTGAGTGGACGGCGATTTGCCCTGGCGCTCATCTTCGTGTGCTCTTTCGATTCCTCTTCCGGCATGATTTCGTACCTCCGGAAATTGAGTCGAATCGGGTAAATTTTTCGACGTTCAGAATGACGCCGGAAGCACGACTGATCCCATCGATTTGCGTTCAGATGCGCCTATCGCATCGCGACTGAGCAGCTACCTGCATTACCGGACTGCGTCGATGCGAGCGGGGCCGAGCCTAACGGGTGATAAATTTGCTGATCGGCAAGATTTTCCGCATGGTCCACCGACGATTGCACGCTAACGTCTGTACAAATGCCGAAAACCCTGCAGCATCCCGAAAGGGCAATAAGGGGCGCGATTAAGATCAAAACCTTCGGCATTGGATTTTCTCCAGTCTTCCGCCTTGCGGTGTTCCTCAATGCCGACCAACAGCAAAATCGGTGCGCAGGCCTTTGCCTGGTCGCGCCTCGATTTCCAAGTCAATCGCTCACTGGTAGCAGAAGCACAGAATCGATGAATTGATCGCGAGCGTTAGAATCGTGATTGGCACTCCAACGCGCAGATACTCGCCGAGAGTGATTTCCACGTTCCTAAGCCGCGCCTGCTCGATCACAATCAGGTTTGCAATCGAACCGACCACCGTCAGATTGCCCGCGTATGTGCTTGCACTCGCAATCAGCATCGCGATCGCCGCACTGCCGCCCAACATCGGATACAACGGGCGGAACAGAAGCACGGCGGGCACGTTGCTGACGAGGTTTGAAAGCACCGCGACCACTGTTGTCAAAATCGCTGGATTGGTCAGCCGATCGTGACCGATGAGATTCAGAATCGCTGGCGCAAAACCGGTAGTCTCGACTCCCGCTACCACGATGAACAATCCGGCGAACATCACGAGCATCGTCCAGTCAACCAGACGATAGATGCGCGCCGGTTTGATGCGGCGCGTGAAGAGCAGAAACGCACCCGCGGCCATCGCGACCAGATCTGTTGGATAACCGAGCGCGAACAGGACCAGCACAACCACTGCAACAATCGATGACTTGATCATCAGGGCGCCGAGCACGCGCGGCGCGGGGGGGAGCTTCCCGTGCTCGGAACGATGCGTCAGTCGGTCGCGATAGACGAGGGAGATAATTGCGTAGTCGGCGATGAGACCAGCAATTGCCGCCGGCGCCAGATGTACGGCGAAAGATGCGTACCCGAGATGCGCAAAGCCGGCCACGATCATGTTCTGTGGGTTGCCAGTGATGGTTGCGGCGCTTCCTATGTTGCTTGCGGTTGCAACTCCAAGCAGAAGCGGCACAGGATCGACATCGACGATTGCTGCAGCGTCGATCACCAGCGGAGTCAGCGCGATACAGACGACATCGTTGATGAAGAACGCGGCGAGAATTCCCGCCGCTGCGATCGTCATGGCGAGGATGCCGAATCCCGAGCGCGCCCGCGTGAGCATCGCGCGCGCGAACCTCGCGAAGGCGCCCGAGAGCCGCAGGTTGGCGACCACGATCATCATCCCGAGCAGCAGCATCAGCGTGTGCACGTCGATCGCGTGCTCGGCGGCTTGTTCGGAAAGAGCGCCAGAGATGATCATCGCAACCGCACCGGCGAGGGCCGCACCCGTGCGATCGATGCGAAAGTAGGGCACCTTACCCAGCGCGATCACAGCGTAGGTAACGAGGAAGATGACGAGCGTCAGGGTGTTATGGTCGCTCATCGCCTCGGTTCATGATCGAGGCCCGACTCGGTGACATCAAGCCGAGGGCGGCAGTTCACTTCGCCATCGGCGTTGTGCAAGATCTGCAGATCGGAGCATGGAGAAAATAAATGCTGGGTCCATTCAAAGTTGCCGAGCTTGACCATGTCGTGCTGCGCTGCCGCGATCAGGAGCGGGCTTATGACTTCTATACACGCACGCTCGGCCTTGTCGAAGAACGACGCATCGATGCGATCGGCCTTATCCAACTGCGCGCCGGCAGTAGCATGGTCGACCTGGTGCCGGCCAAGCAGCCGCGCAACGATGATAGCCGCAACGTCGATCACTTCTGTCTCGGCGTCGATGCCGCCAGCATGGCCGAAGTTGCGGATTTCATGCGCGAGCATTCAGTGGACGTGATAGGCGAGCCCGTCGAGCGCTATGGGGCGCGGGGTATGGGTCTCTCGATTTACATTCGCGATCCCGAGGGCAATATCGTCGAGCTCAAGCAGGCGCCACGCGGATAACGTCTTCGGTGCGGAGACGCTGAGTGGGGTTGCATGACTTGTTTTTGACTGCCGCGACACTAAAATCGAGAGGTTTTCGCCTGGGGAGGATGGCTCAAATAATGACAATGAAATCGTCTAAGGCTTTGCTGCTTCCTGTTGCCACCGCCTGCGTGCTGATGCTCGCGGGATGCGGTGGGAAGTCGCCCAAGAGCGCGGCCGAGAACTATCTCGACAATTTGAAGCTCTACAACTACCCGGCCTGCTACAACGCCCTGACGCATCAGGCCCAGGTCGACCGCACGATCGATCAGTTTTTGACGGAAATTCCGATGGCGCCGAACGTCAGCCGGGACTGGTTCAAGGGCATTCTGCGTTCGTACCAGTACCAGCTCGGCGAGGCGAAGGTCGACGGCAACAACGCGACGGTAACGGTCAAGGTCACGCAACCGGATCTCGCGCTCTGGGAGCGAACGATCGACGCATCACTCGGACCCAACGATACGCCCGACGCTATCGCGCAGAAGGATCTGAACGAGAACAAATTTCCCACGGTGAGCTACGACGATAATATGGTACTCGAAAATCAGGGCGGTGAGTGGAAAGTCGCGGTGGACTTTCCCTTTCTCGAGAATATCGACAAGGAGCACAAGGACGCCGTCGAGCTCTACCACAAGCATCAGTACGATCAAGCCATCGCCGCCTATCAGAAAATCATCGACGAACTGGACAAGCATCCGACTACGGGCACTGAGGGGCTCAAGTTTCAATACGGCCGTGAGTTGGCGGATATCCAAAACGCCCAGAAGCAAATCGCAGACGGGCAGGCTTATATGCCGAAGATCACGCTCTCCGACGTTGACATGAAGATGTCGGAGTCGCGCGTCCCGGGAATCTTCGGCAAGATGACCAACAGCGGCGACAAGGCGATTGACGAGGTGCAGTTCACCGTCACCTACTATGAAGGTAAGGGCAAGAAAAAGAAGGAAGTGTTTTCGGAGGTGCACGTCCCGGTGGCGACGCCGCTGGAATTCACGAACTTCTCGCGCCCCGTCCTGCCGTTCGTCCCTGGCGAGACCCGGAGCTTCGGCTTCCGCCTGACCGCGCCGCCAGACGTCCAGCAGAAGGCGACGCCCGATCTTAACGTGACCTCGATCACATTCACGCAGTCGACGGCGCCGTTGCCGAAGGCTCCCGCGCCGTCGCCTTCGCCGGGTGCGTCACCGGGAGCACCGCCTGCCGCTGGCGGTTCGCCCGCTTCAGCCGGCCCGAGCGCTGCTTCGGCCGCCCCGGCAGCCGCAGCATCGCCGGCGGCGCACTGACGCTCGCCGCGTGACTCGCGCCGAACCGCGCCTGCCGCCGGACTCCGGCGCCGGGCCCGGTTCAGCTATGATTGGACGCGCGCCGCGTCGCGGCGCGCGCTTTTCGATGGCGACTTCGCTCACGATCGCAGTCCCGACTCACAATCGTGCCGCGACCCTCTTAGCCACGCTCGAGGGCGTGGCCGCGCAGCGCCTGCCCACGGACGTCGATGCCGAGTGCCTCGTCGTCGACAATGCATCGACGGATGATACTGCGGCGATAGTGGCGCGATTCGGCGCCAGCGCGCCGATTCGCGTGCGCCGCGTCGTCGAGTCGCACCTCGGCTCGAGTTTCGCGCGCAACCGCGCCTTCGAAGAAAGTCGCGCCGATTTCATCTTCTTCGTCGACGACGACGCAATCGCCGAGCCCGACTGGGCGGGTGAGCTGCTCGCCGCCCTCGAGTCGCGAAATCTTGATGCCGCCTGCGGGATGGTGCTGCCGCGATGGCTCCAGGAGCCGCCGTTGTGGCTCGGGCGAAGCCTCTGGGTCAAGCTCGCGGTTCACGATCGCAGCGCAATCGAACGCGGCGCGCCCCAGGATGCGGAGGTTCTCGCCAACTACTTCAGCGCCAACATGGGAATCCGTCGTTCAGCGATCGATCGCTTCGGCCGCTTTCGAGAAGACCTCGGCGTGGTGGGCGGGAATCCGATCTCGGGCGAGGACACAGAGCTCTACGCCCGTATCATCGCTCAAGGCGGCCGGATGGGCTTCGCGCCGCGCGCGATCGTGCATCACTTGATCCCACCCGAGCGAATGAATCCGGCGTATTTGTTGCGCAAGAGTTTTGCCTATGGAGTCGGCAGCGCCATCACCGGCGGCCGCCATCACAATCATCTCGATAAGCTCGTGCGTAACCTGGTCAGGATGACGGCGGCGGCGATACGCAACGATCGCGAGTGCGCTCTCTATCACCTAGTGGAATGCGCAGATTTCTTTGGCTATTGGCGCGGACGTCTGATGCTACGAGAGCAGAGCGGCCCCGTTATTTCACGAACCTGAGCATCCCGCGGGCGAGGATCTGCGCGAGATAGGGAATCGTATCAATCGTTTCGAGCTCGGCCGCTGTAACCCATCGCGACTCGACGTGCTCACCCGACCTGAGCACGACTTTCTGGAACACCGTCAGACGGCAGGCGTAAATCGCCTGCAGGTACGGTTCCCCGTTCATCACGTTGATGCCGAGAAAATCGGTGATCGCGATGTCGAGCGCCGTCTCCTCTTTGATTTCGCGGATGAGGCACGCCTCGGCAGATTCACCGAGCGCGAGATGCCCACCGGGCAGATCCCAGCTTCCCGGTTTGTACGGCATCTCGGGCGCGCGCCTGAGCACCAGCATCCGCGCGCGATTCACGATCACGCCATGCACGCCGACATAGAATTGCTGCTCGGCCATCTCGTGCCTGCCGTCCGCTCTCAAAGGTAACCAGCGCGACTCGCGGACGCTATCCGCCGCTTGGCCATCGAGCGGCGGGCGGACTACGATCGCGCGCGGGAGAGCAGCTATGGAAAAGGCCGACTTCTATTGCAGGGCGCGGCGCGATCTGACCGGGCCGCTGCACGGCGTCCGCGTCCTCGACGTGACCACCAGTTGGGCGGGCCCGATGTGCGCCTGCATCCTCGCCGACCTCGGCGCTGACGTGATCAAAATCGAAGCGCCGACCGGTGAGGTGGTGCGGCGGCTTCCACCGATGCTACCTGCTACGAATCCTCCCGTCTCATTCGCGCAGGCTACCGTGAATCGCAATAAGCGGAGTTTCACGCTCGAGCTGCGGAGTCCCATGGGTCGCGACATCTTTATGAAGCTCGCCGCGACGGCCGATATTGTCGTGCAGAACTTTCGCCCCGGCACTTTCGACAAGTGGGGCATCGGTTATGAGGAGGTGCGCGCGGTCAAACGCGACATCATCTACGTGTCGGTCAGCGGTTACGGCCAGTTCGGCCCGATTCACGATCGCGTCGCGTACGATCCGCTGGCGCAGGCGATGAGCGGATTCATGTCGCTGAACGGCGAGCCCGACGCCGGCCCGATGAAGGCGCCGACCTATCTATGCGACGATCTCGGCGGACTGCACGGCGCAATCGGCGCGCTCGCCGCGCTTCGCCATCGCGACCAGACCGGAGAGGGCCAGCATATCGATGTCGCGATGCTCGATGCGATGATGTTCCAGTCGAACGGTTATCTCACGCTAGGCGCGCTCGACCTGCCGCTCGATCGCCTCGGCAATCAGTTCTACTTCTCGGTGCCGACCAACACGTTTCGCTGCCGCGACGGAGTTGTCATGGCGGGCGTGCTGCTCGATACGCACTGGAAGGTGCTGGCCAACATGCTCGGTCATCCGGAGCTTGCCGACGACGAAGGCTTCGCGACGATTCCTGGCCGGATGAGCAATCGCGAGCGATGCAATCAGCTTTGGGCCGAATGGTTTGGTGAGCGCACCGTTGATGAGGCGGTGGCAGAGTGCGAACGGCAGAGCCTGCCGTGCGCCAAGGTTCGCTCCTACAACGAGGCGGCGCGCTGCCCCAACACCCGTGAGCGCGAGATGCTGCTCGACGTGCCGCAGCAAGACGGCTCGGCCGCGCCGATCACCGGGCCGCCGGTCAAATTCTCACGCACGCCGACGACGATCCGAAGTGGCGCGCCGGCTCTGGGAGCCCACACCGACGAAATCCTAAAGGAAGTCGGCATCGACCCCGCGGCGGCAATTCGCCTCCGCAAAGATGGCGTGATTTGAGCATCAGTAAGGAGAGCGCTCCAGGATATCGCAATCCGCGATAATTCAATCTTGCAGATTTATCGCATATTGCTGCATTAGCTAGGGGCGACGGATTTCACGCAAGGCTCTGAAGGAATTCAGCGAGCCTCATCCCGCCGCCTTAAGACCGCTGAATGCTCGGCGAAAGGTTCTGGCGAAATCCTACTTCCGAAGCCTTCCAGATCTCAAGCGGACTTTCAGCAGCGTGGGCGATCTTGAGATCGGTGCGCGAGAACTATTCATCTTCGGCACCGTGGGGAACAAATTTGGTGTGATTGCCGCAATCCATTTCAACAGGCAACGGCTCTTCGTTCGCTCTATCCTGGGAGACGAGGAGTAAGACTCGGGGAGGCGGAGAAAACCTGTTCAATTTGCAGCACCGAAATTCCATCTTAGTCGATTTTACTTTTGTGAAATCACGCATTTTATCTGTAAGTCTTCCGACCCCGAAGTCGCTCGGACTCTTCCTCGCTCCACGCACCGAAGCTGAATACGATCGCGCGGTAGCGTTGCTCAACCGACTCGTCAATGAATCGGCGACCAGCCGAAGAATCCTCGCTCGCGGCTGATCGAAACTTCGAGCCTGCTCATCGAGGCGTACGACGCGGAGCATCATGAGATGCCTAATGGCTCGGGAGCGGACATGCCCACTTTCTTGATGGAGCAACACCCGGGTTTTTCCCAGGTCGATCTGAAGAAGGAGCTTGGCGGCCAAAGCGTGATGTCGGAGATCCCAAACCGCAAGCGCGAGTTAAGCGTTCATCAAATGCGCGCGCCCTGGCCGCTCGCTTCGGCGTCGACCCCGGTATGTTCATTTGAAACGCACGAGCGTTAACTTAGAGTATTTTGTGAACATATTGAATCGGCGAGAACGCTTCACCCCGGAGTTATTGCGAGAGTTTCGCAAGCAATCTGGGGCGCTGCGGCCGACACCGCCAGGCTGAGAGCCTAGCGATAGTCTGTGTGCCGAGACTAATCGCTAACCCTGCCCCATCCTCCTCCGCCGGGGGTTTCGATGCGGACGCGCTCGCCCGCCTTCACATCAACATTGGTCTTCGCCGGCAAACTCGTTTTTCGATTTCGGCGCACGATTGAATTGATTCCTAGCGCGCCCGCGTCGCCGCCCGCCAGTCCCCAAGGCCTAAGCCGCCGCCGTTCCGTTAGCAAGCTCACGTTCGAATCGACCAGGCACTCGATTTCCCGCACCAGGCCGTCGCCGCCGCGCATCCGGCCCCGCCCGCCCGAGCCGCGCCGGATTCGATACTCGGTCACGCGCATCGGATAGTAGGCCTCCAGCGCTTCGATCGGCGTGTTGAGCGTGTTGGTCATATGCGTGTGAATTCCCGATGCTCCCGCGTGATTTGGCGATGCGCCCGCGCCGCCCGCGATCGTTTCGTAATAGGAAAAATGGCGACCGCGAAACGAGTCGAAGCCGCCGATCGTGAGGTTCGACATCGAGCCCGAACTTGCAGCTGGAATTCGATCAGGCGCGGCCTTCGCGAGTGCGCGAAACAGCACGTCGACAATCCGCTGCGAGGTCTCGACGTTGCCGCCCGCGACCGCGGCCGGCTCGCGCGCGTTGACGATCGAGCCGAGCGGCGCGATGAGCTTGATTGGCTTCATCAGGCCCTCGTTGGCGGGCACCGTTTCGGCGGCGAGGCATTTCATCACGTAGAAAGTCGCGGACAGCGTGATGGCGTAGTTCGCGTTGATCGAGCCGCGCACCTGCGGCGCCGATCCCGTGAAATCGACGACCGCGCGGCCATTGCGGATTTCGATCGCGGCGCGAATTGCGACCGGGCCGCTGCCGAATCCATCGTCGTCCATGAAATCTTCCGCGCGGTAGATACCAAACCGGACCTCGTGGAGCGCCGCGCTCATCAGGCGCGCGGCATACTCCTTAAGCGCTTCCATGGCCGCCGAGACCATCGCACGGCCCGAGGTCGCGACCAGCGCACGCAGCCGATTAGCGCCGACTCGAAGCGCGGCGATCTGCGCGCGCAGATCGCCCTCACGCTCCTCGTGCACTCGCGTGTTCGCCAGAAAAAGCGCGAGCACGTCGCGCGAGACTTCGCCGCCGACGGCGATTTTCACCGGCGGCAGCCGAAAACCCTCCTGGTAGATCTCCGTCGCGAGCGCCATCGACCCCGGCGCCATCCCGCCGATATCCGCGTGATGCGCCCGATTGGCCGCAAACGCGAACGGGCGCTTCTCGCCATCGAGAAAAATCGGCGAAACGAGCGTGAGGTCCGGCAGATGCGTTCCGCCGGCGAAAGGATCGTTGAGCGCCGCGATATCGCCCGGATTGAGCTTGAGGCGTTCGATTGCGGCACGCACCGAAAGCGGAGTCGAGCCGAGATGCACCGGGATATGCGCGGCCTGCGCGACCAGCTCGCCGCGCGCGTCGAAAATCGCGCATGAAAAATCGTGGCGCTCCTTGATATTCGGCGAATAACCGCTCTGCCCGAGCACAACGCCCATCTCCTCGGCGATCGCGCCGAGCCGATTGTTCATCACCGCGAGGGCGACCGCGTCGAGCTTCATCGCGATGCCTCCAGATGCAGGTTTCCAAATTCATCGGCCGACATCGTGAACTCGGGCGGGACGTATGCGGTCGTGCTGAGCTCGGTAATCAGCAGGGGGCCGCGGATGCAGGCGCCGGCGCCGATTCGCTCGCGAACATATACCGGAATCGATTGTTCGCGACTTCCGACCAGTGTACGTGTGCGTGATTCCGCGACGGCCTTGCTGCGATGTTTCGCGATGCGCGCCGGAGCCGCGGCGGCTTCGTCAGCGATCGCGCGCAGGCGAAGGTTGACCACCTCGACAGGCGCGCCTGGTGTGGAGTGGCCAAATGCGCTCTGATGGGCGGCGTGAAACTCGGCGACGAAGTTCGCGCCGAGTGCGACCTCGAGCTCGTAGGACTGTCCGCGATAGCGGACATCGGCGCGAAGCTCAATTCGAATCATCCTCGCGTCCGCACCGTCGCTCACAAGTTCGCGCCGGGCGCGCGCGATCATCGGCGCAGCGCGGCGCATCAGGCTGTGATGGTCGGGCTTTTGCTCGCGAATCGTGAGCGAGTACTCGCGGCCGAGCGGTGCGGTGAGCGCGCCCCAGGCGCACAGCAGGCCCGGGTTGCGCGGAAAGATAACCTGACGGATTCCCAGATCGAGCGCGAGTTCGGCGGCATGCATCGGACCGGCGCCGCCGAACGCGAGCAACGCGAAATCGCGCGGATCGTAGCCGCGCTCGACGGTAATCACGCGCACCGCGCGTTCGATGTTCGCGTTGACGACGCGAATCACGCCGCGTGCGGCCTCCAGCGGCGAGCACTTCATCTGTCGAGCGAGCACGCCCAGAACACCGGCCGCTCGCGCCGCGTCGAGTTTCATCGCACCGCCAAGAAAATTCGCTGCCAGCAACCTCCCGGCGACGAGGTTGGCGTCGGTAACCGTAGGCAAGTCGCCACGCCCGTAAGCGGCGGGTCCTGGGTCTGCTGCCGCGCTCTCAGGGCCAACGTGCAGCGATCCGCCCGAATCGACGCGCGCAATCGAGCCGCCGCCCGCACCTACTGTGTGTATATCGATTACCGGAGTGCGCACGGCGTAGCCGTCCGGATAGCTCAGCGTGCGGATTCGCGCGGCGCGATCGAAAAGCGAAACATCGGTGGACGTACCGCCCATGTCGAACGTGATGAAGCGGTCGGTGCCGAGTGACGCTGCCAGGCGCGCTGCGCCGATCACGCCAGCGGCCGGTCCCGAGAGGATTGTGCGAATGGGTTCTTCGCGCGCCAATTCAACTCCGATCGCGCTGCCGTTCGATTGCATCACGCGGAGCCCGCCACCAGATAGGCGGTGCCCCAGAGTGCTCAGATGCGACGACATCCGCGGCGCGACGTATGCGTTGACGACCGTAGTCGAGAAACGCTCGTACTCGCGATACTCGGCAAGCAGGCGATGCGAAATCGAAAGCGGACGCCCGACGGCTCGGAGAGCGCGCGCCAGCTGAAGTTCACTTTTGGGATTCGCATAGGAGTGAAGCAGGCAGATTGCGAAAGCCTCGGCCCGAGTGGCGCGCGCGAGCCTCGTGACGCGAGCAAGCTCGCCGCGCGCGAGCGGCGTTTCGATGCGTCCGTCGCCGAGTGTGCGTTCGTGGATTCCAAGTCTAAGCGCCCGCGGGACCAGCGGCTCGGGGCGAGTCGGCGCGAGCGCGTAAAGGTTCTCGCGATTCTGGCGGCCGATTTCGATCAGGTCTTCGAAGCCGGCGTTGGTGATAATCGCCACTCGTGCGCCCTTCTTTTCGAGGAGCGCATTGGTCGCAACCGTCGAGCTGTAGGTGAGAGCGTCGGGCACCAGCGCATCGAGCATTTCCTTCAGCCCACGGATCACGGCGGCGGCGGGATCGCGGGGCGTCGAAAGAACCTTGTGGACTTTGAGCTTGCCGTCGACGATCGCAACCAGGTCGGTGAAGGTTCCTCCCGTGTCGACGCCGACGATCGCGATGTCAGCGCGCCCTCGTGACGAAGCTCGCCGTCGCTTCACGCCGGTTTCAGCAGGATCTTGAAGTTTGAAGGATTCGCGGCGGTGGCGAAAGCTTCGAGCCCATCAGCCAGCGAGCGCGTTCCGTCGATTAAAGGCCGTGGATCGATTCGTTTGGCCGCGAGCGCTTCCAGAGCCGGCGCAAACCGCCCACATCGCGAGCCGAGAACGGCGATTTCGTTGATGACCACGGCTGCCAGGTTAAGTTCTGCGCCCGCCGCCGCAGTGCTCTTCAAAATGATCGTGCCGCGCGGCGCGACCCGCTCGAGCGCGCCTCGAAATCCGTCGGCCTGGCCGGTACAATCGATGACCACGTCAAACTTGCCCTCGGGTGCGGATTTCGTCGTGCGGAGGCCGAGCGCGCTCAGGCGTTCGAGCTTCTCCGGATGATGCCCGGCGACGAGCGGCTCGTAGCTATGCGAATCCAGCGCCAGCGCGACCATCGCGCCGAGCCGGCCATCGCCGAGCACGAGGATCGATTGATTGCGGCCTATATGAATCTGCTCGAAGATTTCGAACGCGGCGGCCAGCGGCTCGGTAAAGACTGCGGCGTCATCGGGAATCGAGTCGGGTAGGGGCCGGAGATTTTCGTCGGGCAGAGTCAGAAATTCGGCGAAGGTGCCATCGCGGCCAAGGATGCCGAGCACTGTGCGATTCGGGCAGTGCCGCGTGAGGCCGCCGAGGCAAGCGACGCAGCGGCCGCATCCGGCGTTGATCTCGCCGACGACACGTTTGTGGCGGAGGTCGGGATTCGAAGTTTCCACGACACGGCCGACGAACTCGTGACCAGGGACGCCGCGAAACGCCATGTAGCCGCGCGAGATTTCCAAATCGGTCCCGCAAATGCCGGCGAGCAAGATGCGCACGATGCTCTCTCCCGCGCGTGGCGCGAGGTCGGGATAGTCGCGGCGGTATTCGAGCCGTTTATCGAAAACGAGCGCTTGCATCCTATGTGCGGGGCGAGCGCCCCATTCAAACAAAAAAGCCGCGGAGTCTGCTACCCCGCGGCCCTAAGCTGGATGCATATCAGCGATTAGTCCGTTTTGGCGGGAGTGGATTTTTCGGCGGCGGGCTTGTTAGTCGAATCGCTCGACGTGGTGCTCGAACTGCTCGATGCGCCTTCCTTCGATGCGCTGCCGTTGGTCGAACTCACGGCGTTTGCGGCATCAGGAGTCTCAGATTTGTTGGCGCCCTTCTTGGCATAGTCGGTTGCGTACCATCCGCTGCCCTTGAGCACGAACGATGTGTTCGAGATGAGGCGCTCGGTCTTGCCTTTGCAGGTCGGGCATTTTTTGAGCGGTGCTTCGGTGATTTTCTGCATCACCTCGAAGACGCCGCATTTGTTGCACTTGTATTCGTAGATTGGCATTTGACTAATCCGACTGCTAACGGCGGATCGACGCCCCAATCGATTATCAATTAATCACTCGCCGGAGGGGTGTCAACGATTCGTCGTTTCTTCGCCTCCCGTTGGAATAGCGAAG
>JASHPB010000074.1 GCA_030038355.1 Candidatus Binataceae bacterium
GACCGCCGGCAGTGATTCGGTCAGCTAGCACGAGCGCGTCGCAGCACGAGTACCGAACAATGCGCCAGCCGTACCAGCTTCTCAGCGACGCTACCGATCATGACTCGATCCACACCCGACCGGCCGTGGGTCGATAGCACGATGAGGTCAATCGAGTTCTGCTCGGCGTACTCGACGAGCATTTTTACCGGCGAGCCACTCAATACGGCCGTAGCGACCTTGGGCGAGTTCCCGAATTCGTCCTTCTTGATGCGCGTCAGTTCTTCTTCCGCCTGCTGGGTCATCGCGCTTTCACGCGTCTGTTCAAAGCTCTGGTCGCCGCTGGTCGCGAGCGGCAGAGGAATGATGTGGAAGTGCGGCACCACGACGTGGACCAGGTGAACTTCCGCCCCTACGTCGGCGGCGAGCTCTTTGGCGCCGCGCATCCCTTCCATCGAGAAATCCGAAAAGTCGATTGGTGCAAGGATCTTTTTGACGTTCTGAATCATGAATTGCCTCCGAACCCAGTGGAATTATCATGCCCTTCGCCGGCGCTGCAAACTAGCCGCTGCTTGTGCAATTATCCCGTCGGTTCCGAAGTTCGACGGCGCGCCTGATGCGCGCAGACGAGGCTTTTAGCTTATGAGAGGCACAGTTTTCTACGGCCCGCACGATGTCCGCGTCGAACGGGTCGCCGACCCCGAAATCAAGTCGCCCACCGACGCGATCGTGCGCATCACCCGCGCTGCAATCTGCGGCTCCGACCTGCACTTTTACCATGGCAACCTGCCCGTCGAGCCGGGCTTTGTGCTTGGCCACGAGGGTGTTGGCGTTATCGAGGAAGTTGGACCGGGCGTGACGCGTCTCAAGCAGGGCCAGCGCGTCGTGGTTTCCGGCCTGGTGGCCTGCGGCGGATGCTTCTACTGCCGGCGCGGACAGCCCTCACAATGCGCCGAGAGCGGTGGGGCGGTTTTCGGTTATGGCAAGAACTCGGCCCGCAATCTCGGCTGGCTTGGCGGTGAGCAATCTGAAGGAATCGCGGTACCCATGGCCGATTACACCTGCTATCCGCTGCCCGAGGGAATCGATGACGAGGTGGCCGTCTTTCTCGCCGATATCCTGCCGACGAGCTACTTCGGGGCGCTCAACGGCAATATCCGGCCGGGAGACACGGTCGCGATCTTCGGCTGCGGCCCGGTCGGTCTTTGCGCCATCCTGAGCGCGAGCCTGTTCGGACCGGCCGAGATCATCGCGGTCGACAGTATTCCCTACCGGCTCGAACTGGCGCGCAAGCTCGGCGCCAACCCTGTCGATGCGGCCAAGGCGCAAGACACGATTCTTGCCCGCACCAACGGACGCGGCGCCGATGTCACGATCGAGGCCGTTGGTAATGAAGGCGCACTGAACGGCGCGATCATGGCGGCGCGAGGGGGAGGCACAGTCTCAGTCGTCGGCGTTTTCATGGGGCCAAGCTTCGATTTTCCGATTGGACTCGCCTTTTCGCGCGATCTCACCTTCAGGATCGGCCTCGCCAATATCAATGCGCACATTCCGGAACTCGCCCGATGCATCGAACGGGGCGCGATCGACCCGCGGCCTCTGATTTCGCACGTGCTGCCACTTGACGATGCCGCGCACGGCTACGAGATCTTCAACGCGCGCAAAGACAACGTGGTGAAGGTGCTGCTGAAGCCCTGAGCGAAGCGTCGCAAGCGATCATTGGGAATCCAAGAACGCGGAGAACACCGACGTGAGCAACGAATCAAGCTGAAAGTCGAAGGCGAAATTGCCTACCTCGGATTGAACCGCCCCGAAAAGCGCAACGCGATAAGCGGAGCCGTGCTCGATGCGCTGCCGCGAGCGCTCGATCGTCCCGAAATTCGCGCGATCATCCTATATCGCGAAGGCTAGGTCTTCTCGGCTGGCATCGACTTCACCTCGCTCACGTCGGACGCAGGTTCGAATTCAGGTTCGGGCGGCGGGCCGGATCTGCCTCGCTCTCGGCGCTTCGTGCGCGAGTCGCAGAACGCGCTGAATCGCCTCGAAACCATCGAGAAGCCAGTCATCGGCGCGCTGCACGGATACGCCGGCGGTCTCGGCCTCGAGCTGGCGCTTGCCTTTGACGCGAGAATCGCCGCGGCCGGCACGAAGCTCGGCATGCCCGAGGTGCGGATCGGCCTCGTTCCTGACGTCGGCGGCACGACGCGTCTCACTCGCACCGTCGGTTAGGCGCGGGCCAAGGAGCTAATCATGTCAGCGCGGCTAATCGATGCGGACGAAGCCGAGCGAATCGGCCTGGTGAATCGTACGGTGGCTGCCGGCACCCAGATCGCTGCGGCTGAAAAGCTCGCGCGCGAGTTCGCGTGCAACGCTCGCCCTCGCGGTCGGTTTCGCCAAGCGAATCATCGACCTCGGCCAGAGCGCGGACAAAACGACTCTCATGGAGCTCGAGGCGCTCGCCCGAAGCTCACTGCTCACGACGCAGGATTTGCGCGAGGCGCGACCGCACTGGCCGAGCGCCGCGCCCCGACCTCAAGGGGCGCTGATTCGTATCTCGAAGGTGGCGCTCCAGGTCTCGCCGGGCCGGAGCTCGAGCAGGCCGGATTCGATACCGCGAGCGGCAAGGTTGAATGCGTCGGGGGCGGACGTGTAGGGCTCGATGGCGACTACTGGGTCGGTCGGCGGCACATAAAGAACGAACTCGCCGTATGCCCGATCGGCGTGGATTTCAACCGTTACCTTGGCCGCCGGGTCGCTAAGCCGCGCGCGCGGCTCGTCGCGCCTGTACGCCATCATGTGAAATGCATCGTCATATGTCTCGTCATCGATTTGGCGCGGCGAAACAAGGTCGAACTTCCCCGAGAGCGGTTCAGGCGCGCCGTCCGGGATCATTCGCGCGTCGAGCGGCCAGCGCGATTCGGCCGCGAGCTTGAGCGTCATCGCCGAGCGTGAGCCGCCAATCCCGAGTGGCGCGCGAAAATAGGGATGTGCGCCAAAGCCGAACGGCATCGCCTCGGTTCCGGTGTTGCGCACGGTGGTTTTCAGCCTGAGCCCGCTGCCAACTTCGTAATCGAGCTCTAGCTGGAACGGCCACGGCCAAATCGCCGCGATCGAGGGAGCTGCGTTCGAGTCCAGGAGAGAGGTCAAGAAGTAGGGGCCGTTGCGCAGCACGGTGAAGGGATGCTCGCAGGCGAAGCCGTGAATCGAATTGCCATGGGAATCGTTAACCGGTAGCCGATAGGATTTGCCTCGATAGGTGAAGCCCGCGCCGGCGACGCGTCCGGGCCATGGAAAGAGAATCGGGATGCCGAGCCGATGCGGATGCTGCCGCCATGAATCCGGATGGTCGGGGCCGGCAATCACTTCCAGCCCGCCGACGCGGTAGCTAAGGCACTGGCATCCAGCTGCGGGGACCAGCACCGCGCGTTCGCTTTGCGCCTCGATAACGATGGTATCCACGGCTAAAAGTTTAAGCGCCGCGCGCATTTGTGAGAACGGTCTGGCCCCGGCGCAAGCGACTCAAGGCCATTGTCACGCCCGCGGCACAATAATATCGCTCGGCGATTTGCGCTGATAAGCGGCGCCGCGCCACCTGGACAGGCTGCGCGGTGCGAGAAGGTCCGGAATCAGCGATCGCGGCGCGGGCCACCGCCGCGGTCACCGCCGCTGCGCGCCTGCGCTTCGTTGACTCGGATTGGTCGCCCCTTTATGTCGCGGCCATTGAGCTTTTTGATCGCGGCCTCGGCAGCCTCGTCGGTCGCCATCTCGACAAAGCCAAAACCGCGCGAGCGGTTAGTGGCGCGATCGATGATGACCTGCGAGCTGTCAACCTTCCCCGCTTCGGAAAAAGCCTCCTGCAGATCCTGATCCGTCACCGTCCAAGCGAGGTTCCCAACGTACAGTCTGCGGCCCATTCAGGTCTCCTGGCGCGCAAAGTCTTGCCGGTGCGATTTCTCCCGACCGTCGAACAGTCGCGAAGCCCGGCAGAATTTATTGGGAGTCTCGCGGCAAGAGAGATCGGCGGCGCGCATCTAAATCGAAATCCCCACCCGCTTATATCATCGTGCGCGACGCAAACATAGCGGGCCCGCGACTATATTTGGTCCATGCTGCCAGCTGAACGAAAGGCTAATGGGATTTTCAAAACTGGCTGATGATAGCATCGCGGTAGCTATATCTTTTGTCATGTGCATCGGCTGTGGCTAAGAGCTCAATCAGATACGAGGATTGCACCAGCGAAGCCGCCTTTTGCGTAAGTTTTTGACTATCCTTTGTCATCGCTCTTGAAGCACTCGCCATCGCCGGAGTCACTATTTGGCTTTGGCTAATCGGTCAGACTTTTGACGCGTCGGAGCCGGAAAAGCGTGTCGGCCAGGACCGGTAGCTGTGCTTTCGACGCTGCACGGGCCGGGCAACCAGGGCCGTTCGTAGTGCGCGACAAACGCGACGCTTGATTAGCTAGTCGCCAAGATCGCTCGTGCGATTTGCGGCATCGCGAGAATAGACTTTGAATTCATTTTCATGAGCTGCCGAGATACTAATCGTCGCCAAAGTTGACAGTAATAATATGATTTGGCCTTCGTGGCGCAGGTGATTTAATTTGTAGTCTGATCCCAACGAGCATCATACTTTCTCGACTACTTACAATGCTCAGATGGACAACACTGAATGTTTAGCGCCTATCAAATTAGTAGGAACTTGTAGTGATGATTCCCATTATGTACTCTGAAGTGGAATTGCATTAATAGATATGCATTGAAGGAGTCCGTTGATGCCCAGGAAGAAGGCGAGCGGCGAAACCGGGTCTGCTTTCAGACAAGTCCAAAAGCAAGCGCGTGTGCTACTCGCTAATCTCAAAAGAGATATTCGTGCCAAGCAGATGGAGTTGAGCCGGCTCAAGGACGAGGAGTCCCGTCTGAGTAGTTTGGTCGGGCGCTCCGCTAAGATGGCCGCCGCGGGTGGGCGCGCCGGCGGCGTATCTGGCGGCGGGCGGATAAATTGGCGCTCGGTGCTTACGCAGCTGCCGAGGCAATTCAAGGCCTCAGATGTCCGCAACGTGCGCGGCCTCAAGCAGAAGCGGCCTTCCGAAATCTTTGCCGCCATCACGCGATGGATCGACGGTGGGATGGCAAAGCGTAAGACTCGTGGGCTTTACGAAAAAGTGTGAGTCGACCGCCTTTTCAATTCAAAAAGTAAGCATTTGGTAGATCGCTCTGTTCTTTAGTTCCAGCGCTAAAGTCGTTGCCGATTCGAGCAAGGCAAACGGTCGAATCGACGCATTTCTTCAATTCAGTTAATCAGGATATTCCTAGTACGTGGCAGTCAAAACGATTGAATGGCGCGCCGACACGGTGCGCATGATCGATCAGCGCCTTCTTCCCACGCGCGAGGTGTTTCGTACCTATCGGGATTACCGCGGCGTCGCTGAGGCGATTCGTTCGATGGTGATTCGCGGCGCACCTGCAATAGGCGTTGCGGCCGCGATGGGCGTGGCGCTCGGAATGAAGGGTTATTTCGGCGAGCGTGCCCGGAAGCGCTTCGAAGTAGTGGCGAAAGCTCTCAGAGCCACACGGCCGACGGCGGTTAATCTCGCCTGGGGAATCGAGCGGATGAAGCGCGTGCTCGAGGCCAATCTGTCGCTCGACGCCGCCTCGCTTTATGAGCGTTTCCGCGAAGAGGCAATCGCGGTTTACAAAGAGGATCTCGAAATCAATCACTCGCTCGGCCGCTTTGGCGCCGAACTCGTTTCTGACCCGGCTACGATTCTCACTCACTGTAACGCGGGCGCGCTTGCGACTGCCGGTTATGGCACGGCACTTGGCGTCGTGCGGGCCGCGCGCGAAGCGGGCAAGAAGATCAAGGTCTATGCCGACGAGACGCGGCCGTTCCTGCAAGGCTCGCGGCTCACCGCCTGGGAACTGCACAAGGATCGAATTCCGGTTACCATAATCGCCGACAGTATGGCTGCCACCGTACTCGCGGCGCGCGGCGTGAGTTGCGTGATCGTCGGCACCGACCGCACGGCAGCCAACGGCGACGTGGCGAACAAGATCGGCACCTATCCTCTCGCCGTGATGGCCGAGCGGCACGGCGTGCCGTTTTACGTCGCGGCGCCGCTTTCCTCGATTGACCTCGATTGTCCGGACGGCAAGGCGATTCCTATCGAGGAGCGCGCGGGACGCGAGTTGACCGAGTTCGCGGGCAAGCAAATTGCGCCGAGGGGCGTCGAGACTTTCAATCCCGCGTTCGATGTGACTCCAGCTGCGCTCGTGACGGCAATAATCACCGAACGCGGAGTTGCCCATCCGCCCTACCGGGAGAGCCTCTCCACCCTCAAGCGAAAGGGTGGATAGTCAATCGAATAGCTACTCGCTCAGGTGATCGAGGTATTCGGCTAGTCCATAGCCGATCTTGCCGTCCCAATTCCACTCGGTCAGGCCCTCGGCGATACGGGTGACCATCCCGGCGCGCCGATTGCGGAGCGGAATCATGCCGATAACCTTTCCGGTGATAGTAATTGGCTGGTCGCTTTCCTGGGTCTGACAAATAACCTTGATTCGATCGTGTAACTGCTGCTCGCCGGTGAATTCGGTCTCGATATCGACTTTGACGATATTGACGGTTGGCTGACCCCTGCGGGCGATAAATCCGCCCGGCCGCACGCTGTCATCGCGATTGACCGTGACAGTTGCCATTCCGCCGAGGCCTTCATCGAAGTTCATCGTGAGCCATCGATAGTATTTCGGCGCCTGCCAGTAACGCGGCCCCCAACTATGATCGCGAAGCCCGAGCCCATCGATCGTGAATTTGCGCTCGGCGCCTTTTGCGCCGAGGGTCAGCATGCCGGTCGCGTGACCGAGCTGCTCGAGGTGGCCCTTGGCGAACTGCTGCTCCGGGTCGCCGCTCGGCTTCGGCGAAACCCAGCCCGACGCGGTCTCCTCACGCAGCTCGCCGCCCCATCCCGGAGCCGTCGCGCGATAGTCAAGCTCAAGGCGCGCCGATGTATAGGGATTGTTTTTGAACGCGGCCGCAGGCTCGGCCATCTCGAGCGGATTCTTGAGGATACAGAGTTTGCCCGAGTAAGTAACGCGATGATGCTCGAATGGTTTGATTACTTCGAAGCGCGCACCGCCCGCGTTATGCGCATCGTTGTTCCTGACCTCCGGACGTTGGAACATGAATCCTACCATGCGATCCGGCAGGTAGGTGCATACCGTCATTTCGGCGTAGCCCTCATTGGGACGATTGCCGAGCCGGATGAAGCCGCCGACGCGCTCGCGTCGGTCGTAGAAGTTGTAATAGGCACTTTCGTTGAAGTTGGATTCTCCCGTGTTCGGATGCATCAAGTCGTCCTGTTCCAGCAAGACTACCTTGCGCTCGCTCATGATTTGTCTCCTCGCTACTTCGCTTGTGCGCGAAAGATTCTGTAGTGGCTAGATTTCGAATTATCAGTTGGTCTGATCAGTTGCTTTGCCGCGCGCCGCAAAATCGGCTTCCAGGTAGCGTGGATTCGCGACGCGAAGTTTATCCTCGACTGCCTGCCGCACGACGCGGAGCGTCCGCGCACGAAAATCGCCCGCGTCAGCCTCGCCCGCGCGGATGCGCTCGCTGAGCTCTCCGTTGAGCTTGATCGCGGCCGCGTGCAGATCGTCGAGGCTGTGAAGATGCGGTTTCTCGTGGCCGAGAAGCTCCGCGAGTGCCCTCACCTCGGCCCGCACCGCAGGATCTTCGAGGTGCATTTCGCGTGCCGCGATGCGCATCACGTTGGCCACGACCCGCACCTGGAACTGGCGCGCGCCCTGGATTGCGGGCACGATTTCCCGCTCGACGAACTCGGCCGCCGCCTCGAGCAATTCAACCGCGGTTGGTCTGTCCTGCATGATGCCGCACCGTCCCCACGCGCGTCACGCGCCTTCGATTAAATTCAACAGTTCGAGCTCGGTTTCTGCGGTCCGCCGCCCGATGCTCGCGAGCTCGACGCTCTTAACAAAACCATCGATGTGGGTGCGCGCCTGGCTGATGGTGATTATGCCCCATCGGAGATTCCCGAACACCTCCCAGAATCTCGCCGCCTCGGGATCGACGGCGACGCCGCTCGCTTGCGCGTAGGCCGCGAAGAACTCCTCGCGCGTGCCTAGTCCGCCGACCGGCTTGTGGTCGTTGCCGAAGCGCCACGCCCGCACGCACATCCATCCGATGTCTTCCATCGGATCGCCGAGATGCGCGAGCTCCCAGTCGAGAACCGAGCGGACGCCCTCGGGGCCAAAAATCACATTGCCGATTCGATAGTCGCCGTGGACGAGAGTGGTGCGCGGCGTTTTCGGGATGCGCCCCAGGAGCCATCGAAAGGTGAGCTCAAACGCTGGATGCGGTTCGAGGGCGAGCTTACGCAGGTTGTCCTCGTAGCGGCGCACTTCGGTAAGCGCGGCGTTGTCGCCGGGCGCCGCGAGGAAATCGAGCTTGTGCCTTTTCGGATCGATGCGATGGATACGCGCGAGAATCTCGGCCAGCTGCGCGGGCATGTCCTTGCGGGCAGGCGCGTATTCCTCGTCGCGCAGGAGACGCCGAGCGATCGTCTCGCCCGCGACGCGCTCCATCACGAAAAACGGCGCGTCCAGCGCGGACGCATCCTCGCCGAGCCACAGCACTTCGGGGACCGGCACGCCCTCCAGATGTGCGGCGCGCAAGACGCGGAACTCGGCGCTCCGTGAAGTGTCGATCTTGTGCGCGCCGGGATCGCGCCTGAGCACCAGGCCGCGCCTCGCGGTCTTGCCGCCGCGAGTTAGCTCGGCATCGAAGGACCAGATCTCGCGTGACGCGCCGCCCGCCATGCGGCGGAAGTTTTCAATCGCGACGCGGTCGAAGCCGCCGTTGTCGCGGATGAATTCCTCGAGCCGCCGCGCTATTTCACCTGGTTCCATGCGTTGCCATCGCATTCGACGTAAGCCCGACGAATAGCACGAAACCCCCTAATGCGCATGGCGTGAGAATGCTCAGTTTCCAATTTTAGTTTCGGATGCCGATGAGCTGCGCGATTCCGTCCCCCATCAGGTTGAAGCCGAGAATCGAAATGCCGATTGCGAGTCCCGGCGCGGTCGTCAGATGCGGCGCGACCAGCAGGAATGCGCGTCCGGCATCGAGCATGTTGCCCCAACTGGGCGTCGGCGGCATCACGCCGAGGCCAAGAAACGAAAGCGCCGCTTCGGCGCCGATAATGCCGCCGATGCCGAACGTGGCTTGCACCGCGAGCGGACCTGCAACTCCAGGCAGCAGGTGGCGCAGGACAAGACGCGGCGGGCGAGCGCCGAGCGTCCGCGCCGCGACTACGTACTCGCGCTCGCGTAGCGTCAGGACTTCGCCGCGAACGATTCGCGCGTATCCGGTCCAGCCCATCGCGACCAGCGCGATCACGAGGTCGCGAATTCCGGGGCCAAGGATAGCCGCGAGCGCGATCGCGAGCAGGATTCCGGGAAACGCGAGCACGATATCGACCCCGCGCATGATCAGATTGTCGATGCGCTCACTCGCGAGCCCGGCGCTCACGCCAATCAACGTGCCGATGGCGGCGGACGCGATGACCACCACGATCGCTACAAACAGCGAAAGCCGCGCACCCCAAAGCACGCGCGCCAGCACGTCGCGCCCCAGCTGGTCGCATCCGAAGGGATGCCCCGCGCTCGGCGCGGCCAGCGAGTTTGCGAGGTCGATCGCATTCGGATCGGCGCGCACGATTAATGGTCCGGCAATCGCGGCCAGCACTAGAATCGCGACCAGCGAGCCGCCCAGCGCGAGCGAGACGCTACGAGCTGCGCCGCTCATGCGTATCTCACGCGCGGATCGATCAACCCATAAACCACGTCGGTAAGAAGATTCACCACGACGTACGTCATCGCGAATGCGAGCACGCATCCTTCGACCAGTGGATAGTCGCGAAGTCCGATCGCGCTGATCAGCAGACGGCCGATTCCCGGCCACGAGAAAATGACTTCCGTGATCAGGGCGCCACTCAGCAGGCCGCCAATTTGCAATCCGACGAGCGTTACTACCGAGGTGAGCGAGTTGCGAAGGCCGTGGCGAATGAGCGCGGCGCGCGCGGTGAGGCCTTTGCTCACCGCCGTGCGGATATAATCGCTCTCGCGCACCGCCACGAGGCTCTGGCGAAGCATCCGCGCGAGGATTGCGGCGAGCGCGGTGCCAAGCGTGATCGCGGGCAGCAGCAGATGCGCGAGACCGCCGCGGCCAGTCAGCGGAAGCCAGCGCAGATCGAGCGAGAACAGAATCATCAGCAGCGGCCCGAGGTAGATGTGGGGAATGGAGATGCCGGCGATCGCGAATCCCATCGAGGCGATATCGCCCGCGCCTCCGGGCCGCGAGCCGGCGATGAAACCGAGCGGCAACGCGACCACGAGGGCAACCAGCATGCCGGCCGCTGCGAGTTCGAGTGTCGCCGGGTAGCGCTCGGCGATGATGCGGCTGACTGGGCGGCGATACACGATGGATTGGCCGAGGTCGCCTTCTGCAAGTCCTTTGAGAAACGCGCCATACTGCACGAGGATCGGGCGATCGAGCCCGAGGCGATGGCGCATCCCGACGATATCGGCGGGTGCAGCGCTCTCACCAAGCATCGCGGTAACTGGGTCGCCGGGGACAATGTGAATGATGAGGAAGGTGAGGGTCGCGACGCCGATCGCGACCGGAACAATCGCGGCGAGGCGGCGCGCGAAGTAGCCGATCAATTGGCCTGCTCCGCTCCCGCGGGCGAGGTGAGAGTGACCGTCGCGAGCGACTTCAGGCTGCCGTTGGGATAGGGCACGAAGCCCTGGAGCGATCGGTTCAGCACGACTACGTTGTCTTGCCACCAGAGCGAGACGTAGGGCAGGTCGTCGGCCGCGATCTGCTGCACGCGCGCATACAGTTTTCGCCGGTCGTCGAAATCGAAGGTTATCTGCGCGCTTTCCAGCAAACGATCCATTTCGGGATTCGAATAGTAACCGCGGTTGTAGCCGCGCGGCGGCGTCATCTTCGAATCGAATATCATGTAGTAGTGATTCGGATCATTGACCCCTACCCAGTACATCGATACCAAGTCGAAATTTCCCCGCAGCGTATCGTCATAGAAGGTGGCGAACTCATTACTGCGTATATCCAGTTCGATACCCACATCTTTCAGCATCGCTTGCAATGCAGTCGCGAGCCGCAATTGCTCGGGCGTCGTTTTGAATACGAGGCGAAGATTGCGCATGCCATTCTTCAAAACTGGATAGCCGGCCTGCTCGAGCAGTTCGCGGGCTTTCGCGGGATCGTAGGGGTACGTCGATACGTCTGCTGAGTATGCCCAGTTCTCCGGCGCCAGCAAGCCGCTAGCGATTCGCGCCGTTCCCCGCATCATCGAATTGACTATCGCGCGACGATCGATTGAGTAGGCGATCGCGCGACGCACGCGGAGGTCGCGAAGGCGCGGATCATGGCGAAAGTTGAATGCGATGTAGCGGTATCCGGTACCCGCCGACTTGATAATCGACAGTTGCGGTTTGGTGGCCAGCGAAGGAAGAACCTCGGGCTGGATATTGTTCTCCGAGAGATCGCAAACACCCTCGATCAATTCGAGAGCGCGCACCGTTGGATCAGGAACGATCTTGAACACTATCTTCTGCGGCGAATTCGGCGCCGCCGGGAAATACGGGTTGCGCTCGAGCACGACCGACTCATCTCGGCTGAAACTGACCATGCGGAACGGACCGGCGCCCGGCGGCGCAATTTGCTCGGATATCGCTGGCGGCGGCGTAGCTGCCGGGACGATCGCCTGCGAGCCGAGTTCAGCCGCCGGCGCGTACGGGCGGTCGGTGGTCATTACTATCGTGTATAGATCGGGAGCGTCGATCGACTTCAGATGCTGCAGCGCGCCGCGCTTCGGCGAGTTCAGCTTCGGATCCAAAATAGAATCGAAAGTATATTTCACGTCGCCCGCAGTGAGCTCCTTGCCGTCGCTGAATCTCACTCCGTGCCGCAGATGAAATACTATTTGAGTATCGCCGCGCCGCTCGAAACTCTCGGCCAATTGTCCGACGAAGGCACCGCTCCCAGCGGGACGCACGAGGCTCGAGAATATCAACTCGTTGACGCGCGACGACGCCGCGGAAGTGGAAAAGCGCGGATCGGTCGAGGTCGGAGTGTCCTCGAGATCGACCTGGATTGTGCCGGGCGGAATTGCGCGCGGAGTGCCGCAAGCGATGAATGCCACGCAAACCGCCGCGATGCGAAGCGCGCCTGCGGCGCGCAGAAGATTCGTCGTGACTTTCTGCAACTTCATCTGCCGCGCCTGTGAAACCTCGAGCCGAAGCGATATTAACAGACGAGGCGCGCCTCTGCCGCGCGTGCGAGGTGGCGATGCAAGCCGGATGGCGCTCGAAGGTTATCATTCGCAGAGGCGATTTGACCGACTCTGACGCCGACGCGATCGTTAACGCCGCCAACAACGATCTGCTGCTGGGCGGCGGCGTCGCCGGCGCAATACGCCGCAAGGGCGGGCCCTCGATCCAGGCTGAATGCGACAGGATCGGTTCGATTGCACTCGGTGAGGCCGCCGTGACTGGCGGCGGGAATCTTCGCGCGCGTCACGTAATCCATGCGGCCAGCATGCGCCTCGGCGAAGCCACGACCGAGGAGAGTCTCCGCGCCTCAACCCGCAATTCACTGGCCCGCGCCCGCGAGTTGAAACTCAAGTCAATCGCGTTTCCCGCGATCGGTACCGGTATCGCCGGCTTCCCGCTCAAGCGATGCGCCGAGGTGATGCTGGCCGAGGTGCGCGAGCATCTCGGCGGCGCGACCCCGCTCGAACGAGTCGAGTTCGTTCTCCTCGATCATGCGGCCGAAGAGGTTTTCATCGATTCGCTCAGCGCCCTGCGCGACTGAATTATGTAATCGTTACGTAATGATTAACGCGAAATATCTAGTCGCGACGGTGCTTCGGCATCAGTTTTGTTAGGCCCAGCTTGGCAGCGAATCTAAAACAACAATTTCCGTTCATCATTTCGCAACAACAATCCTGTTAATAACTGTGCTGGTTGTGGGGCTGGGATATGCACAGCGCGGAGGCGGCCGTGGATGACTTCGGACAGCTTGGTGCCTATTTTCCTAGTATGCGGCTGGCCGCGATCGACGTCGGTTCCAACTCCCTGCACATGATTGTCGCTGACGTGACGCGCGAGGGGCACCTCGAGGTGGTCGATCGCGTCAAGGAGATGGTGCGCCTCGGGCGGCGCTCGTTCACGACCGGCCGCCTTACCGAAGAATCGATGGACCTCGCCATTCGGGCGCTCGGCAACTTCAAGCGCCTGGCGCGCGTACGCCGCGTGGACAAGATCCGCGCGGTTGCCACCAGCGCGGTGCGCGAGGCGCGCAACCGCACCCAGTTTATCCGCCGCATTCGCCGCGAAACCGGCATCCCGATCGAAGTCGTCAGTGGAATAGAGGAAGCGCGGCTCATCTTCCAGGCCGCGCGCCACGCGCTAGGACTCGAAGGCGGACCGTATCTACTTATCGACGTCGGCGGCGGAAGCGTCGAGCTGGTCCTGGTCCAGGATGGCCATCCGCTCTGGATGCGGAGCGTCAAGCTGGGTGCGGCGCGTGTCGCAGAGCGCTTTCTGACCGAGGATCCGCCGACTCGCGAGCAGTTGAAGAAACTCAATGCGCATCTCGAGCGCCAGATCGGCGGCTTGATGCGCCGCGCCAAACGCGCTGGCGTAGTCCGCGCGATCGGCACCTCCGGTACGATCAACACTCTCGTCGCGATGGCCCGAGCCTCGCGCGGCGAGGAACTGGGTCGCCTCCACGGCGCGAGCGCGACGGCGGACGAGATTTCGCGCCTCTGCGAGCTGTTGATCGAAGCCAACGCCGCAATGCGCTCGGAGCTGCCGGGAATCGATGCCAAACGTGTTGACCTGATGCCTGCTGCTGCGGCGCTGGTCGAGTTCGTGCTTCGTCGCTCGGCTGCGCCGGAGCTGCTCGCCTGCTCGTGGGCGCTGCGCGAGGGCGTTCTCCTCGGCCTCGCTCGGGCCGTCAATTCCCGCACGGCGAACAATGCGCGGCGCCGCTCGGTGAACGCACTGGCCGCGCGATTCGCCGGCAGCAACGAGCATGGCCGGCAAGTCGCCAAGCTTTCGCTGCAGCTCTTCGATGCCACTGCGGGAGTGTTGGGTCTGCCGCGCGAATCGAGGGAACTCCTGGAATTCGCCGCGCTGCTCCACGACGTTGGCCATGCAATCGATCACGATCGTCACAATCGCCACTCTTACTACCTGATCAAAAACGCGGAGTTGTTCGGCTTCGATCCTGACGAGATCGAGGTCATCGCGCAGGCGGCGCGCGGTCATCGCAAGCAGGCGGCCAAGCTCGACTCTCCCGACCTCCGATCGCTGAGCAGCATCAATCGCCGTCTGGTGCGCGGCTTTGCCGCAATCCTGCGTATCGCTGACGCGCTCGACCGCAGTCACTTCGGCGTGGTCAGGAACGTGGATGTGAACTACTCGCCCGGCCGCGTAATCCTCGGCGTCGATTCGAAGCGCGAGAAGGCCGACCTGGAGCTGTGGACCTGCGAGCGGCGAACCGACCTGCTATCGCGCCTGATGGACCGACAAATCGTGCTCGAGCGATAGCCGGTTCTCGCGCACACCCTAGCCAGCGAGAACGGTTAGAAAATTTCTGCCGCACTATTTCTTATCGATGAACTTGTGCGTAAAAATGCGGTCTTCGAAGAGCGAAGGCTTCGGTTCGCTCCCAGCGGTCAAACGATCTAGAAAGAACTATCGTGAGCGAACCGGCACAACCTCAAACATCTGGAAAATTGACGCTCGCTCCCGATTGCATAGTCGCCGAATCCGCCCGGCTTGCGATTCGCTTTGGCCTGGACGCGATGCAACGGCAACACGACGCGGTGATCGCCGGCGATATCGAGGCGATTCATCAAGTGCGCGTTTCCTCGCGCCGCCTGAGAGCCGCGATCGAACTCTTTTCCACCGTGCTGTATAGCGGCGCACTCAAGTTGTATCGGCGTGACATTCCCTGGATCGCGCATCAGGCCGGTGAGGTGCGCAACTGCGACGTGCTGGAGACAATTTTCAAGCAACGTGCGCGCAAGCTCGACCCGGCGCTCAAAAGCTCGCTTGATCCGATTGTCGCGGCGATCGGCGCCGATCGAGTTGCAGCCCACGCCCAGCTCATCCAGGATCTGTCGAGCAAGCGCTATCAAGGCCTGGTGGCGCGGCTGTCAGCGCCGCCAATCAAGATGGCACGCGCGACGGCCAAACTTGGCGTCGCTGCCGCCGATTTGCTCGAGCCAACCTTGCGACGGGTCAGGAAGAAGGGCGCCAAACTTGACGACCAAGCGCCGCCAGCCGACTTTCACAAGCTCCGTGTGCGGGTCAAACGGCTCCGCTATGTTCTCGAGATGGTGCCCGCAATCGCTGGCAAACGCCATCGCAAAGCCCTCGCAAGGCTCGAGCAACTGCAGGAACTGCTCGGCAATTACAATGACGTGACGGCCGGCGTAGCCTGGCTCCACAACTATGCGGCGAGTGCCGGAGCTTCGCCGGCAACGATCTTGGCCGCGGGCGCGCTGCTGCATTCGCTAAGTCAGCGCTCGCGCAAGCTTCGAACCCGATGTCTCAAGGCGTGGGCGCGGCTCGACAAGTCGGAAATTCTGAGCGACTTGCTGGATGATATGCGCAGCCGGGCCGCAGAACTTGCTGATGCGGAACGCGAAGCGGCAGAAGCGGAGGCCGCCGCTCAAAGCGAGGCAGCCGCTTCGTCAAAGCCGCAAACCGCAGCCGTTGACGCGCCCTATCAATCGCCAGAATCGCCGGTGAGCGAGACGGCGAACTCGGAGTATCCGGTGTCCTCTGCTGCCAACGAAGTCATGGATTCAAATGCCGTTCCGGCTAGCAGCGAGGCCAATACCCAAGACCCTCAGCAGGAACCTGCTAGTCACCGTCGCGACGATTCGGAACACGCCGCATGATGCTCTACATCCAGCGCCACGCCATCGCGGAGGACGGTGCGCCGGGCGGTGACGATGGCAAGCGCAGGCTCACCGCCAAAGGCCGTGAGAAAATGGTTGAGGCGGCGCAAGGCTTCAGAAAGCTCGGCGTCGAGTTCGATGCGATACTGACGAGTCCGCTGCCGCGCGCGAGCGAGACCGCCGATATCGTTTCTGCAGCCTACGGTAAGTCGCCCGCGCCGCAGGTCTTGCCGGCGCTGGCGACAGGTGCGCGTCCGACGGAAGTGGTCTCGGCGCTGCGGCCATTCAACAAGCTCGACAGCGTGATGATCGTCGGCCACGAGCCGCAGTTGAGCGCGCTCGCTTCCCTGTTGCTCACCGGATCGCCGGCCGGCGTGCACATGGTGCTGAGAAAAGGCGGATGTATCGCGCTCGAGCTCTCGAAGCTCGAACGCGGCGGGGCCGAGATGCATTGGATGCTGACGAATCGCCAGCTCCGCAAGCTCGCGAAGTAAATCGCTAGAAAATCGGCAGCTTGATGCCCGCCGTGACGAGCGCGCCGCTCGCCACGCCCATCAGCGCCTCACCGGCGACCAGTCCTGCGGCGAGCAACAGACCGGGCCCCGACTCCTCCCTTTCAGCCGGGGCGAGCAATGCGTGCACCAGCGCTCCCAGAGCGATCGCCACGCTAAGCCCGAAGGGTAGGTAAAGGCCGAGCGCAACAGGCATGATCGGCGTTCGCCACTTTGAGCCGCGTTGCTCGAGCACGCGGTCCAAGACCGCGAGCATGCCCGCGAGCACCGCCCCGAGAATGATCGCGGCCCAGGGAAGTCGGCCCGCGAACACACCTTGCGCGACCTTGGCCATGAGGAACGCCTGTGGCGCGGCGAGCGCGCCGGACTTGGCGGTCGCGGTGCCCGCGATTCCATAACCGCTGATGAGCAGGTTCAGGATCGGCGCCATGACGAATGACGATGCAATCGCGCCCGCCAGCACGCCGATTTCAAGCGCGCGCGGTGTCGCGCCGACGAAGTAACCCGTGGCAAGGTCGTGCAACGAGTCACCGGCCATCGCTGCCGCCGTGCAGACGATGGCGCCGACGAGAATCGCAAGGGTCGGACCGACGCCGCGGCCCACGTCCATCGACATCAGAATCAGCGCGACGGCGAGCAGCACGATCACGGTGACGCCTGACACCGGGTTGTTCGATGCGCCGACGATTCCAGTCAGGTAGCCGGCAATCGCGGCGGCGAAGAACGCAATCACGATGAGCGCGATGGCGAGAATCACGCTAAGCGCGATGGAGGCTCCCAGCGCGAGGCAAATCGCCAATATCACGGGCGCGCATAGAAGAATTAGGCCGATGATCACATGCGGCGCGAGGTCGGTGTCCTCGCGCTGCGAAGTCGTCGTCTGCCGACCGCGAATCGCGGCGATACTGTCGCGAAGCGCGGCGGCGATTCGACTGCGAAGCCGCCAGAGCGTCAAGATCCCACCCGTGAGCATCGCGCCGACGCCCAGGTATCGTACTTGCGCACCCCAGATCTGGGTGGCCGCTACGGCCGCATCCAACGTCCGCAGCTCGTGACGGCTCGCCGTCAAGACTGGAATCGCAATCAGCCAGGCGAAGGCAGCGCCCGCGAACACCATCGCCGCGGTGCGGATGCCGACGATATAGCCGACGCCGAGCAGCGCGGCCGAAAGGTTGAGCGAGCCTGCGACCGCCGCGCCGCCTACCCAGCGCGCCGCGCTGAGCGTGGCGGGAATGATACCAACGATGTCCTGGGCTGCTTTCAGAGTCGCCGAGATGATTCCGCCCCAGAGCAGCGGTGTGGCGCTCGCGGAAGTCTCTGCCGTTCGCAGCACCTCGGCGCAGGCCACGCCCTCCGGGAAGGGCAGCGCTTCATCGACGACGTAGGCGCGGCGCAGGAACACGACGAACAGCGAGCCCATCGTCGCGCCGACGACGCATAGCGCCGTCACCTCGATGTAGGGCAGATGCGAGCCGCCGCCGAGAATCACGAGGGCGGGGAAGGTGAAGATCGCGCCGGCGGCGACAGCTTCGCCCGCCGATGCCACCGTCTGCACGAGGTTGTTCTCGAGAATCGTTGCGCCGCCGAGCGCGCGCAGAATGGCCATCGAGATCACTGCGGCCGGGATACTCGCCGACACCGTCATGCCGGCGAAGAGACCGAGATATGCGTTGGCGGCGCCGAGAATCAGCGCGAGCGCGATACCGAGCACGAAGCCACGGAGCGTGAGTTCGCGCGGCGCGTCGGCGCGGCTTTGCGGCTCAGGCTCGATGCGTGGCACGCCGCCACTATATTAGATTGACGGCGCGCTTTGGCCAGTACGTGGAAGCCAGGCGCAAGTCTCGTCGCCGGATTAATCGCTAGCCGAGCCGCCGGCCGGATAGGTCACTTCCTTACCCGCCCGCTTCCAGCCTTTGATCCCGTCGGCCATGACTTCGACATTGGTGTAGCCGGCGCCGACCGCCCGCCGGGCGGCCTCGTGCGACGCCATTCAATGTCGATCGGCGCAGTAGAAGACGAGCAGCGCGTTCTTGTTGGCCGGAAGTTCCTTGGCGACGTCATAAGAATCGTCGCTCGTGAGCAGGTGCGCTCCGGGAATTACACCGGCCGTGTTGCGCAGACCGGGCCCGTTGGCGTCGTAGATATTCACGTGAGACGACGGGTCGTTGATGAGCTTCGTCAGGTCGTCGACGTTGATGATCTTGAATTTGTCGGGCTTATCCGTCAGCAGCTGGGCGATATCGGACGCGTGCGCGGCGCCGGCCGAGACGAGCAGCGCGGCTATCGGTAGCGCGATCGCGAGAAGAGTTCGGCGCGAAATGCTCTTGGCAGCCATGAGCTGCAGTTTATCAAACCGCGGGCCTCGGGCGAATCAGGCTTCTTGCGGCATGGTGAGTACGATTTGTCGGCACTTCGCCGCGTCACACGCTCTCGAAGAGTCGCGCCCATCCGGTGAGTGCAGCTTCGTGTCCAAGCACAAGCTGGATCACAAACTGATCGCATCCGGCGTCGCGCAGTTGGCGAATCCGATCGCGAAGCTCCGGCGCCGTCGCGGTGAATGTCATCGAAGAAATCAACTCGGGAGTAAGGAACTTCTCCTCTTCGGGGCGCACGCCGAGCAGATGCATCTTGTGCATCTGCAGGTAGCGCGCGTCGGCCGGCTCGTAGGTCATGTACTGCGCGCGATACGCCTCGAACATGGGCTGGATCTCCGCTGGAAGCTGGAGATTCAGCGATCGCTCGATAAGCCCATGGAGGAAAACGACGGCGAGCGGACCGGCCTCGGCCTTGGCGCGCGGGCTCGCCGGTGATTCGCCGTCGCCCAGGATGCATCCGAGGGCGAACACCGTGCGATAGAGCGTCGCGGGTTCGCGCGACACAGAGCGGCACTCATTGCTCATCTCTTCGAGTTCGTGGAGCGCGCGCGGCATCGCGGAGGCGAACGTCATCCAGCCGTCGGCGATCTCGGCGGTCATCTTGCGCGCCTTGGGCGCGAACGCGGAGATGTGCAGCGGAATCTTGTCCTTGATGTTGATCAGGCCGGCTTCAGGATTCAGAAAGCGGACCTTGTGTTGCGCGCCCCCGCACTGCCACTCGGTGGTCTTGCCACCGAGCAGCTCCTGCACGACGCGGATATACTCCCGCATATCGCCGAGGCGCATCGGTCCGAGGCCCATCGTATTGCGTGCGGTGAATCCCGTGCCGACGCCGAAGACAATTCGTCCTGGAGCGAGCTTGTTCAGCGTCGCGAGGCCGTTGGCCGCGACCGGCGCGATGCGGTTGGTCGGAACCAGCACGCCCATCCCAAGCTTGATGCGCGAGGTCCGGTCCGCAGCCAGAGCCATCGTGGCGATGATATCCGGCGAGAGCATCTGCGTGTCGTAGAACCAGGCGTGCGAGAAGCCGAGCTCCTCGGCACGCTTGACCGTTTTCCACGCGTCGAGGTTGGAGGCGAGAGCAATTCCGAATTCCATCGTGAGTCCTCGGCCGAGGCTTCGGCCACTCCGGCAACTATCATCATTTTCGCTCAGCGCGAAACCGCGTATCGTGAGCGCGAGCCCCATCGCCGAAAAGGATTCCCGTCATGCTGAAAATCTGGGAGCATCCGTTTTCCCCATACGTGCAGAAGGTCAAAATCGCGCTCCACGAGAAAGGCATCCCGTTTGAAGCTGAAGTGCCTGACGCGTTCAGCGGTGCGCCGACCGCGTACATTGAGATCAATCCGCGCATCGAAGTGCCGACGCTGGTCGACGACGGTTTCAGAATCTTCGATTCGACGATCATCCTCGATTACATCGAGGACAAGTGGCCGAAGCCTCCGATGCTGCCTGCCGCGCCTCACGAGCGCGCGCGCGTCAGGATGATCGAGGAGCTTTGCGACACCTATTATGAGGCGATCAACTGGGGCCTGATGGAAATCCAGGCGTGGAAGCGGGCGAGCGGCGACCTCGCGGAGCGCCTGACTAAGCGCGCCCAGCAGCAAACCGCGGGCATCTATCGATGGCTCGAGCGCGAGCTCGGTGGCCGCGCGTACTTCAATGGCGCATCGTTCGGGCACGGCGATTTGAGCGTCTATCCATACCTGCGCGGTTCCGTCGTTTGGGGGATGGCGCCGGAGGCGAGCTCTCCGCTCGGGCAGTGGCTCGCGCGCGTCGAGCGGCGCGAGAGTATTCGCAAGACAATCGATGCTGCGGCGCAGTTCGGCGGCTCGATGGACACGCTGCCGCAAATCCTCGCCTCGGGAGCGTTCGCGCGCCAGTACCGCGACCATCGGCTCGAGTGGATGATGCGGAGCGGCGGCATGGAGATCATCGTCGAGGGTCTGCAGAAGAAGACGATCCGTTTCGGCCGCGAAATCGAGTAGCCGTCAACAATCGTGAACCCGATGAAAGCCGCGTGGCCATCGCGCGCGCGGCCTTCTTTTCGCACGTCACAGTTTTAAAGTAAATGCTCTAATCAAATAGAGCGATTACTCTAAGCATGAGGGACCAAACTAGAAACGCGATCCTCGACGCGGCGCGCTGAGCCTCCTCAACGCGGACGGCAGCGCGCGCGTCTCGACCAATCACATCGCGAGAGCCGCGGGAATCAGTCCCGGCAATCTATACGAGCACTTCGGCAACAGGCCGAGATCGTGCGCGCTCCGCTGGAAAGGACGATCGCCGACGCCGATCGCGCGTCGAGCGCGGCGGCGAGCGGCCGCGACGCGCGCGCCAAGCTTCGCGAGGTGATCGCCGGCACGCTCGAAACAGTCTGGACGTAACGTTTCTTCTGCCGCGAGCTTGCGCCGCTGGGACCGGCGCCTGCCGTCCTACGCGGGCGAGTAGCGGAACGAATCGCCGAGCCGCGTGATGTTGCCGGCGGAGGGCGTCGCGAAGTGAGTGCCGAACACGAGCACGCCCGAATCAGCATACTTTTCGCAGAACGCACGCCGTGTTTTTTTCGCGAGCGCACTGTCGGAATCGAAGCCGTCGTCCCACTCCGGATACTTGCACTGAATCGGATGATGCATCAGGTCGCCAGTGATAACCGCGTCCTTGCCCTTCGACGAAATGCGCACGCTCAGATGACCCGGGGTGTGGCCCGGAGTTGGCTCTAGCCAAACTTCGCTCGTAATCCTATGCGTCGGATCGACGAGGTCCGCCTTCTGCTGCTCGACGATTGGCCGCACCGAATCCTCAACTGGATCGCGCATGTCGGCACCATCGAACTTCGACCAATAGTCCCACTCGGTGCCGCCCAGGATGTAGCGCGCGTTGGCGAAGGTGGGCACCCACTTGCCGTTTTCGAGCCTGGTGTTCCAGCCCACGTGATCGACGTGCAGATGCGTGCAGACGACGTAGTCGATTTGGTCCGGGCGATAGCCGGTTTTCGCGAGGTCTTCGATGAACGGCAGCTTGAGCTTGTTCCAGGCCGGATTGCTGCGGACCTTGTCGTTGCCGATGCAGGTATCAACGATGATGCTCTTGCCTTGTGACTCGATCACGAGCGCATGGATGCTCATGCGCAGCTTGCCCTCTTCATTGGAGAAGACGGGGCAGAGCCAATCCGCCTCTTTGCGCACGTTCTCGGCCGTGGCACTCGGCAGGATCCAGGTGCCTTTCCAGGCGCCTTCAGTCTCGATAATTCGCTTGATCGTCACCTCGCCGATTTTCCATTCGCTCATCGGGAAACCTCTTTCGATGGATGTCGCGAACTTAGCCCGATTGGCCTTTGCGCGCCACCGCTGGACGCAATCATCGCCTTAGTTGCTCGAGACTTTTCTGATAGGGTTGGTGGAGCCTATTTGGAGCCGAGGAACCTATCTGACTGAACTACACGATGTGACTCACGAGCGCGACGAGCGCGCCGTGCTGGTCGGCGTTGAGCTCGCCACTGACGAGGGAATCGCGAGCGAGGAATCGTTGCAGGAACTGAAGGCGCTCTCCGAGAGCGCTGGAGCCGAAGTAGCTGCGACGGTGAGCCAGCGGCTCAAGTCCGTCGATCCGCGCACATTCATCGGCAGGGGCAAGACGGTCGAGGTGCGTGAGCTCGCGAGCAAAAAGGGCGCGTCGCTCGCGATCTTCGACGACGCGCTCTCGCCCGCGCAGGCGCGCAATCTGGAGAGCGAGCTCCGGCTTCGCGTCATCGATCGAAGCCAGCTCATCCTCGATATCTTCGCGCAGCGCGCGCGCACGCTCGAAGGCAAGTTGCAGGTCGAGATCGCGCAGCTTTCATATCTGCAGCCGCGCCTCACTCGCCAATGGACGCACTTGTCGCGCGTACGCGGCGGCGGCTCGGGCGGACGTTCAGGAGGGGTGGGAACGCGCGGCCCCGGCGAAACGCAGCTTGAGGTTGACCGCCGCCGGCTGCGCGAGCGGCTGACGCGTCTTCGCGCACGCCTTCGCGACGTCGAGCGCACGCGCTCGATCCAACGCCAGCGCCGCCTCGAGGTTCCATATCCGACGGTGTCATTGGTCGGATACACCAACTCCGGCAAGTCGACGCTGATGAACGCACTCACTGATGCCGAAGTCGAGGCCGCGAATCGTCCGTTTTCGACGCTCGATCCGACGATTCGGCGCCTGAAGCTGCCGGGCCATCTCAACGTGATGCTGGTTGACACGGTCGGCTTCATCCATCGCCTGCCGCACATGCTGATCGATGCGTTCAAGGCGACGCTCGAAGAAGTGCGCACCGCGAATCTTCTGCTGCACGTGGTCGATGAGAGCTCGCCGCTCGCCAACGAGCGAATCGCGATTGTCGATCGCGTGCTAGAGGAAATCGGTGCGGGTGCCACGCCGCGAATCATGGTGATGAACAAGGCCGACCTGCTCGAGCATCCGCGGCGCCAGTTCGGCGACTTCGACGGGATAACAATCTCGGCGCTGAAAGAAACCGGCCTCGACCATCTGCTCGATGCTATCGCGCGTCATTTCAGCGGCTCGCGCGAAGACGTCTCGGTCACGTTGCCCGCCTCGCGCGGCGACCTGGTTGCGATGGCGCGCCGCGATGGCCAGGTGCTGAGCGAGGAGTATTCGGACGGCAAAGTATCGATGCGCGCGCTGGTGAGCCCGCGCCTTGCCGGGCGTTTGCGCAAGGCTGCCGCACTTTCGGCCTGACCCCGCGCGCGATAAGAGTCGTATTGCGATGGCTACCCAGCTTCATCCGCAGCCGCCGCGGCGCACGACCGCACCAGGACTAAAGCAACAGCCGGCGCCCGCGAGCTTCGGCCATCTGCTCAATCTGCCCAACTTCCTGACGCTCTGCCGCCTCGGCTCGGTGCCAATCTTCCTCACCTTCATCAGCCGCCATCGCTACACCGAAGCGCTCTGGGTATTCGCGGCGGCCGCATTGACCGACAGCCTTGACGGCACCTTGGCGCGACTATTCGATTCGCGCACCGAGCTCGGCGCCTATCTCGATCCCTTCGCCGACAAGCTGATGCTGCTGTCGTCGTTCATCGTGCTGACGATCAACGGTGACTTGCCCGGCTATCTGCTGAGCGTCGTGGTGGTGCGCGACGTGATAATCGTGGTCGGCTACCTGATGCTGTCGTTCTTCAGCGACGAGCGCTTTCCGGTGCGGCCGAGCTACCTCGGCAAGATGAGCACGTTCTTGCAGCTCGCCTGTGTGATCGCGGCGCTGGCGCGATTCGGAACGCTGTCGCCGGACTATCATACGTTGCTACTCGAATTGACGGTCGCCGTCACGGCCGCTTCCGGCATTCACTACATCTACCGCGGACTCGTGTGGCTGCGCTCGCGCGAGCCGGAGATGTTCTCGTAACCAATCTGGTGTCATCCGCGTCGGTTAACCAGCCTCGCGGCGCGTGCAGGTCGATTTCCGTTGGATCAGCTGCCCAAATCCTTCAGCGGGCCTCGAAAAACTGCGCCTGCACGCAAGCGCAAGCTTTTTTCCCTTGAACACGACTTTGCAGCGCGCAATGCTGATTGGCGGTTGAGATGGCGACCAACGTTTCGAGCGAAAAGCTACTCTTCTACGCGGCTGCCGGCGGCTTAGGCGGCTTCGCCGCTTGGGGTGCCGCAGAATCGGTTCTCGGAATCCGCTGGGTCTATGGCCGGGATATTCTTTTCGGCGCGCTGATCGGCGCATTCATCGGCGCTTTCCTCGCCGGAATCGAGGCCATGAGCGTCGGCCAATGGCGGCAGGCCGTGCGCAGCCTTGTCACGGGCGGTGTAATCGGCGCAATCGGCGGCGCGCTTGGTCTGATCATCGGCGAGCTTGCGTTCGATTTCCTGGGCGGCCTCAACGGACGAATCCTCGGCTGGGGCGTGCTCGGCGTTTTCGTCGGACTGGGCGTCGGCTGGGCCTCTGGTTCGGCCGCGCGGCGGAGAAACGGCGCGGTCGGCGGCGTGGTTGGCGGCGCTCTCGGCGGACTTTTCTACCAGGGATTAACCTCAACCTTTCCGCAGGCCTTCGGCCGCGCGATCGCGATTATCGTGCTGGGCGCGCTGATTGGATTCTTCATCGGACTCGTCGGCGAACTGCTGAAACGCGGATGGCTGATGGTCGTGCGAAGTCAGAGCCGCAACGCGCGCGAGGGCCGCGAATATCCGCTCACCAAGCCGGTCACGATCATTGGCCGCGCCGAGGAAAGCGACATCGGTCTGTTTGGTGATCAGTCTGTGCTCGGGCATCATGCGACCATTCGGCGCGAGGGCCGCGACTTTGTGATCACGCCGAGCGGAGGAGGACAAGTGTTCGTCAATCGCCAGCCGCTGAACGGCCGCTATGCTCTCAAGAGCGGCGACCGCCTTGAAGTCGGGGGCACGCTGTTTCTGTTCCGCGAGCGAGCGCAGGCGGTGCATCGTTAAGTGCGCGTCATGGCGAGCAGCGCAACCTCCCGCCGGCTGGCAGTCATACTGCTCGCAGTGCTTGCGGGGTGCGCGACCGTAAACGAAACCGGGACTTCATCCAATGCGCCGACCTCGATCCAGAAACTCGAGTACTATCCATTTCAGGTTAAAGGCTACCAGAACTCCTATCCGCGCCGGACCGTGCTCGTGCTGATGCCGACGATGCAGGCCGATGCGTCCGGCGTGGCGGCGGACCAAGCTGAACCCCTCAACGGCGACCCGGCAATCGGGCAGGTGTTCGGCCAGAATTCTCAGCTTTTGCAGCGGCTCTATTCCGATCCGGTCCCCCCAATTATCCAGGCCGCGATCGCGCGATCGGCGCAGGAAGCCGGCATGACCGCGATAACCTCCAACGACACCAGCTATCAGCCGGGGGTCAGGATGCCCCAGGATTACGTGATTGGATGCAAAATCGTGCGATGCTGGGTGAGGAAGAGCCGGGCGGCGGGAGGTCAATACGGACCAGTTTGGCAAACCGTCGCGGATTTCGGCCTCGATGTGACGATCTACAAGCCTCCGTTCAGCGTCGCCTTCTGGCACGGCAACAGCAACGAGACCTACTACGATCCCCCAGTGGGCTCGCTATCGCTTGGTCCTGAGGACGAAGCCGGCATCTATGACGAGCCTGGGGAAGTCCTGTCTGTCGCGCTTACGCGAGCCGTTGCGGGGATATTCGAGAAGCCCGACCTCCGCAACCTGGTACTCGAGGACGATGTGCGAGGGCACTGACCTTCGCCGTGAAGTCGTCAATCGGCTTGCTTTGAATAACTGCCATATTCGATTACCGTAAAAAACCCCCTTCCGAGGTTATTGCTCTTCGTCGCGTTTTTGCTTGTCGCGCGAGCGGCACTGACCGTCGGAAGCCACGCCGAATATCCGGCGAAGGTATACTGATCGCACGATGGAAATCGGATTCGTCGGACTCGGCAA
>JASHPB010000075.1 GCA_030038355.1 Candidatus Binataceae bacterium
GCGATCGCGAAATCAATTTCATCCTCTCGGACCGTGAGCGAGTGAAGCTCAAGCAGATCGACGACGCCCTCGAGCGTATTGCCGATGCCTCCTACGGGGTATGCGATTCATGCGGCCTCGAAATCGCCGAGGAGCGCCTAAGCGCGATGCCTTTCACGCGGCTTTGCCGTGATTGCCAGCAGGATCAGGAACGCGAAGCCAAATCGCAGCGCCGATTCGAAGACGAGCGCAACACCTATCGCAAGCTCGGCTCAACCGATGCCGACGAGGAGAACGGCTGATAGGAGCGCTGCTCGCATCCAAAAGCTGCGGATCGAAGGACCTTCGATCCGAGAAAAATCGTGCAAGTCTTCGCATCGTTACGCGTCGAAGAGACGGCGATGGCATTCTGAAGCATCCATTGCAGTCTGCGCGCGATTGATGCGTCCTTTACCAGAGCCACCAAACGGAGCATCCTGATAGCTGCACTAGACGATCCCGTTCAATCGCCCAGCGCGAAAAGAGCAGCCAGACCATTCAATGAGAATTTTCACTGACTATGCTGGTCCGACGGAAGAAACCGGCAGCCAGTTCGAGCTTGTTCGAACCAACCTTGCGTCGATCAAGTCGGTCCTCGCCATTGCAAGTGTGAAAGGTGGCACCGGCAAGAGCACGTTGGCCGTCAATCTGGGGGCTGCACTCGCGCTGAAGGGACGGAAGGTCGCCATCGTCGACGCCGACCTGAACGCACCGAGTATTCTTTCAATGCTCGGAATGAAGCCACCCCGTCATCTGCCGATGCTTGAAGGTATCGAGCCTGCCGCGGGACCATATGGTCTCCGCATCATTTCAAGCGAGATGCTGACCGGAGGTGAGCCGCCGCCCGTCAGCTTTATCAGCGATGACTCCGACAACAACAACGGCGCGACGCGCCACGCCAGTTCAGTCGATATCAAATGGACGGAAGCGCTCGGCAGGATGCTGGCGCAGGCGCGCCTTGGCGCGCTCGACCTGCTGATTGTTGACCTCGCGCCCGGCCTGGATCGTCTGCACGCGCTCGCGCGGCTCGCACCGATTAGCGGAGCATTGCTACTCACGCACACGTCGGGCCTTGCCTCCGCTGCGATGCGCAAGGCGTTCGAGTACGCGCGCGCTTCGCGTATCGACTTCGTCGGCGTGGTCGAGAACATGGCGGGATTCAATTGCGAAGAGTGCCGCTCCGTACGGCCACTTTGGCCTGAGGGCGAGGTCGCGTCGATTGCCGCGGGCGCAGCGGTGCGCTTGCTTGGTCGGCTCGCATTCGATCCGCGTCTGGCGGAGTCTTCCGATCGCGGGTTTCTCTTTGTCCGCGAGCATGCCGCGACCCCCACCGGCAAGGGGCTCACCGAGATGGCGGCGCAACTCGAGACGGTTCTCGCCGCGCGCGGCCGCGATGGCGCCGCGGCTTCGACGCTGCCCTAGAATTCGCTATTCCGAATCGTCGCTTTCGTCTTCGATCGCGCTCATCACCTCGGTCGAGCGCTGCGAATATTCAAACATTCCAGCGCCCTCGAGGCCGTCCATCTTGAAGCTCGCAAAGCCCAGCGCCGTGTAAATGCGCGCGCCGTCGAGGCCCGGGCGTGAAAGCGGTATGAAACTCCGCGTCCGCCCAACGAGGTGCATCGGATCGCGTCGACGTTCGGCGATTTCCGCCTCGACGCGATGCGGCGCGGCTTCAACCGAATCAGCATCGACATGAAGCATATGCAGGTCGAGTTCACGCCAGGCGCCCTCGATGGCGATGCGTGCAGAACGATGCTCCTCGCCGTCGTCGCCCGAAACGAGACGCACCTCGAGCGCGAGCGGCGCCTCGCCTGTCTCGAAACATGACCAGAGCATGCGCCGCGCGTGGAATCGGGTCGGACCGAGCCCGGTGAATGACGCGCCCGCGCGCGCGAAGCCCGCAAGCTCGTGGCGGTTACCCTCGACGGTGATCGCCCCGCTGACAACACCGAATGCCGCAAGTGTGGAACTGCTCGCTCTGGCAGGATCCTTGGCCGATGCGAGCACATCTGCGAGGTCGAGCGGTTGACCTGAGGTTCGCAACGTCGCCGCGATACGCATCGCCGGGTCGAGGCGTCCTGACGCCAGGGCGCGCTCGATACTCAGGTACTCGGTGCTGTCGGGCACAAGTACCGCGGGTCCGTCGAAGGTCAAATCGAGTTCGTCGCCATGCTGCTCGAGCCGAAGCGGTCCGAGCGCAATCCCATGTGAAGTTCGCTCGACGCGGCCCTCGCCAGTAAAAAGCGCAACGCTGCGAGCGCCGAGCAGCATCATGATTCGTCCGCCGAAGCCGCCTGGACCGAGATCGAAACTCGCCATTGCGCCAATTTGCGAGGCCGGATCGTAAAGCTCGATTCCGACTCGCGCAGGCATCAAAGCTGCCGGCGCGCGGCCGGCGGCGCGAGGACGCGCGACGCGGGTAATCGTCCTCGACGTGGTGTGGTACGCTCGATGCGCATGGATAGCGGGCGCGAACGCCGATTCCATCGCGTCGAGGCAATGCTCCCGCGGCGGCCCCGGCATCCGGCATGCGACCGAGAATTCCAGCTGGATTGCGTCGATATTTCCAGCCGCGGCGATTGCCGCGATTGATCGAAGCGCCGCGATGTCGCTCTGCAAGTAGCGGGGTGTGAACGCCTGCAGCAGGTTCTGCGCGCCACCCGCCGGATAGCGCATGCCGAAGCTCGGCCTAATTCCTGCCGCGGTCAGCTGCGTCTCGAAATGCGCGAGCGGACCGCCGATAAACTCGTCGCTGGCTGAGACGCGCGCCGCGCCGATGGGACGCAACTCGCCACCGAAGTTGCGCAGGCCGAGTCCAAAATCGACGCGCGGCTCGATGATGTTCCAGCCGTGAATCAGCAGCACGACCGCGCGCCCGTGGCGAGCAACGACTTGCGCCAGGCGTTGCGCAATCAGATCGAGCAACCAGGGTGCGCTCTCGGCGATCTGTACGATGCGATTACAATCGAGGCGATTGCGATCGATGCCATGGTTGATGAGCGCGGCGGCTCCCGCGCGCCGTGCCAGAGCCCGCGTGATATCGGCAGTGTGCAGGTCGTTGACCTTCGGATGAAGTATCGCGCGCGTGCGCGGCTCGGCATGGCCGCCGTGCGGCGCGATCAAGAGCAGCGGAGAATCAGCTTCGACGACTTCCAGCCACGACTCGGCCTCTGCGGGGTGAAGGATTCGTGCAGGCTCGGGCATCGCGCTCAACTAAAGATGCGCCGCTCGCACGGCGCGCGCATGCAGCGCGAATGACGCCAGCAGGTAATAGACGATGAAGCTGAGTGATGCGAACAGCAGGATGCGGTTGATCTCGGGCAGCATGATCAGCATCAGGATCGTGATCGCCGCCCACACCACACCGAGCGTCAGCGTGAGCGGTCTCAGCGGCACGGTGCGATTCGGATAGATGAACCGGATCGGGATGAACACCATCACCCCAAAGGATACCAGGATCGCGACGTTGAAAATGTTTCCCCAGTCGAGACAGTAGAGATAGAAGGCGATCAGGTTCCAGTAATTTGGAAAGCCGAGAAAATAGTGATCCTGCGTCTTGGCGTTGGTCTGGCAGAATCCGTAGCTGGCGGCGACCATGACGAAGCATGCGAGCAGCAATCCCAGTTTCGAATCGGGAATGACACCCGCCCACAACATCAGGAACACCGGCGCCGCGACGTAAGTCAGATAATCGACGATATTGTCCAGCAGCGCCCCGTCGAAACTCGGCGTTCGCACCTTGACGTTGAGCAGCCGCGCGAGCGGACCGTCGCTCGAATCGATAAAGGTGGCAGCGCCCATCGCCATGAAAGAGGCGCGGAAGTCGCTCTCGGCGGCAAAGTAAATCGCCAGCAGCCCGAGCGCCGCGCCGAGCCCGGTGTAGAGATGCACGGCCCACGCGAAAGCCGTCAGCATCCGCTGCTTCGGCACGGCCCTCATGATGTTTCGAGCGGCGCCGCTGGATACCATCTCACTCACCCGGCCGTAAGTGACGCGGGCCGAAGTATTCCTCGAGCACCGTCATAAAGGGACCGCAGGCGCGCCGCGCCTTGACGTGCGCCATCGCTTCGTCGAGCGACATGCCACGATGCGCACGCAGATAGGCGATCGCGAGTGTCGGTGCCCGGTTGAGGCCCGCGTTGCAGTGCAAATAGACGCGCTCGTTGGTGCCCACGAGGCTGTGCAGATCATCGAGCGCAGCTTTGAGGCGGGTCGCCATCTCGTCGGAGCTGCCGTCCTGAATAGGAGTGCGAACGAACTTGATACCGTGCTGCTCGTATTGCTTTCTGAGGCTCGTGAGGTCGAGGCCGTTGACCTTAAGATCCTCGTCATCCTGCAGATTGTGAACGGCGGTGACGCCGTGCTCGTGCTTCAACCATTCGACATCGGTATCGCGAGGATACTCGCCAACCAGCAGCTCATGCACGATTTCGCTCACGGTCGGCCTGACGTCGCCGCGCGTCGGGCGCGCATGGCCGTTCGGTTTTTGGCTGAACCAATCCATCGATGAGAATTTAACAGAAATTAACTGTTCAGTGAGACGGTATTCTAGCACTGTTCGTATCGAAAGAGGCGGCGATTGGAAGAAATCCACCAGATCCGCATGGATTGGGACTGCCCGCCTGTTTCCACGCGAATATCCACACCTCGGCGAGCACGGATGAAGCATCGGCGAGCTGATGCTCAATCATGCCGCGCTGTTGGCTCATCAAAACGTCGCGATACTCCTCGCGATCGCTCGCATGGCTGCGTGCGTAACGGTCCGTATCGATGACGGTCTGGACCAGACCGTATGACCGGCGCATCTCGGCGATTACGCGATTCCACACTTGATCGATCGGCGTCAGTGTAACCTCGCTTTCAACCGGGCGCGCGAGCGAACGCGTCTCCGCATCGACGGCATTTTCGAACCGCGCGTGAACGCCGCGGTCCTCACCAGTTAATCCATCGTAGTGGATAGTCATATGGAGCGGCTGTGAGGCGTCGCCGATGTAGTGCGCGAGATATCCGGACTCGCGCAGCACTCCCTCGCAGTCGCCGCGAGTCCAATCACGCTCCGAGGCCTCTGCGACTTCCTCGATCGTCCATGGCAGCGTGCCGGAGCGATCGAGGGTTTTGTATCCGTACTTGCGGACCATCGCGGCGCGGTCGGATATCAGCGCTGACCAGTCGGAGTCGTAAACTTCGATATCGAGATAGTGTCGCCGCGTCTCGGCCGCGCCGTAGCGCTCACGAAGCTTCGTATCAGGATCATTCGCGTATTGCTGGAGACGGTCGAGGTTGGCCTCGAAAAACCTGCGCGGTATCGAGCGCGGCAACGCCCGCACCGCGATGCGGGTAATCAGCCGATGCGTGCCCGAGTCCCACGCGAGTGCGCGGACGGGAATCAGCAGCGCGACCGCAAGCGCGATCGTTGGCGCCGCGCCGTATCTCCCCCTCTGCTCGCGCACGCAATACGGCTCAGCCCTTGGCGCGGCGGCGAGGCGCCCGTGGCTCCGGTGCGTGAGTGTCGCGGGGCTGGTGCTCGCCAGGCGGCGAAACCGCGGGCCCCGAGTGCATGAGCTGCAGCGCCACTGGCGTCAACGTGCGCCGCGCCGGCACCAGGCTTGCTACCGCATCGTGAAGCAGGTCGGCAATCTTGCGATAGGCTCCGGTGCCTTCACCGCCGTTCGCGACGGCACGAAGATGCGCCGCACCGATCGACTTGCCGATTCTCACTTCTACCGGGCCACGCCGCGGCAACAAGCTGCCTTTGCCCAGCACCTGGTGCGTTCCGCGAATCAGTACCGGCACGACGTCGCATCCGGAACGCAGCGCCAGGTATCCAGCCCCGCTCTTGAAATCCTGGACTCTGCCATCGGTCGAGCGCGTCCCTTCGGGGAACATCACCACGGAGCGGCCGTCCGCCAGTTCGCCGAGCGCCTCGTCGAGCGATTCGAGCTGTGCCCGCTCGCGATCGAACGGAATCATCATGGTGAAGTTGGACGCGAGGAACCTCCGCGCGCGAGTGTTGAAGAAATAGTCCTTGGCCGCAAGCACCCTGAGGTCGCGGCCGAACGCGCCGAAAGCGTGACCGAGCAGGCCGAAATCGAGATGACTCGAGTGGTTGGCCACGACCAGGAAGTTGCTGTTGGCCGGAATGTTGCCGCGGCCGAGAATCTTCGGCTTCAGCCACGAATCGAAGGCGAGCCGCTCGCTGCCTCGGACTGCCAGCCGGCCGAGCCGTCTCAGCGGCTCCGGCAGTTTGATCGTGAACGGTTCCGCGAAGCGAGCATAAGACGGTAGCCGCGTGCGGCCGGCCGCCGCAGGTTGTGTCACAAGAGTCTGCAGGTCGGCCACGGTGCGCAGGTCGGAGATTTCCTCAGGCGCGACATCGCGGCCGGCGTGCTCGCCAAGCTGCTCGCCGAGCTCGGCCATCGCCAGCGAATCAAGCCCAAGATCCTCGACCAGCCTCGTCGAAGGAGTGATCGCGATTGGATCGGAAGCCAGCTGCTGAAGTGCCTCTGCCAGCCATTGTTCGACTTCGGCGCTTGCTGGAGAATGCGCCGCGTCGCCTCGCGCCTCCAGCATCAGGCGCAACAGGGTCGCGACCTCGGCGCGCTTGACCTTGCGCGTCCGTGTGCGCGGCAACTCAGCATCGGTGAAGCGGATGATGCGGATGCGCTTGTGCGGGTTGAGCCGCTCGCTCACCCGCTCGAAATGCGCGCGCAGCCGGTCCTCGACGGTGCGGCGGCTCTCGCCGCGCGAATAGGCGGGAACGACGAGCGCGGCGACCTGCTCGCCCTGGCCGACCTTCAGCCCAACGACTGCGAGTTCCTTCACGTACTCGTTGTGGCCGTAAAGCTCTTCGAGTTCCTCGATGTAGATGTTGTTGCCGCCGGAATCGACGATGACTTCCTTGGCGCGGCCCACAATATAGAGCCTGCCGTCAGCGTCGAAGCGGCCGAGGTCTCCGGTGTGCAACCATCCGTCGCGGAGCACCTCGTCGGTCGCGGTCTGGTTGCGATAGTAGCCCGCCATCACGTTCGGGCCTTGCGCAATGATCTCGCCGACTTCGGCGCCTTCGGGCAGCAGCTTGATATCGACGCCGCTCAGAGGCTTGCCGACTGCCCCGGCGCACAGCGGCTCATCGGGTCGTGCGACCGAGAGGACGGGCGAGGCTTCGGTAAGTCCGTAGCCCTCGAGCAAGCGGACGCCGATATCGTTGAAGAAATCCGCGATACGCCGCGGCAGCGCCGAACCGCCGCTGACCGCGAGCTTTAGCCGGCCTCCGAGCGCGGAGTGCACCTGGCGGAAGATGACAGAACCGAGGTTCACGCCGTAATCGGCGTCGAGCGAACTGTTCCACTTCAGAAGCTGATTGAACGCGGCATGAAAGAACGGACCGCGCTCTTCGACTTCGTCCATCGTGCGCCGATGAATGGCTTCCCAGAGAGCGGGTACGCCGATTAGCGCCGTCGGCCGGATATCGGCAAGGGTCCGCGAAAGTGTCTTCGCATCAACCTCGAGCGGGTAAGCGATTTGGGCGCCGCTCGCGAGCGGCAGCAGCATCCCGCATGTGAACTCGAATGTGTGATGTAGCGGCAGGAGCGACAGCACGAGGTCGTCGGCGTCGAGAACGAACACTCGCGACAGCATCGCGATCTCTGACGCGAAGTTGCCGTGCGTGAGCATCACGCCCTTAGGCGCGCCGGTAGTGCCGGATGTGAACACGATCGACGCGAGCGACTTGCGATCGGGTGCCGGCGGCGGCTTGACGTCGCCTCTCATGATGAAGGGGCGGCTGAGTTCCGCGAGATCGAATTCGATAACCTTGTCGCGCAACGACTTAAGAGTGCTGCCGACCCGCTGCTGGACGGTGCTCGAGAGCAGAGCGGCAACCGGCTCAGAGATTTTGCAAATCGGCTGCAACTCCTCAGTTGAAATCATATGGTCGAGCGGAACCGCGACAGCGCCCGCGCACAGGATGGCGAAATAAGCGAGTACCCAGTCGGGCGAGTTCTCCGCGATAAGCATCACGCGGTGCCCCGGCTTGACCCCTCGCGTCGCGAGCAGGAGGGCTGCGCGATGCGCCTTGTCGGCCAGCTCGCGATACGTCATCGAGCTGGTCTCGCCGGACGGCCGGCGCGCAGTCATCGCGATCGCCGCTCCATAGCGGTCCGCCGCGCGGTCGAGCATCTCAACCAGGCTCCGGCGTCGCGGTAATCCGCGCGGGCGGCCCCGCGTGTGCAAGTCGAGCTGCGGGAAGATGTGCTTGCGCAGCCCCTGCATATGCACGTTGATCCAGTAGTCGTGCCAGTCGATCTTTTCCGGATCGTACGGATGATGCTCGACGTCCTGCGGGCGAAGCTCAGAGTAGAGCGCGCGCACGTTGCGGCCGTGGAAAGTATAGATCAACTCCTGGATGTAAGGCCGATAGACCTCCACCAGCTCGCGCGCGATATCGGTGTTGTCTTTGAATTTGTCGAGTGCCCCGTCGATACGCTTAGCGGGCTGATTCTCTTCGCCGAGCGCGCCGCGGACGAATTCGCTTGCCTGTTTCAGGAGCCGCGGCATGGTCTTGCTGGCGAAGTCGTAGGTCGACTGCGAGACGACGACTGCCTCGATATGCGGCCCGATCCAGCTCATCGCGCCGCCTTCGCGGCGCTGCTCGCGGCGTGTGCCGAGGCCGACCAGTTCGACCAGCCGGCGCATCGGCAGTGGATTCCGGTCCGATGTGCAGAGCTGGTAGATGAGCTTCTGCCTTTTCAGCAGCAGCGCGCCAAGAATCGGGATCATCGCGTGCGCCGCCATGTCGACCGGGATCACGTCGAGAACAAGCTCGGCCTCGGCCGGATAGAAGCGGTAGCCGCGGCCCGCGAGATAGGTCAGCGGCGCGCTGGTATTGACGCCCTGGTTCCAGCCGGGGAATGGATCGCGAATCGCGCTCTCGATAACTGCTGGCCGGACAACAGTGACATCGAGTTCATCACGCGCAGCGACGACGAGTTGTTCGCCAAGGCTCTTGGTGTAACTGTAGGTGTTGGGCCATCCCCATTTCAGAGAGCGCTGTTTGCCGACCTCTTTGAGGCGCTCCTCGGCCCATTCCTTGCGCCGATGCTCGAGGCCGGCCGTCGGGTCGTCGTCGCCGTTGTCGTCCAGCATGAACTCTGCGCGGCGGAGTTGCTCTCGTGATTCCGCCTCGACACGCGCGACGGCTGCGTGCGCGTCGCGAATTTCGCGCTCCAGCTTGAACGAGCGCTTGCCGTTCGGGCACCAATCGACGGGGATGTCGTCCTCGTAGCGCTGACCGTCGGCCGCGCCTGCGACGTAGCAGGTCGAGACATGCAACATGGCGGCGCGCCTACGACGGCAAAACGCGAGCACATTGGCGACGCCGGTAGCGTTAATCTCGAGCGCCTTTTCGAGCGACGCCTCGAAATTAACGAGGCCTGCGCTGTGCACGACTGCATCGAGCGTCGTTGGTGCGAGCTCGGCGTCGTCGTCCTCGATCAGACCCGCACTGGTGATATCGCCAGGCAGCACGACGACCTTCTTCTCGATGAACTGAGCGAAGGCCGCGCCGAGATGTTGCCGCAGCGGGGCCATGACCGGTGAATCGACGATTTCGCGCCGGAAGCGGTTCAGGCTCGAGCGGCGATCACCGCGAATCAGCAGATAGACGCGCTCGACCTCCGGATGCCATCGCAGCAGGAAAGCGAGAAACACCTTGCCAAGGAATCCCGTGGCTCCAGTGATGAGGATGCGGCGGCCCTTGAAGACCTGCTCGAGCGGCGGCATCGCGGAGACCGAATGAACCGCGCCGATACTGCGTCCGTTGTTATTCGACATCGGCAATCACCAAAGGTGGCAGATGCAGGTAAGTAATGGTGGCGGACCGGCCGAGCTCGGTCGTCGCCATCGCGATCGCTTCGTCGAGAGTGTCAGCGCTCTCCCATGCCATGCGCGCCGCGACTGCCGGCTCCTCGCAACCTGCCGCGATCACGCGCCCGAGATGCTGCCGCGCGGGCTCACCCCAGTTCCACATGTAGAACGGATGCACGCCGTGATAGGCGTGACCGTAGCGATACATATGGATGTAAGTCGGGTTGCGCGCGAATTCGTGCTCAAAGCGGCGCTCGAGTTCTGTCGCCTCGGTCGTCTCAGCGAGGCATCGATGGAAGAACTCTATGTAGCTCGGGTGATGCTCGGGGTGGAACTCGTCGCGCACTGGATGGCAGATGATCATCGTGCCGCCTTCGCGCACCAGAGGCTTGTTCCGATACATGTTGAACAGGTAACCCATGCCCGTGCACTGGACGAGAATTGGGTTCATGATGGAATTGACGTTGTAAGGGCAGATGTATGGCACGCCGACGATCAGGATGTCGGACTGGCCCTTCACCGGTACCACGTACTGCTGGAAGACCTTGGCCAGCGTGCGCTGATGAACCGCCTCGGTCTCACCCGCCCACACTCCGATCATCCCGAACGGTGAGGCGTAGTTGTAAAGCACCTGGCGTCGCATCGCAGGCGTCAGGTTTCGCATCGTGAACTGAAAGCCCTTGAGCCGCGTGCGATCCCAATCGGTGAAGGTGTCTTCGTTCTTGTGCAGGAAATCGAGCATTGAGCCGTACATCCGAGTGTTGACGGCAGTCTCGATTTGAAAAACCTTCAGATTCTTCTGCACGAGACGGCCCATGCGCTCCGACGATCGATGCAGCGCCGAGCGGTT
>JASHPB010000076.1 GCA_030038355.1 Candidatus Binataceae bacterium
GTGAGAACTGGCCGCGCCTCGTGGCGGTTGCCTCAGCAACCGCCTAATTGCCCCGCCCAGCCGCAGCGTCGGTGCGCGGTCAAGGGCGCCGCAGGCGGCGCGCAGCGCGCACCCTTGACGGCGCGCCGGCGCGGAGGCTATCGCTGGGTCTGCAGTCTGACCCTGGAACTAACTAACAGGCCTTCTGGACCTAACTGCCTGTCAGATCATCTTCCAGCTTTTACAGACGGAAGAATCACTACCTATACTGACAGTGGAGGATTTCTGGGCGGTTCGATAGTCGGCTTTATGATTGGCTATCTTGTCAAAGAGTACTTTCAGAAGTTGGTGCCGATTCGCTAACTGGCGGAGCGGAGCGCGAGCCGCCGCTCGCCTATCCGAAGCATCACTCGTCGTCGAGGTTCCATTGAGAAGAAGCGCGAAATTCCTGCGTTTCTCTCCGCCTCAACAGCTCGTCGCGATCCTCGATCGCTTTTCCAAAAACTGCGCTAAACAAGTAAGCGGGAGAGATAGGTCCAAACGACTGAAGCAACAACTGATCGACGGTTAGTGGCTGGCGAGCCTGCTGCGACCTGCGTGCGAAGAGCCGATGGTACGCCCGCATTATCAGCCTGGATGGCTGCTCGTCGATTTCGCCGGGTTGGTGGCATATAGCGTTGCAAGTTCGTGCAGTTTCGAGGTCTTTTGTCCTTTCTTCGTTGTGTGAGGTTTCGATCTTGGAAGCCATTTTTGTACCCTCCCTTAACCGCTATCTCTCTATTTTCAAGGCGTAAAAAAGGGTTGAACAGGATTGTTCAATGGAAATGAACAGCTAACATTACGCGTCCGGCTCGAAGTCAGCTCGCCGAATTTTCCGCGCTTCGATCGGAATCCGAACACGGGGCATCCTTTCTACATCGACGCGGAGATTCGTCCCGCGATGCAGACCGTGATGCACGAGCACGCGTACCCCTCGCGATTGATCCTGCCGATCGCGCCGCCGCGCCTAGTCAGGATGCCAGAGAAAGCGCGCTATTGTCCTGCTCCCGGTCAATTCGATCCCATGGGGAATCTTTCCGAATAAGGATTGAAATCAACCATGGGCACTTGAAGCTCGTGCCCGTCTGACGTAATTCCCCTGACCGTCAGTTGGTATTGCTGGCTCGGGTTGCATTGCTGCTTGAAGACGAACGTCAGGTCCCATCGCGGAAACAGGGATAGTTGCGTGGTTTGCACGGTGGCCGCTTCCGTGATGGTTTGACCGTACGCCTGAAGGATGCCGGTCGGCTTGTCAACCGCGAGGCCGTCACCGCTGATGAAAACCCGAAAGGTCATCGGGCTGTCGATCGGCTCCGGTGCTAGGGTATTCTCGCATAGCTGCCGGGGATTGTTATTTTGACCGTTGACCGTCGGGCTCAGGAAGCAGAATTTTGCTCCGCCGGCACTGAACGCGGCCATATCCCTGCTGGGAGGCGCTACTATCGTGGTAGTCGGCGCGAAGCAGATGGTATCCACCTCTCTGCCGTGAGCGATCACCTCGCGCGGATAGACCACGCTCGGGTCGTTGGCTGGAGTGGCCACCAAATAGGTCACGGGATGCGGGCCGAGAACGCATCCCCGCAGCGGGATGGAGAGGGCAGCTGCGATTGCAACGAAGGCTGCCTTTTTGATGCGAGTCACAAAATACCGAAACATCGACGCAGTCTATTCGTCTCTGAAACGGAAGGCCACGCTTCTCCTGCGCGACTTGCGGACGCAAATAATGCACGACGACCACGAAGGTTTGATGTCCTCCGCGCTCCAATGGCCTTTCGGTGGTTCCGCGCGGAGGACCGCGCGAGATTCTTCGCATGACAGCCTGCGCTCTAGACGCAGCACTCTGCCAAGGACGCTCTCGGAATACATCGAACGAGCGTGGGAGGATTTTGCGCTGAGTCTTACGCCGCTCGCCGTTGCGCCTATTGGTTTAGCGTTACTTGACAATCCGCGAGGTATCTTGACCCGTGCCTCATTGCTAGGCTTCTGGTCCGAAAAGACGGGCCTAATAACCGGTGGCCCAAGTCGCTGATAACACCGGCGCCTTTGACCACCGGCACACCAAACGACCCGAGGTTCGACGCGCCTACGAACAGCGCCCATGGTTATCTCGCTCGCGTACCCGTCCTATGTGTATACCGTCGTGTTGACGGTGAGTTATTGGTTGTGGATAGCCATCGAGACATGGCTCATCGTGCGCGAACGGGGCGCCACGCACGCGGCTTCTCAGGACCGCGGCACCAGGAGGCTGCTGATTGTTTCGTGGGTTATTGCAGTCGTCGTGGGCATTTTCGTCGTGCCGTATCTTCTGCCCCAATTCACCATGCATACCAAAGCTGTCGCAGTCGGTGTTGCGCTCGTCTGGACGGGCACTGCGCTCCGTCTTTGGGCAATTCAAACGCTCGGCAATTTCTTTACTACCCACGTGATCGTGAGGCAGGAGCAACGCTTGGTCACCGCCGGGCCATACCGGTGGCTTCGCAACCCTGCCTATACTGGTACGCTTACGACGTTTCTCGGATTCGGCATTGCGATCGGCAACTGGATAAGTCTCGCTACGCTTGTGGCGCTCGGGGCCATCTCCCACGTAATGCGTATCGCCGTCGAGGAATCGGCCCTTGCAGCGCGATTCGGGCAGGCATACACGGAATACCAGCGAAAGAGGTGGGCATTGATCCCGTTCATTTGGTAGACGAAATGTCCTTTCCCAGCACCAAGCGCGCCAGCGGAGTCTCGCGCGTGGTCTTCTTCTGATAGTCGGCGTCGCTTGAATAGATCGCCAGTAGCTTAGGCTACGCTGCGGCGCTTCTCGTCCGTGGACAAGGTTCGCGCGATACGTTCTGCGTGCCCTTCCGATCTGCGCAGCGACCTCGGGATCCGCGGTCGTGTTCAGGTACCATGCCGGCGGATGAGTCCGTCGCTTCCTGGACTAAGTAGGAAACCCCAAGACCGTGGAAGCGCCGCTCTACCGCATGAAGTCAACTAAGGTTTCGGGCCGAGAGCTCGAATTGACTGCGCTCCGCTATCCAGTCTCTCAATCTCAGGGCATCTCAGAGAATCGTCCGCGACGATAGCCATAGTGTCTTGTCTTACCGATATCATCGCGCTGACGATCATTGCGGCATTGACGACTGGCTGCACGGCTGAAGGGACTCGACCCTGGAGCGAATTGGATTCGAACTCGCAGTACCCATCCTTGAACAACCTGACGATAGCTGGCTGTTCCATGACCCGCCGAAGCGCCGAAGGCGTTGCGGCGCGCGCAGGACGGTTAAAGCCGCTAGCTCCACTTGCGCGCGAAACGAAACGTCCACCGTATCCGTCATACGGGAAATGGAACAGCTAGTTTTACATCATTCGCTCTATCGGCTTGAGAACGAGCGTTGGGTCGCGAATGTCGAACTGGAATTCCATGAGGGCGCGGGCGTCGCAGTCCAACATTGTTTAGAGCCGAACGTTAACCTCACATTCGCCACAAGGGAGGAGGCAATCGAACGCGATCGGCAATTGGCTCTAGCCTGGCGTGATCGGAACGCCAGCGGTCGAGAATTGAGAGCGCGCGACCCGGCTAAGAAGTAAAACCGCTGGCGTTAGTCGCCGCTCTCGATCGATTTCGTGAGTTCGACAACGACGGCGCCCGCCAATACGCCCGCATCGGTCTTTTCAGTTTGCTTCGACACGATGGTGGCGGCTATCTGTGCCGAGATCCGGTCGGCGATTCCCTTTCGGCCAGCCTTGATCATGTGTCTGGTCGTGGCGACGCCGGCGGCACGGCCTTTTTCGTGGACGATCACAGTATAGGCGGTAGCGGCCAATGCAGCCCGATGCCCGTGAATCCATTTGCGCAGATCTGCTTCGTAACGCCGCCTAGCTTCATCCCGTTTGTTTGTCCGGTGTGCTTGTAGGCGAACCGCGAGCAATACACTGGCTGCCATAAAATACCGCTCCCCCGACATCTGCCGCTAAACTACCGCTGGCAATTGCTTTCTAAAGACGATTATCTTCCTATGTGCCAATTTTCGTGATCATCTTCGCGCGCGAATTGATGAAACCCTTGGGGCGAAATAACTTCGCCGAAGATGACAGCGTAGACGACTCGGAATGTACGAAGACTGTGTCGTCGCGAATTCAATTTTGCAGAAGCGTTCAACAGCCTGCAGGCTTGAGCAAGTAATCTTGTGATCGGGCAATTCGGTTCTCGTCAGAGGCGCGATAGAACGTCTGGCGTCTGTTGTCCCGAGAGCGCGTCGCGACAGCGACCATCCGGGTCAGCGGCTCACCCCTCCAGTGTAACAAGCGAGCAAATTCTCGTTCGACGTAGGACGGACTGTCCTGCCCAAGACTTAAACCTGCGCGCCTCGTTGATTCAGATATGTAACAGCGACCCATTCGCTTGGTGGGCTCCTTCTGTCCGACCGCTCAGCCGTGGGCAAATTCGGGAAGGATCGGATCCGAGTCAACTTCATCTGTCCGGGCGTGATCAATACTCCGCTGGCGCGACGGAGCGTGTTGCCCGGTTAGCGTCAAGCGTCTACGGTTGCTTCGGAGACTGGACTCTCCTGGCAACGAAAGCTTCCGACCTGCGATGCGCTCAAGGCGGAAGCAAGCCGCTCGGAGTCAGCCTCAATGATCAACACCAGCAGCTGTTGGCGTAGGGCTAGGAATCTCCGTCTCCGGCCGACGCGCGCCGCAGTGATTTTCGAGTGGGTCGGGATGCCGTTAGCGGAAAAGTACGGCCCAAAGGGAGTGGCGTCAGCCCCTCGATGGCGTCCTTTTATGCGATTCGTAGCTCGGAAATTCTGATCGAGGGGGCACCAACATCGGTCCGGGCGTTGGCAGCGTCGTTGAGGACGATGAGATCACGCTGGGATCACTCTGAGTTCGGGCCAGAGCTGGCACCACTTCGACGCCTTGGCGTTGTAGCGGTCGGAGCGAAAGTTTTTTGTTCGATTAGGACGTACCAGCATTTGTTCGAGATCATCAAACCCGCT
>JASHPB010000077.1 GCA_030038355.1 Candidatus Binataceae bacterium
CGCGATCGCAACGAGGGCCACGGCGGCCCTGCGCCTTCCGTCGAAGAACGCGTCGCCGGTCTTCGCCGCGGCGAGGACGTGTCGTTGATGTTGCATGAGATGCCGAAGGTGACGATCGCGGCAGTCAACGGACCGGCCGCCGGCGCGGGACTCAGCGTCGCGATGGCGGCCGATATCCGCCTCGCCTCTGATGCGGCCCGCTTCGGCACCGCCTTCGCCCGCGTAGGATTCGGGGGCGATTATGGCGGAACCTGGTCGCTCACCCGCCTGGTGGGATCGGCGAAAGCGCGCGAGCTTTACTTCACCGCCGATATGATCGACGCCGCCGAGGCGCTCAAGATCGGCCTCGCCACCCGCGTCTATCCGGCCGCATCGTTCCGCGACGATGTGCACGCGTTTGCGAAGAAGATCGCCAACGGCCCGACCGTCGCCTACTCCTACATGAAGGCCAATCTGAATCTCGCCATCACGCACGAGTTCCGCGAGTTGCTTGATCGCGAGGCGTGGGGCCAGACCATGACCGGCATGACCGAAGACCATCGCGAGGCGGTGAAAGCGTTCCTGGAAAAACGCGAACCCTCGTTCAAAGGCAGGTAAGACTAACCACCAAGTGCGCACCAGGATCAGACGCAGACACGAAGGGCACAAAGATCGGAAACAGATTTCTTGGTGTCCTTTCTGTCTCAATCTTGGTGCCCTTGGTCTTTAAAGCGCTAACTCGTTGAGGAGGCCAACAATGGACTTCAACACGATCCTTTACGGCTCGCGCGACGGTATCGCCAAGATCACGGTCAACCGGCCCGAGCGGATGAACGGCTACAACGAGACCATGGTCAAGGAGATCGTCGCCGCGATTGACCTCGCGCGCCAGGACGACGACGTGCGTGTGCTGATCATCACCGGCACGGGCCGCGCGTTCTGCGCGGGTGGCGATATCAGCGGCTCGCCGGACAGCCGCTCGCGCTTCCATGGGCATCCGATGGGCCACATGCTCGAGATGCGCGAGGGATTCCATCAGATCGTGCTGTCGCTGCACCGTTTCGACAAGCCGGTGATCGCGGCGATCAACGGCGCGGCGGTAGCGGGCGGGCTCACGCTCGCGCTGAGCTGCGATTTCCGAATCGCATCGGACCAGGCGCGGCTCGGAGACACCGCGCTCAAGTTCGCGCTGCTCTGCGACGAGGGCGGCGCGTACCTGTTCCCGCGCTTCATGGGCCTCGATCGCGCGCTCAAGATGACGCTGCTGTCGGAAGTTTACGACGCAAAGACCGCGCTTGACCTCGGCCTCGTGACCGAAGTGGTGCCGCATGGTGAACTAGAGGCGCGCGTCAACGATTTCGCACGCCGTCTCGCCGACGGTCCACCGCTGGCGATAAGGCTGGCGAAGCGGATGATGTACAAGCAGCGCGAGATGACGCTCGAGAATGCGCTCGAAGATGCCGCGCTCAACGTGATGATCACGAATCCGTCGGAAGACGTGAAGGAAGGCACGCGCGCCTTCCGCGAGAAGCGCAAGCCGGCGTTCAAAGGCAGATAATTCGCCGCGCAGAGCCCAGATCCGGAGAGCTCGTCCATGCCCATGAAGAAGAAGGACGTCGAGAAGCTGCTGGGGAAGGCGAACGTCGCGGTCGTCGCGGTGACCGCGCCCGACGGCGCGCCGCACGCGGTTCCGACCTGGTACGAATACGATAAGGGCGAAATCGTTTTTCACACCGGACCCGAATCGTTCAAGTACAAGTGCCTCGTGCGCGAACCCCGCATCACGCTCGTGATCGACACCAGGGACGCGCCCTACAAGTGCGTGGTGCTGAAGGGCCGCGTCGCGATGGAAGAAAAAAACGATGAGAAGCGGCTCGAGCGCATGTCGATCGCCTATCTCGGCAAGAAGGACGGCAAGCGCTACGCGAAATCGATGAGCGGGCAGAAGACGATCGTCGTACGCTTCAAGCCCGAGCGCACGATCTCATGGGACTACGGCGGCGAGGAAGCCCCGTAGCGCAGCATCGTGGATGAGCGCCTCAAAACCAACCTCGCGCACTGGAACGACTCGGTCGCGATCCACGAGCGCTCGGCGATGTACCGGCTCGAGGAATTCAAGCAGGGCCGCATCTCGCTCAGAGCAATCGAGCGCGAAGAGGTGGGCGACGTCCGCGGCAAGTCGCTGCTTCATCTGCAGTGCCACTTCGGGCTCGACACGTTGTCATGGGCGCGACTCGGCGCAAACGTCACGGGCCTCGATTTCTCCGACAAGGCAATAGACCTGGCGCGCCAGCTCGCGGCCGAACTCAAGCTCGATGCGCGCTTCGTCTGCGCGCCAATCGAGGACGCGGCGCGCGCACTCGATGGCCAATATGACATCGTGTTTACATCATACGGCGCGTTGTGCTGGCTGCCGAGCATCCCGGAATGGGCGAAGGTTTCGGTCAATTTCGTCAAGCCCGGTGGCATTTTCTATATCGCCGAGTTTCACCCTCTGACGCAGTGTTTCGACAACGATAATCCGCGCGAGCTGAAGTCGCGCGTATCGTATTTCGAAACGCGGATGCAGGAATGGCCGCCTGGCCCGGACTATACCGACCGAGTGACGTTGCATCAGAGTGGAACCCACGAGTGGATGTACACGACGGGCGGCGTCGTCTCGGCGCTCATCGATGCCGGGCTGCAAATCGAGTTTCTCCACGAATTTCCCCGCTGCACTTTCAAGATCTTCCCGTTCATGAAACCGGACGGCGACGGATGGTGGCGAATCGACGGCGATCCGATTCCGCTGCTGTTCTCGATAAGAGCGCGCAAACCGAGGTAGAACGTCGATGCTGCGCAGCGCATTCACCGAGCTGTTCGGAATCGAGTATCCGATCGTCTCCGCCGGGATGGGCGGAGTCGCGGGCGCAGACCTTGCGGCTGCAGTCTCGGAGGCAGGAGGCCTCGGAACAATAGGCGCCGCGACATCGCCTCCTGAAGTCCTGCTGAGAGAAATCGCGACGGCGCGAAAGAAAGCCAAGAAACCACTCGCCGTAAATCTGCTCCTGCCGTTTCTCAGGCCCGAAACGCTCGATGCGCTCGCGAATGAACCAATCGAAGCAGTGACTTTGTTCTGGGGGGAGCCGACAGAGTACATCCCGCGCTGCAAATCACTCGGCCTTAAGGTCATCTGGCAATGCGGCTCGGCGGCGGAAGCGGTGGCAGCGAAGCGCGCCGGCGCCGACGCGATCATCGCGCAGGGCTTCGAGGCAGGCGGCCACGTGCGCGGCGTCGTGACGTCGCTCGCGCTGATCCCGGCGGTGCGCGACGCGATTGGCGAACTGCCGATGGCCGCCGCGGGCGGTTTCGCTGATGGACGCGGACTCGCCGCAGCGCTCGCTCTGGGAGCCGACGCCGCAGTCTTCGGAACTCGCTTCCTCGCGTCGGAGGAATGCGCGGCGCATCCGGAATACAAGCGGCGCGTGCTCGCAGCTCGCGCCGACGAGACGGTGCATACGAAGTTGTTCGATGTCGAATGGCCCAACGCGGCACATCGCGTGCTCCGCACGGAGCTGGTCGATGAATGGGAGCGGGCCGGCTCACCGCCGGCGGGCAAGCGCCGGGGCGAGGGCGAGATCGTCGCGCAGCTTCGCATGGGCGAGCAAGGCGTCGAGCTTCGGCGCTACTCCGTCTATCCGCCAACCACTGCCGTCAAGGGTGACCTCGACGGCCTGCCATTCTACGCCGGTCAGTCCGTAAGCCTTGTAAACGAAATCCGGCCAGCCGCCGAAATCGTGCACGCGATCGCGTTGGAAGCCGAGGCCGTCATCAAATCTCGCCTTGCCGCGCTCGCTCGCTGAGACACGCAACTATCGAATCCGCGTTGAGTCTGAAATAATCACTGCAGTGGCACGCCAGATTCCGCCGGATGCCGTTATCGAGGCACTCGGACAGGTCAAATATCCGGGCTACGCGGCCGATATCGTGACGCTCGGCATGGTCGAGGACGTCCAGCCGACGCCGACCGGCTATGCCGTCGTGATGCGGCAGGCCACGGAGCGCGACGAGGTGATGAAGCGCCTCGCTGAGGATGTTCATCGCGTGCTCGCGCACGATCTCGGCGTCGCCCAGGTCGAGTTGCGCGTGCGCCGCGTTGAGGCTGAACTTGGTGAGAAAACCGGGCGCGTCCGCCTCGAAGGCACCAAGCACATCATCGCGGTTGGCAGCGGCAAGGGCGGAGTCGGCAAGTCAACGGTCGCCGCGAATCTGGCGGCCGCGCTCGCGCATCTTGGGCTCAGCGTCGGACTGCTCGACGCCGATATCTACGGGCCCTCGATTCCGATGATGTTCGGCACGACCGAAGAGCGGCCGAAGGCGGCGGGCGGCAACAATTTCTACCCGGTCGAAAAGTTCGGCGTGAAGCTGGTCTCGATCGGCTTTTTCCTCAATGATCGCGCGCCGGTCATCTGGCGCGGCCCGATGGTGATGGGCGCCGTTCGGCAATTCCTTAAGGACGCGCTCTGGGGCAGTCAGGACTTTCTCATCGTCGATCTGCCGCCGGGCACCGGCGACGCTCAGCTCACGCTCGCGCAGCAGGTTGCGCTCGACGGCGCGATCGTCGTCAGCACCCCGCAGGATGTCGCGGTGCTCGACGCGATGCGCGCGGTAAAGATGTTCCGGCAGGTGCACTGCCCGATTCTCGGTATCGTCGAGAACCTGAGCTTCTTCGTCTGCCCCGACTGCGGCGAACGCGACGATCTGTTCGGCAGCGGCGGCGGGGAGCGCATGGCAAAGGAGGAAGGTACCGAAGTGCTGGCGCAGATTCCGATCTATCCCGAGGTGCGCGCCGCCGGCGATAGTGGAATGCCGATCGTAATCAAGGAGCCACGCCATCCTGCCAGCCAGGCGTTTCTCGATCTCGCGCGCAAAGTCGTCGCCGCCGTTCCCGATTGATCGGACTCACACTTGCCCGCCTTGGAGCCTACCGTTATCCTTTTCGTTCAATCACACGAATGTAACGGCGCCGAAAGAGCGGCGACGATCATGGAATAGTCACTGGAGCGTTTCCCGGATGTCCACTCTGATCACTGAGGAATGCATCAACTGCGGCGCGTGCGAGCCCGAGTGCCCCAACACCGCGATCTACGAGGGCGGCGCAGACTGGGAGCTCGACGGCGCGACGAATCCCGCGCTCAAGCAGGACATCTACTACATCGCGCCCGCCAAGTGCACCGAGTGCGTCGGCTTCTTCGACCAGGAGCAGTGCGCGGCGGTTTG
>JASHPB010000078.1 GCA_030038355.1 Candidatus Binataceae bacterium
GCGCAGGTGATCGAAGTTGACACCGATGGAATCTATTTCGTGCCGCCTGTGACGGTTGCCGACGAGGGCGGCCCCGATGCGCTGCTCGAAGGCATCGCGGCGGAGCTGCCCGAGGGGATCCGGCTTGAAATCGACGGCAAGTACGCCGCGATGTTCAGCTACAAGATGAAGAACTACGTGCTGCTCGACGACGCCAACGAGATGACGATTCGCGGCTCGGGGCTTAAGTCGCGCGGCCTCGAGCGCTTTCAGCGCCGCTTCATGGAGGAGATTTTCGAGCGCCTGCTGCTCGACCGCGCGAAAGAAATCTCGCCGCTCTATCACGACTACCTCACGCGCCTTCGCAATCATTCGCTCGGAATCGAGGACCTGATGAAGACCGAGACGCTGCAGGATTCGCTCGAGGTGTATCGGCAAAAGCGCGGCGCCGATCAGCGAAACCTCGCCGCGGCTTACGAACTCGCGGTGCGTGCGAAGCGGCCGTATCAGTCGGGCGATCAGATTTCGTACTACGTCATCGGCCGCGGTCCGAATGTCAAAGTTTCCGAGGCGGCGAAGCTCGCGGCCGACTACGACCCCGCGCGTCCGGATGAGAACGTCGAGTACTACCAGGCCAAGCTCTCTGAGCTTTACGAGAAGTTCAAACCTTACGCCGATCGGCCCGGGCTTTTCCTCGCGCACACGTTCGGTGCGACGCAGCAATCGACGCAACTGTCGCTTTTCGGCGCTCCGCCGGCGCGGGAGCCGGAACCTGGTCCAGACCCGATGGCCGATCGATCAATCGTCGAGCCGCCTCTCGACGAGTAGCGCTCGCGCCGCGACTTGAGCGATACTCGCCGCGGAGGCGACTCTCGTGGCAGAACAGCAACTCGATTGGAAGCAGGCTAAAGACTTTCTTTTCCAGGTATCGAGCGATATCGGCGCCGCGATGTTCGGCGCGCTGAACTATATCGGCGACCGGCTCGGAATCTTCAAGGCGCTGGCAGATAGCGCTCCGGTCACTTCGGCCGAACTCGCGGCGCAGACCGGGCTCAACGAGCGTTACCTGCGCGAGTGGCTGTCCGCGATGACCGCGGCGACCTATATCAACTACGATGCCGCGACCGCGAAGTATTCGATGACAGCTGAGCATGCGCTCGTGCTCGCGCGTGAAGAATCGCCTTTCTTCCTCGGCGGCTTCCTCGAGATGATCCTGCCCAACGTGAGCGTCACGCCGAAAGTGATGGAGGCGTTCAAGAAGGGCGGCGGAGTCACACAGAGCGAGTATTCGCCCGAGACGTGGGAGGCGATGGAGCGCTCGTCGGCCAACATCTACCGGCATTCGTTCGTGCGCAAATGGTTGCCGACGCTGCCAGACGTCGTCGCGAAGCTGAACGCGGGTGGGTCTTATCTGGACGTTGGCTGTGGCAGCGGGCGCGCCGCGATCTCGATCGCGAAAGGATTTCCAAACGCGAAGGTCTTCGGCTTCGACGCGTTCAAGGGTTCGGTCGATCGCGCGGTCGCTAACGCCAAGACCGAAAATCTGGCTGACCGCGTCAAGTTCCAGGTCGTCGATTGCGCGCGGCTGCCAAGGTCGGAATTCGACTTCGTCACGACCTTCGATGTCGTCCACGATTCGGTCGATCCGATCGGCCTGATGCGCTCGATCCGCGAGGCGCTGACTCCCGGCGGCACCTACCTGATGGTCGAGGTCAACACTTCGAGCAACCTCGAGGACAACATCAATCCGATGGGGCGCATGATGTACTCGATCAGCACGCTTTATTGCATGACCGTGTCGCTGGCGCACGGCGGCGCAGGAATCGGCGCGTGCATGGGCGAGAAGAAGGCGCGCGAGCTGGCGAAGGAAGCGGGCTTCAGCCACTTCAATCATCTGCCGGTCGACGACGCGTTCTCGATCCTCTACGAGCTCAAGGCTTAAAACGCTAGGCGAGGCGGCGCTGCAGTGCGTCTTTGAGCGGCGGCAGCATCGTCGTCCAGTCAGCGACGAGACCGATGTTCGCGCGCTCGAAAATCGGCGCCTCGGGGTCGTTATTCAGCGCGACGATCGTCTGCGCGCGCTTCAATCCGCACGTGTGATTCGCCGCGCCACGCACGCCGAGCGCGAAGTAGAGACGCGGATCGATCGATTTGCCCGTCAGACCTACCTGTAGCTGACGCGGAACCCATCCTTGATCCGTCACGCGGCGCGTCGCGCACAGCGCGGCGCCGATCGCGCGCGCGAACTCGCTCACTTGCGCGACACCTTCGGGTCCGCCGATTCCAACTCCAACGCCCACGACAACATCGGCGCCTTCGAGCGGCCGCAGCGAAATGTCGAGCAGCGAATGTTCTGCGATAAGCCGGCTCTTCGGCGCGGCGACGCCGGGCCGTGCGATTTCGATCGCCGCCACTTTCGTTTGGGACGGATCGGCAAGTTCGAGCACGCCCTGGCGGACCGTCGCCATCTGCGGATAGGTCTTAGAGAAAATCGGCGCGACGATATTGCCGCCGAACGCAGGCTTGAGTGCGACCATGCGATTCTCGCGGTCGAGCTCGATCGCGATCGCGTCACCAGTAAGACCCAGACCGAGCCGCGCTGCCAGGCGCGGTCCCCAATCGCGTCCGCGCTCGGTCGCGCCGAGAATCAGTCCCCACGGTTCGCGCTCGGTAACGAGGCGCGCGACGGCGTCGGCGGCAGCCTCGGGCGTGTAGGACGCGAGCGCGGGATGATCGATCGCGATGATTTTGTCCGCGCCGTAGCTGGCGAGCAGACCGCCATGCTTTGCGAGCGAAGCGCCGAAACCAAGCGCGACGAGCGCGCCGCCCAGCTTCGAGGCCAGTTCGTCGCCCGCCGACAACAATTCCAGCGTGCCGCGGGTTATGCGTCCTGCGAGATCGGTTTCGCATCCGATCCAGACGTCGCGCCGCGAGGCGCTCGGGCGAACGATGTCAGCGATCTTCCGCCGCGTGTGCGTTGGCTCAGCAAGCGCGCCGCTTTCATCCAGTTCGGTGATCACCGCGGCCGCTGCGCGCTCGGGGTCGCTCGCATCGATCATCTTGCAAGTGCTGTTTGGGGTCTCGATGAAGCGAATCTCCTCGACCCAGGTTGGCGAGCCCGCGATTCCCATCTGACGGGGATCAGCGCCAAGATTGCCCGCGCTCAGTACCGCGAGCGGCTTGGTCTTCGCTTCGTCAGCCGCGCCGGGCTTGACCTTGATCGGCTGGGCGACGCGTTCCGCGCAGGTAATGACCACCGGCAGAGCGGCTTCGACTTCATCGTAGCCTTGGTCGCTCTCGCGCTCGGCGCGAACCGTCGTTCCATCGATCACGAGCTTGCGCGCGCCGGTGATCTGCGCCGCACCGATCAATTCGGCTATCTCAGGGCCGACCTGCCCGGTCTCGGCATCGAGCGAATACTTGCCGAGCAGCACGAGGTCGAACTTCTCGCGCTTCAGCCACGTCGCGAGCACGCGCGCGGTCGCGAGCGTATCGGAACCGGCGAACGCGCGATCGCTCAGGTGGACCGCCTTATCCGTTCCCATCGCGAGCGCATCGATAAGCGCGTCGCGAGCCTGCGGCGGGCCCATCGTGACCACGGTTGCTTCGCCCCCGTGCTTGGCCTTCAACTCGGCCGCGAGTGAAATCGCGCGAAGGTCAAAGGCACTGATGACGTTGGGCCCGTCACGCTTGATCGTCTTGGTCGCGGCGTCGAAGTTGGCTTCCTCGATCAAAGGAATCTGCTTGATACAAACGGCGAACTTGAACACTTGCTCGAATCGCTCCTTGTCACGAGGAGGCTAGTTGAGCCGCGCGCCGCGGTCCACCGCTGATAGCTTACCGGGCGCGCCGAGATCGGATAACTTCGCAAGGTGGTCGCCTCGCTCGGGCGCGTATCGCGCACGTTCTTTTTCCTGGCTTTGCTTACGGCGCTCGCCGCGAGGTGCGCGCTCGCCGCGCCAATGCGTATCGTTTCGCTGGCGCCGTCGGTTACCGAGACGCTGTTCGCACTCGGGGCCGGCCCGGATGTCGTCGGCGTATCCCAATACTGCGATTATCCGCCGGAAGTCCTGAAACTGCCGAAGGTCGGAACCTTCCTCACGCCGAATCTCGAAGCGATCATCGCGCTCCGTCCGACGTTGATCATCGGCCTCAACTTATCGTCGGATCAGCGCGAACTCCGCGCCTTGAAATCGATGGGTCTTCAAGTTGTGCTGGCGAGGGACCAATCGTTCGACGAAATTGAGCTCAGTATCCGCAAGCTTGGCGACGCGACCGGGCACCGCACCGAAGCGACGCAACTCATCGCGAGGATCGATTCGCAGGTTGGCGCGGTGCGCAAGGTGGTCGCGGACCAGCCTCCCGTGCGCGTGCTGATGCTCGTTGGTCATCAGCCTTTGGTTGCGGTCGGGCGCGGCACCTTCCTCGACGATTTGCTCCGCCTCGCGCGCGCCGACAATATCGCCGACTTGTCGGGTGAGCAGTGGCCGCAGCTCAGTTTCGAGTACATCATCGCGATGCGCCCGGAGGTGATTCTCGACGGCACGATGGGCTCCGATCCAGGCGCGCCCGCCCACTTCTGGGATCGATATCCGTCTATTCCCGCGGTCAAGGATAAGCGCGTCTTCGGCTATCCCGATGATCCGATACTGCACGCCGGACCTCGTGTCGGCCATTCCTTGGAAATTCTTGCGGCGCTGATTCATCCGTCAGCGTTCGCGCCGCCGAAGGTGAGCGCGCGATGAGCGTTGCCGCGCCGTTTCGTCGTGAACCGCCGGCGCGCGAATCTACGGCGGAACTTGGCCTGTCGGGCGCGCATCTGACACGAGCGCGGATGCTCTCAACGCTCGCGGTTCTCCTCGTGATCGTGATTTTCGCGTCGCTCGTCGCGGCCGCGTTCGGCAGCGTACATATCAATCTCCTGCGCGCATTCAGCGACGCATCGAGTCCGGACCACGCCATCTTCTTTGCCGCACGTCTGCCTCGAATCCTGATGGGAATCGCGATTGGTGCCATCCTCGCGTCGGTCGGAGCGGCTCTGCAAGCGCTCGTGCGCAATCCGCTGGCTGAGGGCGGCATCCTCGGCATCTCGGGCGGCGGCGCGCTCGGCGCGATCGTCGCACTCGTGATGTTCTCGCGACTCGGCGGCAGCGAACTTGTCGTGCCGCTCTTTGCCTTCGGAGCGGCGCTCCTTTCGACGGTCGCCGTCTATCGCCTCGCGATTGTTGACGGCCAGCTCGAGCCGCTGACGCTGCTCCTGGTCGGCGTGATCTTCAACGCCTTTTGGGGCGCGGCGATCATGCTCGTCAACAGCGTCGTTGACTTCTACTACACGCACAGCATCCTGTTCTGGCTGATGGGCAGCCTCGAGGCTCCTACTTATGGCGAGGTCGTCACGGTCACGATTCTCGGCATCGCGGGGTTCATGGCGCTGATGTTCTACGCGCGCGATATGAATCTGCTTGCGCTCGGCGACGAGGCTGCAGCGGAGCTGGGTGTCGACGTTGAGCGCGTGCGCCGCGTCGTCTTTCTCGCGACCTCGGTCATGATCGGCGCGGCAGTTTCGGTGAGCGGGATTATCACCTTCGTCGGATTGATCGTGCCCCATGTACTCCGGCTGGCTCTGGGAGCCGATCATCGCCTGCTGCTGCCCGCATCGTTGATCGGCGGTGCGGCGTTCCTGGTCGCCGCCGATCTCGTCGCTCGGATTGCGATCGCCCCGGCCGAGATTCCTGTCGGCGCGATCACGGCGCTATGTGGCGGTCCATTCTTCATTTATATGCTGCGCCGCGAAGGGCGGCATCCATTCTCGCTATGAGCGCCGCGCCGACTGCGGTACGCGCATCCGGCCTGGCGGCCGGCTACGGCGGCACGCAGGTGCTGCATGAGGTGTCCTTCGAAGTCGCGCCAGGCGAAATTCTCGCGATCGTCGGGCCCAACGGCGCCGGCAAATCTACGCTGCTGAAAGTTGCGGCTGGCACGCTGCGCTCGTGGAGCGGCGAGATCGATCTGCTGGGCCGCGCGATCGGCTCCTACGACCGCCGCGAGCTCGCGCGCGCAGTTGCGATGGTGAGCCAGGAAAATCCGCTGGCATTCCGATTCACCGTGCTCGAAATCGTCCTGATGGGGCGGGCGCCGCACGTCGGCGCATTTCATTTCGAGAGTCCGCGCGATCTCGAAATTGCGCGCCGTGCCCTCGAGCGCATCGGCTTGCTCCCGCTTGCCGATCGGCACGTACAGGAACTCTCCGGCGGCGAACGCAAGAGAGTATTTCTCGCGCGAGCGCTCGCGCAGGAGCCGAGGGTCGCGCTGCTCGACGAGCCGACCGCGTTCCTCGATCTCAAGCACGCGGCGGAGATCCTCATGCTTTTCCGAGAGCTCTGTACTTCCGAGGCCATGAGCGTGATCGCAACCTTGCACGATCTGAATGCCGCCGCAGTCTGGGCTGATCGCGTGATCCTGATCAAGCACGGCACCATAATCGGATGCGGCCGCCCGGACGAGGTGCTCACCCCGCAAAACTTGCGCGAGGTGTACGAAACCGAAGTGTATGTTGGTCGTAATCCATCTACAGGAGCGCTGATCGTTTTGCCGGCCGCGCCTCCACGATGACGCGCGGCTGCGAAGTTTGCGACGCACGGCGGTTGGCGTTACGCTTGATAATGATGGGGTCGCGTCACGGCTCGCCGCTCAATTTGATATTCGACGCGGACGACACACTCTGGGATTCGAACATCCACTTCCTCGAAGCCTTCGATGAGTTCGCCGTCGCGGTGATAGATTCGGGGCGGCCCGTAGATCGCACGAAGGTCCACGCGGCGGTCCGGCGCGCCGAGCTCGAGCTGATCAAGACTCATGGCTATGGACGCCGTCCTTATGTGATCGCGCTGCATCGCGCGGCTTCCGAGTTGGTGCCTGGCGACCCATACGCGCGTCTGCGCGAAGAGATCGAGCGCATCGGCGCAAGCTTGATCGACCGACACTGCGAGCTGCTGCCGGGTGTCGCGGCGACGCTCACTGAACTCGCGCAGCGGCATAAGATTTTGATGTTCACGAAAGGGCAGCGCGACGAGCAAATGCTGAAGCTCGAGCGTTCAGGTCTCGCGCATCTCTTCTCGCGCGTCGAGACTCCGCGCGAAAAGGACGAGCAAGCGTACCGCCAACTGGTGCTCGAGGCGGCGCTCGATCCCGATGCGACGTACATGATCGGCAACAGCCCGCGTTCGGATATCAACCCGGCCGTGAGGGCGGGCCTCCGCGCCGTCTTTATCCCGCATCCGCAGACCTGGGACCTCGAGGAAGAAGAAATTGTGCGCGTCGACGGGCGGGTAATCGAGGTCAGTACCTTTCGGCGCCTGTTAGAGGTATTCTAATCGTTCTGATCTGATGGCCACCGCAGGATTGGCAAGAAACCAGCCGCACGAGGCTGAATCGCGGCGCAAGCCTCCGCTGCCGCTGCGCCCGCTGCATCGGATGTGGCGGCGCACCCTCGATGAGCTCCGCGTATCGGAAGTCAACCTGCCCGTGCGTGCTCTGCCCAAGGCTCTGGCCGGCGTCATTGCCTGCCAGATTAGCGACTTTCACGTGGACCGCGACGAGGATTTGCAGCGCCTGCATGGCGCTGTCGAGCTGATCAATCGGCAACGGCCGGATTTCGTTTTCCTGACCGGTGACTACTTTTCCGGGCCCGACACCATGCGCCACTACCTCGGCGATTTTCGCGATGCCCTTCGGCATCTGAAGCCGCGCCAGGGGGTGTTCGCAATTCTCGGCAATCATGATCACTGGTCATCGGCCGATCAGATCATTTCCGCGCTAAAGCATGCGGGCGCCGACGTCCTTATCAATGAGCATCGCCGCGTCCGCCTTCGTGGCGACGAACTGACGGTCGTTGGCATCGACGATCTGTGGTCGCGGCGCGCCGAGCCTGCGCGCGCATTTGCGGGCGTCGGGGCGCATGACGCGACGATCGTGCTCGCGCACAATCCTGACACCGCTCTCTATACGCGTCATCTGAAGCCCGGCGTGATGCTGAGCGGGCACACGCATGGCGGTGTGGTGCGGATTCCGTTCTATGGCTCGCCCCTCAAATCGATCCTGAAGATCGGCAAGCAGTTCTACGCCGGCCTCAACGCCTACGAGGATTTCTACATCTACACCAATCGCGGACTTGGCACTTTCTGGCTCCGCATCCGGATCAACTGCCCACCGGAGATTTCACGCTTCATGCTCACGCCGCTCGCGGCCGGAGCGCTGCCTGAGACGCATCAGCGGACGAAGCCGTCCGAGCATGATGAAGGCCGCCGTCGCAGGGTGCGGCAAGTCGGTTCACGCACCAGGACCAAGCCGCACTGAGCGGGCGAGTAGCTTGTGTTCGACCTCGCGATCACAGGCGCAACCGCAGTGACGCGCGCGGGCGTGGCGCCCGCTGAGGTTGGCATTAACGGCAGCAGGATCGCGCAGATCGCGCGGCCGGGGTCGCTCGCGGCTGCATCGAAGACGATTGACGCGCGTGGCAAGCTGCTCCTTCCGGGCGCCGTTGACCCGCATACGCATCTCGACGCCGAGATGTTCAACCTCCACACGATCGACGATTTCGAATCCGGCACGATAGCAGCCGCTGCCGGCGGCGTGACGACGATCGTCGACTACGCATTCCAGGAGCGCGGCGGCACGCTCGCGACCGCGGTAGCGAAGTGGCGCGCCAAGGCCGAGGGCCGCGCCATTATCGACTACAGTTTCCACATCGCTCTGCTCGATCCGACGCGCGAGGCGATCGCCGAGATTCCGCGGATGGTCGAGCAGGGGTTCACCAGCTTCAAGATCTTCATGATGATGAATTTCGAGGCGCGCGCCCGCGATTTCCTGCGCGCGTTTCGAGTCGCGGGTGAGTCCGGCGCGCTGCTGACGATTCACGCCGAAGACGAGAACCTCATCGGCTACTGCACCGAGATGCTGCTGCGGGCCGGCAAGGAAAGCGTCGAGCATTTCGCCGCGAGCCGCCCGCCCCTCAGCGAAAGCGCCGCGGTCAAGCGGGCGCTCGCAATGATGCAGGTGACCGGCGCGCCCGCCTATTTCGTTCATCTGTCCTCGCGTGACGCGATCGCAGCCATTCGCCGCGCGCGCGACAACGGCCGCGCCGTGCTCGCGGAGACGCGGCCGATCTACCTCTATTTGACCGAAGAACGTTTGCTCGAACCGCACGGCGAGCGCTATGTCGGCTATCCTCCGCTTCGCGCCGCGGAGCATCGCGATGCGATCTGGGCGGCGCTGGCCGACGGCACGGTCGACGTGGTTGCGACCGATCACTGCAGTTGGACGCTTGAAAACAAGCTATCAGCCAGCCGCTTCACGCGTGTCATGCCCGGGATGTCGAACCTCGAGACGCTTGTTCCAATGCTTTATTCGGAAGGCGTTGCCAAGGGCCGCATCTCGCTCGCGCGCATGGTCGATCTGGTCGCAACCAATCCCGCGCGCATCTTCGGGATGTATCCAAAGAAGGGCGTGATTGCCGAAGGCTCCGATGCTGACCTGGTCGTCTTCGATCCTGAGCGCAAGGTGACCGTGCACAGCCAAGAGATGCACTCGCGTGCCGATTACGATCCATTCGAGGGCTTCGAGGTCACGGGATGGCCCGCGATCACGATTTCGCGCGGTGAGGTGATCGTCACCGATCGCCACGAAGACGCGCGTCGTGGACGGGGCGAAATGGTCCGGCGCGCACCGTTCAAAGCCGCTTGGCGGAGCGGCTAGCAGCAGATGGAGAGCCGGAACGTTGCGATCGCCGGCGGCAGCGGCTTCATTGGCCGCGCGATCGCTCGGCGCATCGCGGGGATTCAGTC